>CAXUMS010000068.1:0-23495 GCA_964252165.1 uncultured Armatimonadaceae bacterium
AGGTGTTAGGTGTTAGGTGTTAGGTGTTAGGTGTTAGGTGTTAGGTGTTAGGTGTTAGGTGTTGCTGGCTTTACCAGACGAAACGCACCAACCAAGCGGTATTCTCAGAACACCCAACACCCAACACCTACCCCTCCGCCAGCGCGAATGCGTCATGCAGGGCGCGCACGGCGGTTTGTTGGTCGGCCTCCGGTATCAAGGCCGAGATCGAAAACTCCGAATCCGAAATCTGGTATACCGGCACATGGGCGAGGGCGAGCGCGGCTAAGAGGCGCGCGAGAACGCCGGGTATGCCGGTGAACTGCGACGCGATCACGGATACCATCGTGCAGTTTTCCTGCACCTCGGCCTCGATCGTATGCACATCAATCAGGCTCGCCGCTTCTTCCAGCATCGCGCGCTGGGCCTTGAAGTTCGCCTTTCGCAGGCCGGTTCCCAAAAGGTACGCGCGCCCGAACGCGCGCCCTTCCTTTGCCGCGCCGCGTTTCTTCCCTTTTACGCCCAAGCGAATCGGGACCACCAAGCCGTCCAAGAGTTCGCGCAAGCGCGGCAGATCGGCGCGGGCGACCGCGAACGCGAACGACGCCCCGCCGCCCGTGCTGTTCAGGTACAGCGAAATGCCCTCGTCCTGAAGCATGCGGTAGATCGCGAGTTCAATCTCGCCCTTGTCGGTTTCGCATCCGGTGGGAAGCGTGAAGCGCAAATACGCGATCTTGCCCGTGTGGGTGACGCCGGTGACGCGCTGAGCGATTTGGGAAAAAAGGCCGTGCAAACGCGCATCGGCGGCGATGCAGTCGCTGGTCGTGATCAGCGCCCCCGGGCCGTCGCTGAACGTGGACTTGACCCAGAGCGGAATCTCGTACTGGTGCGCGATCTCGACCGCGCGCGGATGGACCACTTTGGCCCCCAGGTGCGCCATCTCGGCGATTTCCTGGTACGTCAGGCAGGGGAGCGTGCGGGCGTTGGGCGCGAGGCGCGGGTCGGCGGTTTTCACGCCGTCCACATCGGTATAAATCTCGACCGCGATCTCGTCGGCATGCGGCTTCAGGGCCGCGCCCAAAGCCGACGCGGTGGTGTCGGACCCGCCGCGCCCCAGAGTGGTTATCGCGCCGCGCTCCGTGGTTCCTTGAAAGCCCGCGACCAAAACGATGCGGTTTTCCGCCAGCATGCGCGCCATATACGCCGGGTCAATCGCCTGAATGCGGGCGTTACCGAAGTCGTAGTCGGTAATAATTCCGGCCTGTCCGCCGGTCAGGGCGACCGTATCGAAGCCGCGCGCCCGCAGGGTTTGCGCCATGACCACGGTCGAGATGATCTCGCCGCACGCCATCATCAAATCCATTTCGCGCGGGGCGGGCGGAACCGCGGGATCTACGGCCTTCAGTGTCGAGATCAGCGTGTCGGTCGCATACGGCTCGCCCGCGCGCCCGATTGCGGATACGACCACGACCACGCGCCAGCCCGCCTGCACCGCGCGGGCGACCTTGCCGGACGCTAAATTGCGCGCTTCCGGCGTCGCCACCGATGTTCCGCCGAACTTCTGCACCAGGATTTTCACGCCGCCGCCTTCCCATCCGCAGGCGCGTCCGCGAGCCGCGCGATGTCGACGTCTTCAAGCGCGAAACTACGGCGCAGAACGAGGGCGGCCCGGTCGGCATCCTTTTGACCGCCCGCGACAAGGCATAGGACCGCATTGTACGCGTCGCCGGTTTGCTCCAGCGCGATATTCTCGGACACCAGCGCATCGTAGATGGTCGCCATAACGCCGGTCAGATCGCGCATCGCGCCCGCGTGAACCGTTACCAGTCCCAGATCGCGGCGCATATCGTAAACCGCGCCAAGGGCGGCGAGGATGGTCTCGCACGGCGCGACCGCTTCGGAACGCACCGCAAACGATAGGGCTTGCGGCTCGATCTTGGCGAGAAAAACCGGCACATTCGCCTGCGCCAGGGCTTCCAAAACCGCGAGCCGCTCGGGGGCCGAACGGTCATTGGGGGAAAAGGGTTGCGCGCTCGCCGCAACCGCCGCGTCATCGCCGTCGCTCGGAGTTTGGCCCACGGAAACCGTGACATGGGCGACGCCGGGAAGCACGCGCACGTCGGTGACGCCGCGCTCTTTTTCAAAATAAACCGCGCTACGCCGGTTGTCGTGACCGCCCGCCGCCACACCCGCGTTTTGTTTCAGGCTGGTTTCGCTCATCGCCGCTTCCGACCGCCGCGCCATCTTGACTTCGTGAAATTTGGCACAATCCAAATATATCTTTAATATAACATAATCGGGCTGTGTTCGTCAAACCGCGAATCAGGGAAAAGAACACAAGGTCATCGGGAAAAGAAGCGCGGTTAACGGTTTGCTCATTCCCTTGTTTTTTTTGAAAAGGCCGCACGGCGTAGGCGGAAAAGAAACGTGCGGACGAACAATAAGAGCGTGTCCTCCGCTTCATCATTGAATTAACGTCAAAATTCTCGAATAACAAATGGCGATCTTTTGTTTAACGTTAATTCATATGTTATTATCGTAGCCAAGACTATGCGACGAAGCAACGCCCCAACCCTGCAAGATGTGGCCCGGCAATCCGGGGTGACCGCCATGACCGTATCGGTCGTGCTGAACGGCGCCCGGTCCGCGACCCGTGTTTCCGAGGCGACGCGCGTCCGCATTACGGCGGCGGCGGCGGAGTTGCATTACCGCCCGAACGGCGTTGCGCGCGGATTATCGCGCCGTCGTATGGACACTATCGGCATCGTCGCGATTGTGGACGGCCCGGAGCGCAACCTTTTCTTTCTGGAAATTTTGACCAGTATTTTAGAAGCCGCCGCCCGGCGCGGGCAGAACACCACGGTTTTCTCGGTTCAAAACTGGGAAGCGGACGAAGCGCGTATCCTCCAGTTTTGCGATGGTCGCGTGGACGGCATGATCTTTGTCGCGCCCGCCCGGCTCACGTCCGCGTTCGCCGAGTCGCTCCAGCATCATACGCCGTTCGTGACCATGCACAGCAACAACATGTTGCCGCACACATACAATTTAGATATAGACAACGAGGGCGGGGCGTACGCTATCGTGCGTTACCTGATCGAGCAAGGGCATCGGCGTATCGCGCATTTTCCCGGTCAGATGGAGTTTCTTGGCGCGGCCCAGCGTATCGCCGGGTATCGCCGCGCCCTCGCCGACGCTCATATCCCGTTGGACGAATCGTTAGTTTTTCCGGGCGCGTACGGCGCGTCGTCCGGGCGCGAACGCGCGTCCCAACTTCTTGTGGGTGTCAGTGCGACTAAACAATTACCAACGGCTTTGTTTTGCGCCAATGATGATATTGCGGCGGGAAGCATGGAAGTGTTCGCCCGCCACGGCGTGCGCGTGCCGGAGGACATCTCGGTCGCCGGTTTCGATGATATTCTTACGGCCCGAATGACAGCGCCCGCGCTGACCACCGTGCGGCAACCGTTTCTGGGAATGGGCGCACGCGCGGTTGATATGTTGCTGACGCAGATCCAGGACGGCATTTTGTTTACGCCGGAAGGTCTGGTCGGCGCAGAGGGCGCGGACACGGTTTCGCCGTCCTCGTCGTTTCGGGAAGAGGACGGCGGCGCGCCCGCGCACGGCCCTCATACCGAGGTTTTTCCTGTGGAACTTCGGGTTCGCGGTTCGGTGGCCCCGCCGCCCGTCGCGTTATCGGTTTTGCCCGGTTAAACCGGAGTTGTCTCCGGCAAAAAGCGCCGCGTCGGCGCCTTCACTCTGATCTAACTTTTGGTCGTTATCGCTATTATCGCAATTCTTGCCGCGATCCTGTTCCCTGTCTTCGCTAAAGCCCGCGATAAGGCCCGGCAAACCGCGTGTTTGTCCAACATGAAACAAGTTGGCACGGCGGGGATGCTTTATTTGCAGGACTATGACGAGATGCTTCCGCCCGCCGACGCATCGCGCTTCGGCTTCGCCGCTGACTGGTCCGGTCTTCTCCAGCCGTACATCAAGAACGGCGCCGCGTACTCCGCCACGGGCGTTTTCACCTGCCCCGCCTTCCCCCGCGACGAAGGTAGCCAATTCAAGGTTCTTGATAACACCTTCGGCTGGATGGGGGGAATGCCGCCAGACGTTTCCACATACGTGCCGCATATCCCCACGCTGGCGATGTTCCCCGCGCCTGCGGATCATGTCTTGGCGTACGAGGCTGGTTCAAACTGGAAAGTGGGCGACGGCGGGCGACCCCTATCATAACTGGAGCTACCGCACCGTAACTGGCGACCAGTGGTTCTGGAACTCAAGCATGGGCGCCGGAGCCACCGGTGACTACTCGCTACTGAGGGGCGACTGCGACGGTCAATCGCGTGATGTGACTATTACGCCCGGCTCCTACAATGGCTGTGGCGCGTACCCGCGCTACCGACACTCGGGAACCGCGAACTTCATCTTCCCGAATGGTCATGCAAAGTCAATGGCGCGCGGTAGCCTGAACTACGCCAAGCACATCAACAACTATCCCGCCGACGCCAACTACAAGCCGTACTAACTCACCGGCGAACGAGACAAAAGGAGCGGGCTTAACTATCGTGGGTAAGCCCGCTTTCTTTATGTTCGCATCGCTTCAAAAAGGAAAACGCAAAATGAATTACGTTGCATCATCCGCTCACCCTTGTATCGGGCGGCGCAAGCCACAGCGTCTTGCTGTCGTCGCTTTGTTCATTTTGTTTTTAATCGTTGGTTGCGCCCCTGAAAGCGACATCACCACTACCACTACCAATACGCCCCCGCCCCCGCCACCCACTTCCTCCGCGGCGGTAACCCAAGCCCCGCCCGAACAGCGCGCCGCAATCGAGGAAAGCATGGCCCGCGCCAAAGCGGACGCCGACCGAACGCAACGCAAAGCCGAGGCGCGCAACGCCGCCCCGCAAGCGCCAAAATAACATAGGCTAAAGGACGCGTTTGCGACGTGACCTTCACGTCAAAGTTGGGAAGGTTCAATCGCCGCGCTTCGCCTTGATATTTTCGGGCGGGGCGGGGCGGGGCGATTTGTGTCAGGTAAGCGGGAGCCAGTTAAGTAGGCGTTATGAAAAACGAATCAACGACGATCAAGGTGGCGGCGGGGGTGATGGCGACCGGCGCCGCGCTTTTCGTCGTCGGCGCCAAAGGGCGCCTCCAGCGCTTGCCGACAGGGAATTTTACCCTTGCCGCGAATGCGTCCCCGAAAACGCGGGGCGCGGCGTCGGCGGCGCGGCAGGTGGCGTCCCCGAGCGCGGCTAAGCCGGTCGCGCGCGGCTACGAGTGGAACAGCGCGCCGATTGTGGGCGGCGGGTTCGTTTCCGGCATTATCCTGCATCCCAAAGTAAAAGGCTTGATGTACGCCCGCACCGACATCGGCGGCGCGTACCGCTGGGACAACGGCGAAAAGCGCAGGGCGTCTATCTCGGACTGGGTCAACAGCGACACGTGGAACTATTCCGACATCGAAAGCCTCGGGGTTGATCCGTCCGATCCCAAGCGTGTGTATCTCGCGGCGGGAACGTACACCAATCGCAAAGTCGCGGCGTTCTCTACGGCGACCTGCCCCGGCGCGCTAAAGAAAGATCTGAGACTTGAGAGGGGGAAGGGTTGGATGGGGTTAGCCGTTTGCGTGGTTACAAGGAGATAAATCTCCTTGTAACCACGCAAACGGCTCAACCGTCTCTTTCTTGTCCCCCCATTATCGGGGGTTAGGGGGCTTCTTAATCCCCGCTTGGCTGACAACCAACAACCCGATGACGGTAAAACGGTAAAAAGGGTTTCCCATTCGGCTGGGTTCCCCGCCTTGTACCGCGACCACGTTGCAAACCGCGTCCCCGCTGGGAATAACGTGGGTATGGAATATGTTCGACTGGGCAAAACCGGCCTCAAGGTTTCTCGCATTTGTTTGGGCTGTATGAGCTACGGCGTGCCGGAGCGCGGCGCGCACCCGTGGTCGCTCCCGGAGGAGCAAAGCCGCCCGTTTCTTCAGCGCGCGCTCGAACTCGGCATCAACTTCTTCGACACTGCCAATGTCTACTCGGACGGGACCAGCGAGGAGATCGTGGGCCGCGCGCTTCGCGACTTCGCCCGCCGCGACGAGGTCGTGATCGCCACCAAAGCGCACGGGCGGATGCGCACGGACGCGAACGGCGCGGGCCTGTCGCGCAAGGCCATCTTCAGCGAAATGGACGCCTCGCTCAAGCGTTTGGGGACGGACTACGTGGATTTGTACCAAACGCACCGCTGGGATAACGAAACGCCCATCGAGGAAACCCTTGAAGCCCTGCATGACGTGGTCAAGGTGGGCAAAGCGCGCTATATAGGGGCGTCGTCCATGCACGCATGGCAATTCTGCAAGGCCCTTCATCTCGCCGACCTCCATGGCTGGACGCGGTTCGTTTCGATGCAGAACCATTACAACCTGTTGTACCGCGAGGAAGAGCGCGAAATGATGGGGTTGTGCCAGTCCGAGGGCATCGGCGTGATTCCGTGGAGTCCGCTCGCACGCGGACGACTGACGCGCCCGTGGGACGAGCGGCAAAGCACGGACCGCGCGCAAACCGACCAGTTCGGTAAAACCGTCTACAGCCGCACCGAGGACGCCGACAGCCAGGTAGTCGCGCGGGTCGCAAGCGTCGCGGAAGCGAAAGGCGCGCCGATGGCGCAGGTCGCGCTCGCATGGATGCTGACCAAGCCCGCCGTCACGTCGCCGATTGTTGGCGCAACCAAGCCGCACCACCTGGAGGACGCCGTCGCCGCGCTGTCCGTGTCGCTCACGCCCGAGGAAATCGCGTCGCTCGAAGAGCCGTACGTCCCGCACCCCGTTCTGGGCTTTTCGTAAAGCGACATTTTGATTTAATAATTAGTGCAGTAATCAGTAAAAGGCGCGTTTGGATCAACGTATAGCGTGCGTCCGAGGGGCTAAAGCCCGCTCGCTATCAGGCGCGGGGCGCGCCGTAATCCCGCTGAAGCGGGAAGGCGGACAACTCGTGTTGCAGGTTTGTTTAACGTAAACGTCGTTCGCGACGGAGCGGCGTAGCCAACCGTAAAACTCTACCAACCACACGAGCTGTCTGTTTCTTCCCGCTTCAGCGGGATTACGGCGCGCCCCGCGCCTGATAGCGAGCGGGCTTTAGCCCCTCGGACGCACGCCATACGGTAAAACGAACTGACGTAGTTTAGCAGGCGTTCCTTGCGCCGCGATAACGTGCAAAGCCTGTAGGGAGGCGTGGCAAGGACTTTGCTTACATCGGAAACAACACTGACGCGAAATGTCGTTGGCGTTCACGGGGCGGCGGGGCGGGCCTGGCTGGACGCGTTACCCGCGCTTATAGCGGAGCGCGCGGCGGCATGGGGATTGACGATAGGCGAGGCATTCGCGGACTTATCGTTCAATTATGTCACGAAGGCGACGCGGCAGGGCGAATCGCTCGTTCTGAAAATGGGCGTGCCGAGCGACGAGCTAACGCGCGAAATGCGGGCCTTGCAGCAATACGCGGCAAGCGGCGCATCGGTTCGTCTTCTCCAGGCGGACGCGGACCGAGGCGCGCTTTTGCTCGCGCGCGTCCTCCCCGGCGACACGCTTTTATCGCGGTTCGACGGGCGCAGCGATGACGCGGCTACCCGCGCCGCCGCCGAACTTATGCGCCGCCTGCACCATACGCCCCCGTCGCAGGCGCCGCTCGAAAACGAGGCGAACGCGGCGCTGTTTCCCACGGTTGAACGCTGGGGCGACGGGTTTGCGCGCCACCGAGCGCGCTACGGGGGCGGGTCCGGGCCGCTTCCCCTGCGCGATTTCGCCCAGGCGGAGCGCCTTTTCGCCGATCTCGCCGCCTCGCCTCTTGGCCCGCCCGTTCTTCTGCACGGCGATTTGCACCACGGCAACATCCTCGCCACGAAGCGGGGTGAGGGGAGCGGTGAGGAAGAATGGATCGCGATTGATCCGAAGGGCGTTTGGGGGGAAGCCGCTTACGAGGCGGGCGCGATTCTTCGCAACCCGTGGCCCGCTCTGCTAACCTGGGACGATGTTCCCGGCATTCTCGCGCGCCGCGTGGCGATTTTCGCGGAGGTGTGCGGTTGGGACGCGGCGCGGGTGCGCGATTGGGGACGCGCACAGGCGATCTTATCCTCGTGCTGGCTGCTCGAAGACGGCGACACCACGAGCGACGGGTGGCAGTGGGGCGTCAAGATAGCGGAAGCGCTTACCCACGCCGCCGCGTAGCGTCCCAGTGGCGGTCTGGCGGTCACCTCGTTCAATAAGATTCCTGACGGAAGCGGCGATAACGCACAAAACCTATGTTAAAAATGTCCGAACAAACGTCAAACTGGCGAACCAACGACCCGCGTCGCCGCCCGCGCCGCAAAAACGTACTCACGCAACGTTGCGTTATCTACCAGCGTCAAACGCCGCTCCCGGGTCGCCGCTTCACGTTCGCCGCGATGGGGATTGACGGCGACGGGGCAAGCGCGGACCGCAAAGACAAATATGGGGCGACGCCGCTGATGCGCGCCGCGCGGGCGGGCGTTTTGCCGTTTATACGCCGAGCGCTCGCGCACGGCGCGTGGGTGAACGAGAAAAACAATACAGGCGCAACCCCGCTCATGCACGCGTGCGAGGGCAGACGTGTTGCGGTCGTGCGGCTTCTCCTTGCGCGCGGCGCGGACGTGAACGCCGCCGACGATTACGGCATGACCGCGCTCATGAAGGTTTCCGGGAGATGGAGCCGCCTGTACCCACGAAGCCGTAGCGAATCGGGATGGCGGAACCACCCGAACGGGGCGGCTTTGGCGCGCCTTCTGCTGGATAAAGGTGCGCGGGTGAACGCGCGTAGCCAATACGGAAACGCCGCGCTTACCCAGGCGGCGGCGCATGGCGCGGTGGGCGTCGTGCGCGTTCTGCTGGAGCGCGGAGCGGACCCCAACGTCTGCAACCGAAGCGGCTCTACCGCGCTTATGTCCGCCGTGGTTCGGAACAATGCGGAAATAGCGCAACGACTGCTTCGCGCGGGCGCCGACACATCGCTGCAAACGCGGAGCGGCCATGATGCCCTTTGGTTCGCGCGCCTGCGGAAAAGCCAGGCGGTGATTGCGTTGCTCGAAGCGGCGGGCGTGGAAGGCTGAACATCGCCCGCCGCGCCGCGTTGTTTAGCGACGGGCGATTATCGCTCGTGTTTACGCGCCGTGATGGTCCTGCGGCTTCCACGATTTGCCGTCCATCACGGCCTTGACCTCATCGTACGAGATCGGCGCGAACCCCCAGCAGTCCACGCCCGCATCGAAGGCGAGCGCATTTGGGTCGTCCGGCAGGCTTCCGTGGCTGTGACCGTACAGGTGGTACGCGCCGTGGTGACTGCTGTTCCAAACGCGCAGGGCGTAGTGGAGCAGAACGATCTTGCGCTTGCCGTTCGGCGCGTCGGCGTCCGGAACGCTTGCCTCATCGTAGTCCTTGACAGCCGCGAACGCGTCCTTGATCTGGTCGGCGACTTTGTCGTGGTTGCCCCGGATCAGAATGATTTGTCCGTTCAGTTGTTTAACCACCTCGCGGCCCTGCTCGGGCGTGCATTTAAGCGCGAAATCGCCCAAATGGTAGACAAGGTCGCCCTTACCCACTTTGGCGTTCCAGCGCGCGATCATCGCCTGGTTCATCTCGTCCATCGTGTTGAAGGGCCGATGGCACAGTTTGATGATGTTTTCGTGGAAGAAGTGCGTGTCCGACGTGAAAAATGGCGTCTGGACGCTTGGCTTGGTTGCGTTGTCGGCGTTCATTGGTTTGTTTACTTTCTCTTTTTGTATCGCGGGCGGCGGGTCGTCCGGTAAAGAAACGTCCCCGCCCGGCGGATTTCGCCGATGACAATGGTCTTTAGCGGCGGGTCGTCAAGCCGCGATACAGGATTTATATGAGTAAACAATTTGATGGTGTCACGGCGCGGAGCCTGAAGGAGCGTTGCAGGCGCACGGGCGACGGCTACTACACGCTGGATTTAGGCAATGATGTTCCCCTGCGCTTATTTTTGTCGGAGAAACTATACAACGAGTCAGAAGAAGGTTTGTACCAACAGGCGCACGCGGCGACCCTTTATCCTGGCGTCGCAGAAGTCGCGCTGACCCCGGACGCCCATATCGGCGGATCGGTCCCGGTCGGTTGCGTGATCGCGACGACCGGAACGCTTTTGCAGTCGCCGGTCGGCTACGATATCGGGTGCGGGATGCTGCGTTTGCGCTCCGATATTGATGTGGCGAAGGGCCGCGACGAGCGGTTAAAGCGCAAGTTCTCGCACGAGGTGATGAAGCGTATCGGGGTGGGTTTGGGCGAGCGGGGCGCGTTTGGGGCGTCGCGGGCCGAGTTCGCCGAGATTGTACGAAACGGCGCGTCCGCCCTGCTGGACGATGTTTCACGTGAAAACGTCGAACGGGAACGCTTGCCGGTGGATGATGATTGGTCGCCGCCCGCAAAAGCCGTCGAGAAGGGCATCGGGCAGTTAGGGTCGCTCGGGTCGGGCAACCATTTTTGCGAGTTACAGCACGATCAGGACGGCAAACTGTGGGTGATGCTCCATACCGGCTCGCGCGCGTACGGCTACCAATTGACCGCCCATTATATGCGCCTTGCCCGCGAGGAGCGCGAGGCGCGGGGCGAGAAAGTCGGCGGCGACTTCGCGTTTTTCACGCCCGATTCGGTTCACTGGAGCGGGTACCGCAACGCCATCAATAGCGGCGGCAACTTTGCGGTCGCCAATCGGCTTCTGATCGCCCGGCAGGTCGCGACTGCGTTCCGGCGCGTTTTCGGGACCGAGCCGGAGTTGCATTACGAGATCAGCCACAATCTCGCCCAGGAGGAAACGCTCGCAAGCGGCGAAACGGCGTGGGTGCATCGCAAAGGCGCGACGCGCGCGTTCCCCGCCGGTCATCCGGCCCTTGCGGGAACCAAGTGGGCGGACACCGGGCATCCGGTTCTCATCCCCGGCTCGATGGGAGATTCGAGTTATATCCTGCGTCCCCTTGCGGGCGCGGCGAACGCGCTGTACTCGGTCAACCACGGGTGCGGGCGCAAATACAGTCGGGGCGAGGCGCGTCAGCGTTTCTCGCAAAGCGGCGTGAACCGTCAGATGAAGGACTTGCACGTTCTCGTGAACGGCGGCGGGTCGGATGTGCCGATTGACGAATCGCCGGGCGTGTACAAATCGTCGCGCGACGTGATCGAGGCGGTTGTCGCCGCGAACCTTGCCGAGGTCGTCACCACGCTCACGCCGCTCGCGGTCATCAAGGATGCAGGTTAGCGCGCCGATCGGCGCGCTGTCGTCGCCTTAGGCTACCCGTGCTACCGCCGCCGATGATTTTTGGGCCACAATAGCCGCACGCCCCCTTACCGGTTCCCTTTGGCGCGGTTGTGTGTTATGCACAGCATTTGGCAGTTCTCAGCGGAAGTGTTGCCGCCTTTACTCCAGGCCGTCACATGATCGGCTTCCATTTCGGCAGGTTTCCAAATTTTACTCCTGTTCGCATCATGGCCGGAGGCGCACAGGGGACAGTTCGAAACGCCTTCGGCTTTGGCGGCGGTTGTTTGCTTTTCGTACACGGCGCGTTTCGTGGCTTCGTCAAACACGCGCACGTCCAAGAGTTTGGCGTCTTGGGAACCGCCCAGAATATACTCAAAGATCCCGCCGCGCTTTTTCACAAAAGGGTCGGCGTACAGGGTTTTCACTTCCTGCGCGACCGCCGCCGGATTGTAAGACTGCCCGTGATATTCCTCATAGAGCGTACCCCAGTCCAGCCCGCACATTTCTTTTTCCACAACGGGAAACACGCCCGAAACCCAATCGATCACGCTGTTAAAATACGTCTTGACTTCCTTGATGTTCGTGTCGGTGCGATGTGCGCCCATGTAGGTGTCCACGTCGCCCTTGCTGACCCACTCCAAAGCGCAGGCCCAGAACTCCTGCCGGTTGGCGCTACCCTTGACATACGCGCTCCACTTCTGCACGTTAGCGTTCCGGCTGTTGGAGAACTCTTCTTTGCCAAGCGTCACAAACGGCCCGGAATACACCGCGTTCAGCAGTTCCTGCGCGTTGAGGGGAACGCCCGCGATGTTGATGGTGCGAAACCATTCCTTGATTTCGCTTTCCGTGCCGTCGCATTCATACATCAGAAGCCCCGCGTTCAGGATTTTGTCCTGCTTGTCTTTGGCGATGCTATGAAAGTATTGTTGCATTCCGCTTTTGTCTTTGACGGCGAACTTGCCGGTGACATAGCGTCCGACGGAGGTAATACGCTGTTGCCCGTCCAGAACTTCTAATTTGTCGCCGTCCCGTTTGTTGAAATAGATCAGCCCTAAGGGATAGCCTTTCAGGAGCGATTCAATCACCGCCACGTCGCGTTTGCCGTCGGCGTAGATGTAGTTGCGCTGGTATTCGGGCTGAATGGTGAGCCTGCCGGAAAGTCCGAACAAGCCTTTGCCTTCAAACGCGTTGTAAACAAAGCCCTCGCAGACTTCTTTGACGGTGTATTGTTTGAGTGTTGTTTCCATTTTATGCCTTGTGCCTGATGAAGATTCGCTGGTACGCAGACTGAATTACTCTGCCTTCTTTATTTATGAAGTAATTTTTTTTGCCATCATTCTCAACTAAGTTGGCATTCTCATTCGTCTTGCCGCCTGAAGAGCCTGTCTTTTGTCCGTCTTGCCTTACTTCCCAATAATCGTCATATTTCTTCGTGTCGGGTACTTCGTCATGGCATCCCCTTTGCGTTGCACCCAAAATCTCAAACTGCTCCGGCGAATACTTATCCAGAAAAGTAATGGGTACGCCCATCACGCCGTTATAATCACTGGGTATGGCGTCGGTGAACGGCACTTCTATCGCGTCGTAGTTGTCGTAACACTCGTACTTGTCTTTACCTTGAAGTTTCTTGTTGAACCGTAGATTATCTGCCATCGTCATCAGCGGCAAAGATTGGTGCCGCCGACCATGATCAATGTTTGAGAACCAACAAACCCCTGGAACACGATTTACTTGAACATTATTTTGTTCTCGCTCAAACTTATAGGTATCTGCATAAACAAAAGCACCCGGAACTAAGAAATACATTCCTACGTTGAAGTTGGTCGCTCCGAGCCACATTTGGTTCGCCTTTATCAGCGGGAAAACTTCCTTGTAGGTGATGGCGTTCATGTTTCCAATAAGGAGAAACTGCTTGCCCGCTTCCACCACCCACACCAAAAACTCGCGGAACAGGGAAAATGGAGGGTTCGTGATAATGATGTCGGCTTCGTCCCGCAACGCGCGCACCTCCGCGCTGCGGAAGTCGCCGTCGCCTTTCATGTAGTCCCATTTTAAGTCGTTCACGTCAACTTTGCCGTCGCCGGTTTCGTCGCCCGTCAGCGTATAAATCTTGCCCTTGACCTGGGTTTTGGCGGGGTCGAACTTTTCGCTTTCCGTTTCAAAAAGCGAGGGCTGCGGTGCGCCCACTTTCTTGCTGTCCGGCGCGTAACTCGTGCTGATAAGTTTCTTCAAGCCGAGGGCGGAAAAGTTCTGCGCGAAATACTTGGTGAAGTTGCTCCACTCCGGGTCGTCGCACGGCAAAAGAACCGTTTTGCCCCGAAACACGTCCGGATTGTACTCGGTATACGCCGAGACTTCTTTTTCTATGTCGTGGTACTGCGTGTAAAACTCGTCGTTTTTCGCTTTTTTGGCGCTGGTAAGATTGCTGTTTGCCATAATCGTGGTGTGTCGTCTCCGGTCGCGACCAGGAAAAAGTGGGCGGAAGCGTTTCTTCTACCTTCTCATTCGTATTGTCATCTGACACGTCGTCGTCGCTCCGTAACAAAAAAGCATGTTTAGGGGAAAGACAAAAGCGACGCTAAGGTATACGCGGAGGGGGCGGAGGCAGTTTGTCAGAATTCCGTACCTTGAATATGTTACCCGCCGTGTTGCCTGCGATGTTATCGGGGAAGGCGACGATATTGAAACCATCTACTGCGGGAGAGGTTGCGACTGCCGCCGAAGGAAATAACAAGGCATCCAACCCCGCCGCCTGCGCTAAACGTCCTATCTGGTGGGTCAACGGTTCGCCGGACGCGGCGCCCCAATCGTAGGTCGCAAGTAGCGACGGCGTAGTTCCAATCGCGTGGCAAACATCGGGGCGCGTCAAATCAAGAACGCGCATCAAGGTCACGTCTACCGCAAGAAGCGTTAAGGGAAGCAAATCGTTTGCATCCGTCTGTCGGTTTCGGAGGGTGTGAAAGTACTCCCAGTGCGCCAAATCATGATTTGAGGCAAGATACACCGCGCGGAACGCGCCTTTGGCGTGATAACGACCGGAGTCATACATTGCCCCCTCGCCTGAGATTGCGTCGCGTGTGTTCCCAAATGCGGTTGCGGTGTAGCGGCAAAACACCCCATCCGCTTGCGCCCCGAATCTGGCAATGGCGCTTCTTAATTGACCCAGCGTCAAAATGACGACAAGCGAAGCGCACAAAGGGTATCGCCGGAAGCCGATTTACACATAGTGGCCCCACTCCAGCCGTGCAATAGACTCCAGCACTGCGTCTCCGTTCCCCTGCCCGATAGCCTGCCGAGGAGTTGCACCGTTCAAAAAATCTTTCGCGCTACCCAACCATCGTTCCACTCCTTCTTGCGTGAGTAGTTGGGATAATCGGGTCTCGGCTTGTCGCAACTGGTCCGAACGCTTTCGTTGATTCAGCGTCGCGCTTACTAAAAGCCCCTCGACATCGCGCATCGGCGCCTCGTCCTCCCAGAATGGTACGTGGAACGCCGCCCCGCCGTGTACCAGTTCATCCTCATTGGCGCGCATGATAGATAAAGCGACATCATCCGTAAGCAATCCGCTCATGGGACGGTGCGCGGGGTTTGTCGTGATGGGCAACCGCGATCGCCAATCGGGTATCTGCGATTTCTTGTCTCTGGTTTTGATTGCCATTGTACGTTCAAGCCACGGCCTTGTAACGCCGCGACCTCCTTCAACTCATCGGAAGATGTGTCTCGCAATGAGAGGGTGGTTCCCCCCGTAAAGTTACATGAAACACCTTATTTTACCACTGCTTAACCAGAATTTAATCTTCGAGCCGAGAAAAGTCAAAGTCGCGATCAAGGTGAACTCCCTATGCTTGGGAAGGCTTTAACGGCAACGTTTCCTTAAAGGAGAAGAACGGCCCGCAGGACGCAAGCGTCCTGCGGGCCGTTTATCGTTTCACGTGAAACGGAACGGGAAGGCTTAAAAGCCGCCCATACCGCCCATGCCGGGCATGCCGCCGCCCATACCGCCCATACCGCCGCCGCCGCCCATGCCGCCGCCTGAGGGGGCCTTTTCGGGCTTCTCGGCGATCAGGGCCTCGGTCGTGAGCAAAAGGCTCGCGATGGAGGCCGCATTTTGCAGGGCCGAGCGGGTGACCTTGGCCGGGTCCACGACGCCCGCCGCGAGCAGGTCCTCGTACTTGCCGGTGTACGCGTTGTAGCCCAGGCCGCCCTCGCGGATCTGGTTGACCACAACCGAACCCTCCTGACCGGCGTTGATCGCGATCTGACGGGCCGGTTCCTCAAGCGCGCGCTTGATGATCGCCGCGCCGATGCGCTCGTCGCCGACCATGTTCTCGGCGTCAATCGCATCAGTGACTTTAAGCAGGGTCACGCCGCCACCGGCGACAATCCCCTCCTCGACTGCCGCGCGCGTCGCGGACAAAGCGTCCTCGATGCGAAGTTTCTTTTCCTTGAGTTCGGTTTCGGTCGCCGCGCCCACCTGGATAACGGCCACGCCGCCGGAGAGTTTCGCCAAACGCTCTTGCAACTTTTCGCGGTCGTAGTCGCTATCGGACTTTTCGATCTGCGCCTTCAATTGCGCGATACGGCCTTGAATGGCGGCCTGCGAACCCGCGCCCTCGACAATCGTCGTGTTGTCCTTGGTGACAACCACGCGCTTTGCCCGACCGAAGTAGGACAGGTCCACGTTTTCGAGCTTAAGCCCTAAGTCTTCGGTGACGAACTTGCCTTCGGTCAAAACCGCGAGGTCTTCCATCATCGCTTTGCGGCGGTCGCCGAAGCCCGGCGCCTTGACCGCAACCACATTCAGGGTTCCGCGAATTTTGTTCACAACCAGAGTCGCAAGGGCTTCGCCGTCCACGTCCTCGGAGATGATGACGAGCGGGCGTCCCGACTTGACAACCGCCTCAAGCGGCTTGATCAAATCCTGGATGTTGCTGATCTTCTTCTCGAAGAGCAGAAGGTACGGCTCCTCCATCACGGCTTCCATCCGCTCGGCGTCGGTGACCATGTACGGGGAAATGTAGCCCTTGTCGAACTGCATTCCCTCGACGAGTTCGAGCGACGTTTGCGTTCCCTTCGACTCTTCGACCGTGATAACGCCGTCTTTGCCGACCGCATCCATGGCTTTTGCGACCAGATCGCCGATTGTGCGGTCGTTAGCGGAAATCGACGCGACATTGGCGATGGCCTCGTTGCCTTCGACCGGCACGGCGACGCGCTTGATCTCGGCGACAGCGGCCTCAACCGCGCGGTCCATGCCCTTTTTGATTAAAATGGGGTTGGAACCGGCGGCGACGGAGCGCAGTCCCTCGCGGACAATCGCCTGCGCCAAAACGGTCGCGGTCGTGGTGCCGTCACCAGCGACATCGTTGGTCTTGGAGGCGACCTCGCGGACCAGTTGCGCGCCCATGTTCTCAAACGGGTCGGCGACTTCGATCTCTTTGGCGATGGTGACGCCGTCATTGACAATAGACGGCGAGCCGAATTTCTTCTCCAAAACGACATTACGACCCTTCGGCCCCAATGTCACCTTGACGGCGTCGGCGAGAATATTGACGCCGCGCTCCAGGGAGCGCCGCGCTTGTTCGTTAAATTGTAAATCTTTAGCAGCCATTTAGTAGTCCTTTCAGGACAGCAAGAAAGTTAAGAGCAAGAAAGCAAGAAAGATCAGAGAAGAAAGCTTTACGAATATGTCAGTACTGACTTTCTTGCTTTCTTGCTCTTAACTTTCTTGCCGGGCTTTAGCCCTCTACTACGCCGAGAATGTCGTCCTGGCGCAGGATGATAAATTCCTCGCCGCCGACCTTGATCTCGGTTCCGCCATACTTGCTGTACACGACCTTGTCGCCAACGGTGATGTCGAGGGTTGCGAGCGTGCCGTTGTCGAGCGTTTTGCCCGGGCCGACAGCGAGAACCTCGCCGGTCTGCGGTCGTTCCTTCGCCGAGTCAGGAAGAACAATTCCGCCGCGTGATGTGGTTTCGGCCTCTAACGCCTTGACCACGATGCGGTCGCCAAGCGGTTTAAGCATGATTGGGGTACCTCTGGGGTGAATTTTTTTGAATTTCAAAAAAGAACAAACAAAAATCCGTGCGGTCGGCAAGCGGCGAGCAAGAACAACGCGGCCCTGCGGTTTTGGCGCTCTCGCGTTGCGTCTGCCAACCCGACGAAATTTTACCAGACCGCGGACGGGGTTTCAAGCGCGGAGGAAACAAACTTGCGAAAATTTCGCAAGTTTAGTGGTAAATGACTTTTATTTTGCCGGGCGCGGCGCGGCGCGGCGGGTCGGCCACGGCAGAGGCGCGTGAATATCGTCGGGGGGGACGGGAAGCGCAGGGGGCGGAACCGAAACGGGCGGTGGCGGCGCGTTCTGTTGTGCGCGTTGGGGGACGGGCGGAAGGGTGACGCCGTGCAACTCGGCGACGGCGGCGGCGATAAGCGGCGCAAACGCCTGATAGCACACGCTACACCCGAGCAAGCCGGTTTGCCGAAACTGGGCCTCGGATAAACCGCACGCCACACAAGAGGCGACGGGGGCTGGGCTACCTGTTTCAGGGCGTGCAGTCGTGGCGGTTAGGGGGTCGGGCGCGGCGACAGCAAAGGTCAACACGGTTTTAGTATACCGGGCGAGGGCGCGGAAACCACTGGGGCCGGAACTTCTTTGTACGAAGCGTCATATGTTTTATCGTGAACGGGAAAAAAAGGCGGCGGTTGCCGGAAAGTAAGCGGATTTGGCAGAAAACGCTGGCGCGTTTCCTCGGGGCGTTCGCCAAGCGTGCGCAAAACCTGCCGCGCGAAAAGGCCATGCGCTGGGGCGAACGTTTGGGGTCTATTTCGTACGTTTTAGGCGTGCGGCAACGAGCGTACGCCCACCGTAATTTGCGCTTGGTGTACGGCGATTCGATGACGGTAAAGGAGCGCGACGCGCTGATCCGACGCGTGTTCACGCATTTCGCCAAAACCGGCGTGGATTTTGTGCGCGGGCCGCTCCTGCAAACGCGCGCGGACCGCGACGCGCTTATCCCCCATGTCGAAGGATGGGACGAGTACGCGCGCCCCGCGCTCGCCCAGGGTAAGGGCGTGATTTTCCTATCCGCTCATTTTGGCAACTGGGAGTTGCTGGGGCGGTGGATCGCGTCCGAGGGCGTGCCGATCACCGTGGTCGCCCGCCCGCCCGCGAACGGCGAGTTCGCCACGTGGCTTCGCGATTTGCGGAAAGGCTCGGGCCTTGAGGTGGCGAGCAAGGGCGGGTCGGTGCGCGCGCTTTTATCCGTTTTGAAGCGCGGCGACGCGCTTGGCGTGCTTCCCGACCAGAACAGCGGCGATGTGTTCGCGCCGTTCTTCGGCGTTCCCGCCGGAACCCCCGCCGGTCCATCCGCGCTTGCGCTTAAAACCGGCGCGGTTTTAATTCCCGTGTACTGCCCGCGCCAAAGCGATGACACGTACAAACTGATTTTCCGTCCGCCCCTCCCGGTGCGCTACGATGTTCCCGCAGGCGAGCGCGATGCGGAAACGTTGCGGATCATGACCGACACGAACCGGCTTTTGGAGGAGATGGTGCGGGCGTATCCGGATCAATGGTTATGGCTCCACAACCGCTGGAAAGCCGCGTTCGAGGAAAAGAACCGGGCGCGCTGGCCCGCGCAATACGAGGGTTTGCCGTTCGCGGAAGCGTTGCGTCGCTGGCTCGGGGAACCGTTTTTGCCCCCCGCCGGTAGTATTAGCGGTAAGTAAGGCGTTTAAGCGGGAAAAAACTTGACACAATTACCGTATTTCCGATACAATAGCCCCCGCGCCTATATATCAGGCGCGCAAACCCGATAATCAAGAATGTAAGAAGGGCAAAGCGTTTGAAAAAGCGTGACGCAAAGCTACGGGCCTAAGAGCGAGGCGTTGGTTGATTTACCGATGTTTCCTTATGGTAGCCGGGCCGCTGTACGCTTGCCGCGACATCACAGTGGCGAATAGTACGAAAAGCGGAAAACGGAAAACGCGTCAGGGCGTTTTGGCGTCGCCGCTTTGGAAGGCGCAAACCTACATGCAGCTATCATCGGAAGAATATATGAAAGTTTCACGCACGAACTTCGGATTTTCGAGCGGCGACGCGGGCGGCGACGCCCCTGCGTCGTTCGGCGCCATGAGCGTCGCATCGTCACGCGGAACGCTGGCGGCGGGCGGCGGCGAGCGCGCTTTCAGCGGATTAAGTTCCGCCGCTCGCGCCGAGGTGGAGGCGCTTGCGGCGCGCGTGGAGAAGGAGTCGGATGTGCGGGAAGATATTGTCGCAAGCCTGCGGGCGCGTGTCGAGGCGGGGAGTTACAACGTGTCCGGCGAGCAGATCGCGGAGATGATGGTGCGCCGTATTCTCGCGGATCAGGTGCGCTAATTTAAGAAGCAAAATAAACGTTAGATAAGTAATCGCGGCGAGGTCAACTAAGGCTTTGCTTCGAGGCTCCGCCGCAGAAACCTGTGGCGGGGCCTTTTTGTTTCACGTGAAACGCGTGAATATACCTCCTATCCTCAACCGTTTTTCCTTCGGACTCTCACGCCCTCTCCCCCTTACTCGCGAAAGGCGAGTAAGGGGGAGAGGGCGTGAGAGTTTGTTGGAGAGCATTTACACGTAAAAGGACGCGTCCAAGAACACTCCGAGTTTCCCAAACGTTTCACGTGAAACGTTTGGGGGAGGAATACGCCCGACGTGCGGTAAACTAACGCACGGAGGGCGATTTTTACATGGCCGTTGTTTGGGCCGTTGTTAATCAAAAGGGCGGGGTCGGCAAAACCACCACGGCAGTTAATCTCGCCGCGTTTTTGGCGCGCGACCACCGCGTTTTGCTCGTAGACACCGACCCGCAGGGGAACGCGACCAGCGGATTGGGCGTGGATCGGCGCACGGTCGCCCACGACGTGTACGGGGTTCTCGCCCACGGGCTGTCCGTGCAAACCGCGCGCGTTCGCACCGCCGTTCCTAATTTGGATCTGATTCCCGCCACCGTCAATGTCGCCGGGGCCGAGATCGAAATGCTCGATCTGCCCGAGCGCGAGTTCGTGCTGAAAAAAGCCCTCGCATCGGTCGGCGATGAGTACGATTTTATCCTGATTGACTCGCCGCCGTCGCTCGGCCTGATTACCGTTAACACACTGTCGGCGGCGGATCAGGCGCTGATTCCGCTCCAGTGCGAGTACTACGCTCTTGAGGGTATTTCGCAGTTGCTCGAAATTATTGAGCGTGTGCGTCTGCATTTGAACCCGGATCTGGAGATCGGCAAGGTCATTCTGACCCTGTTCGATGGTCGCACCAACCTCGCCAATCAGGTGATGCAGGAAGTCAAATCGTATTTTGGCGATTCGGTATCGCCCACGGTTGTCCCGCGCAATGTTCGCCTGTCGGAGGCGCCGTCGTTTGGTCAGCCTATCTCTGTGTATGACCCCCGCTCCAAAGGGGCTATCGCGTATGAAACGATTGCGAAGGAACTAATCGCCGATGTCGAGCGTAAAACGGGCCGCGCTGGGGCGGGGTCTGGCCGATCTAATTCCCGTTGGTGGCGACGCGCCTCTTAAAAGCGGAACGCCGGGCGCAAGTAATAACGACGGCCAGAGCGGGCCGCTTGAGGTCGCGGTCGGGCTTTTGCACCCGAACCCCAAACAGCCGCGCACGCGCTTCGATGAGTCGGCTCTGGCCGAACTTGCCGAATCTATCGCCGATAACGGTATCTTACAACCTATTCTTGTCCGACCCCGAGCGGGGGCGTCGCCGACATCGGGATACGAGATTGTCGCGGGCGAGCGGCGGTACCGCGCCGCCCTGAAAGCGGGTCTGACACGCGTTCCGGTTGTCGTGCGGCAACTCACCGATGAAGAAACGCTTGCCCTTGCTCTGATCGAGAACCTGATCCGCGAGGATATTGGGCCGCTGGAATCCGCGCGGGCGTTTCAGCGTTTGATGGATGACTTCGGCTGGACGCAGGAGGAGATGGGTAAGCGAGTGGGCAAGTCGCGCCCGACCATCTCGAACGCCCTGCGCTTGCTGCTCCTTCCCCCCGAAATACAGGAAAGTTTGGAGCGGGGACAAATCTCGGAAGGTCATGCGCGCATCCTGGTCGGGGATGGCGCGCACCGGAACTCACCCGCGTTCCACGCCCACCAGAGCCGCGTGTTCCGCCTTGCTGTGGATAAGCAGTTATCCGTCCGCGAGGTCGAGGCCCTAATACGAAACAGCACGGGTAGTGGCGACGCTGTCTCAGAAGCCGAGGAAAGCGCCAGGTACGTTTCACGTGAAACAAACATCAAAAACAAGCGCCGTGGCGGCAAGCGGGGCGCGGTGCAGGATGAAACAACGGTTTCGGTCGCGGAATGGCGCGATATCGAGGACCGGTTGCGTACCGCGCTCGGGACGCAGGTAAAACTTACGGGCGGCGCGGACCGGGGGCGTATCGAGGTCGAGTTTTTCTCATCGGAGGAACTGGACGGCTTGCTCGCCCGTCTGGGGGCCGCGAACCCTTAATCTTCGCCCGTAGCCTCTAAATCCTGCCACACCAGGCAGTGATCGGAGGCGGGCGATAGTGTAACGCCGCCATGCGGCGTATCGGAATTGGTTTCCCGCACGGGCGCGAACCCGCGCGCGAGCAGAAAATCAATACGGGCGGTAGGGTTTTCTCCGGGGAACGTCGGCGCATCGGGCGACACGACACGTAATTGCGCATCCGTAATGAAACGTTGTAATTCCGGCGCATCCGGAAAACAGTTAAAGTCGCCGCCCACAATCGTTGCCGTCTTTGGCGCGTTATTGTAGTTTTGTAAAGTTGGAATAATCGCCTGTGGCGTGGGGGCGGTTCGCGAACGCCGCTTTGTTTCGCGGGTCGGTTGCGGTTCATTCACCGATTTCGCCAGATGGGAAAGTTGGGTTCGCCGCCAATCATCGCGCAGGCCCAGGTGAACGCCCCATGCCCAAACGCCCGCGACATGCGCCCCGACCGCGCCGCGCGGCTCGCCGCCGCTTGCGGGTAGCCGGACGTGCGAAACCGCATCCGGCGCGGCCCGCGTCAGAACCGCGTTGCCGAAGCGCGCCGCGCCCATACCGAGCGGGCCGAAGAAAGTCCGATGAAACCCGAGCGTGCGGGCGAGAAACGCGGCCTGATCGCAAAAGCCGGAGCGCGGCAAAAACCGGTCGCACTCTTGCAAGAACACGATGTCGGCGTTGCAACCTTGAAGAACAGCGGCAATCTCCGGCAAGGACGCACGCCCTTTCGCGTCCTTTCCCGCGTGGATGTTGTACGTCGCGACCCGCAACAGGCTCTGCTTTGTTTGTTTCACGTGAAACATATCGCCGCGCGCCTTCGCTTGCGCGTCTCTCTGGCTCGTGCTATTGTCGTTTGGGTTGTCTTGTTGATTTTGCATGAGTATCGTTGTTGAAAATTTGGTGGTGCGTTACGGCGCGAAACGTCGCCCCGCCGTGGACGGCGTCAGCGCAACACTTGCCGTTCCCGGCGCGGTGACCGTTTTGATCGGCCCGAACGCGTCCGGCAAATCCACGCTTGTTCGCGCGGTCGCGCAGGCCGTGCGGATAGAGCGGGGCGTTATCACGATAGGCGCGGACGACGCCCGCCGCCTGAGCGCGCGCGCGCTTGCGTCCCATCTCGCGTTCGCGCCGCAGGAAA
Organism: uncultured Armatimonadaceae bacterium; assembly: GCA_964252165.1. Taxonomy (GTDB): domain Bacteria; phylum Armatimonadota; class Armatimonadia; order Armatimonadales; family Armatimonadaceae; genus CAXUMS01. Next base: position 22,905 of record CAXUMS010000068.1, read on the forward strand.
CCCCCGTCCCGTTCGCATTCACCGTTTCGGAACTGATCGGGTTAGGCGCAACCGCTATTGTTTCACGTGAAACAAACGACGCCGACGAACGCATTGCGCGAGCCGTGGACGCCCTTGACCTATCCGATCTGTTAACGCGCAACTTGCTTACCTTATCCGGCGGCGAGCGTCAACGCGCCGCGGTCGCGCGCGCCCTCGCGCAGGACGCGCCATACCTGCTCCTCGATGAACCCACCGCGCACCTCGATCCCGGTCATCAAACGCGCCTACTCGCCGCCTTGCGGAACGAGGCGCGCACAAACAATAAAGCCGTTCTGGTCGTGTTGCATGATTTGAGCCTCGCCGGGCAGTGGGCGGACCGTCTTTTGCTACTCGATCAAGGCCGCCTTGTCGCCCACGGCGCGCCCGCCGAGGTTCTCACGCAGGAACTCCTCGACCCCGTGTACCAAACGCGCCTCGCCGTGTACCCGTCGCCGCTCACAGGCCGCCCGCGTATCGAACCCGTCGCGGACGCTCACAAATCGGTTGTGTAGAACGAAAGTTTCGGTTTGTTTCACGTGAAACGCCACGGATTAGAACCGAGGGGCTAAA
>CAXUMS010000069.1:0-23474 GCA_964252165.1 uncultured Armatimonadaceae bacterium
TTTACAGGGCAGGAACTAACTTTCCTTCTGGTACAGTTTCAGGGGAGCAGGTCAAAGGGCTTGAAGTAAAGAGAGTAATATCACCGAACGGTGCCTACGAGGCTACCCTTACTACGACCGGATCGGCTATTACAAGTACGACAAACCATGTTTATCTTCGTGATTTAGGAAGTCTAAAAGTGCAGTCTGATCTCCGTTACAAAGATGTTTTTATCATGGGATGGGGGGGGCGCGTCGAGGACATAGAATTTATAGAAAAATCCAATGGTAATACGTTGATTATACATACCAAAGTTGATGTTAGTGGCCAATTCAAAGTCTATAAACAATTGAGTAATTGGTCAGGCGTGCAAATAGTCGTAAGGTGACGTGTTTTTTTGGGCTGAGCAGTCTGACGACGAGACTGTATATTCTACGGATGCGAACCGAGCATCTGCAAAAACCAATTGAACCAATTGTCAATGGCAGGCACGGGTGGTGGGTACGCCTACGATGGGAACGGGAACCCCACGACGTACAACGGGGCGAACTTGGGCTTCGATGCACGCGACAACCTGGTCAGCGCGTATGGCGGCGTGTTCACAGCGGGCTACACGAGCGAAGGTGTCCGGGCGTGGAAGCAGATCGGCGCGGGCCAGAACGCCCCGCGCACATCTGTACGACTGCATGAGGCCGGTGGTGGAGATGGATGTGGAGTGCCGTGTCTGGGCCGTGAAGACGTTTGGAGTCGACTAAACTCCTCTTACCATTAGCCGCGCGTCTGAAAGCCTTGTGTAAAACATGCTCTCGGCTACCTCTCGTAATCATTGCGTAGTTGTTTTCAAAGCGATTACAAAGAGAAGCCCGCGCAGGCGGTTATGTCTGCGCGGGCTTGATTTGTCTTTACCTTTCTATCTACTTGGGAGCGAGGATGCGCCGCCGAAGCGTCGTGTCCGCGATGCGCGTAGTCGTAGTATTCACCAGAAGCCCGGCAAGCGTCTCCAACTCGAACCGGTCGTCCACGCTGCCGATCCGTTGCGCCGACTGCGTGATCGCGTTGACCAGCCCGTACAGCGTTTCCTGCTGGCCGGATTCGCCCATCAAGGTGAACCGGATCATGTCGGTCGTTGCTTTGGGCAGGTTCCACGCCTGACCCAGGAAGTCAATCGCCGCGTCCGGGTCCGGTACCGGCGTCCGCGTCGCGAACGTCATCTGCTCCATGAACCCCGCCGCGACCGCGACCGCCTCACGTAACGCTTCGGCGAGCATCTCGGCGAAGCGCGGCTCGTCCACATGGATGTGCCGCTGCCGCAGAAGGCTACGCCTGTTGACGCGCCGGATCAACCCGTTCAGGCACACCACCCGGAACACCGCCGCGTCCACCGTCACCGCCCTAAGCCCTACCTCGCTGTTGGCTAAGTGGATGCCGACAAGGAGCCGGTCGCCGGGCAGCACGTCGCGTGCGATAGTCGGGTCGATCAGCCGTAGGTGGAACGACTCCTCTGTCAAGGAGGCGAAGTTCACCTGGTAGCGCTTCGCATCCGTCACGAGTGGCATAAGCGCATCGAGGAACTGCCGGTTGTCGAGTTTGGCGTACTTCGGGGACAATACGCCCCGGAGCGTCGAACCTTTCGCCCGCAAGAGCCACTGCGAACTTCCCTCCGCCGCTTCTTTATCGCCCTGCGTCAGGGTGCGAAGCGTTTCCTCCTGCTGGACCCAGTGGTTGAAGTTGGCGTCCCGGAGTTCAGCCGGACACTTGCGGAAGTAGCCGGACGGGATGCCGAGCTTGGCGCACGCCTGAGCGGTCGCCCACGGGGTTGGGGTAAGCCCCATGTCGAACCCGTCGCTTGCGGCATGAGGGAAATGGAGCCTGCCGTGGCGGAGCGTGATCTCGCTCGCCCGCGCTACGGCGTCCCACTTGCCCGCGTCGTCCGCTTCTACCTGTTCGCGCACCGCCTCCAGCGTTTTGCCGGGACGCGATGGCATCATCATCGTCATCGTCGTAAACCTTTCCGTATCCGAAGGGATTGTCAAAGGGCGAAGCGGACCGAGGAGTGACTACTTAACCTCACGGTCAAGTGGCTTTGCTTTGGTTCCGTCGCCTTCGCGGGGGTAAGCGTAGCGGAAGGGAAAGGACGCGGTCAAAAATGCCAGCAGGGACGCAACACGCGAGTGGCGGTTGCGAATATGCTCGCCTATTTGCGTGCTGGGACATGGCCCGGCATCATGGGGAAGTTCGAGGGAGAACAGAAACCGAACGCCTGCGATGACGATCCATTCAATCCGCCTAAAAGCCGCTTATGCGCGACAGCCTGACCGCCGACGGGGACAACGTCACCGATACAAATAAGGCAACTACGACAACCACATCAACCACCGTGAGCGCGAACGTTTCGCTGTACCAGCACAGTTGCGAGCGCATGGCGGAACTCGCGGACGGCTCGGTGGATCTGGTGATTACCAGCCCGCTCTACTTCTTCGCGCCCGGCGATCCCCTCATGACGCCCGCCCTGCTCCGGGACGAGGAACAAAACGTCCAGGCGACGTACGAGGATTTGCTTGCCCTGCTCGTGCGGTGCTTCGCGGAGGTGCGCCGCGTCCTGAAGCCCGGCGGCTTCTGCGCGGTGAACGTGGCAAGCACCCGGCGCTACGACCGGGGCAAAGGGGGACCGCCCTACCCGCTCCCCTTCGACCTGTGCGTGCGGATGGTCAGCGGCGGGTGGGAACTTCGGGAGGAGATCATCTGGCGTCGGTGGCGCGCCTACGACAAGCGGGCGGGCGTGCTGATCCAGAAGCCGTGGCCCGGCTACTACTACCCGAACCGCGTGTTCGAGTACCTGCTTATTTTTACCAAGCCAGGCGGTCCGCGCATCTATGCGAACCGAACGGACGCGGAGCGTGAGGTGAGCCGCGTCGAGTACGCCGCCACTCGCGACCCGCTGTACACGGGCGAGATCGCGAACGGCATCTGGTCCATCCTGCCGGTCATGCCCGCCGAGAAGGGGGCGCATCCCTGCCCGTACCCGGAGGAACTTGCGACGCGGGTTATCGAGTTGTACTCGTACAAAAGCGATCTGGTGCTGGACCCGTTCCTCGGCAGCGGCACGAGCGGCAAGGCAGCGCGCCTTCTGGGACGCCGGTTCGTGGGCTACGAGATGAACCCCGACTTCCTCGCGCTCGCCCGACAGCGCATCTTCAATGAGCCAAACCTGAAGCGCGACCGGCGGCGCGCCTACCCTTCGGATGGGGCGAAGTCAGCGGGCGTCCGAAGATGATTGTAGAATTGCTCACACTGCTCCGTTAGCGCTTCTGATCCGTTGTACAATGCACGCAACCCGCCTGGCATAAGACCAGCATTTGCGCTGGATAATCGCCCAGGTAGCGGTGATAAGGAGCAAAGAAATGACGATCTCGCCCACGCAGTCAGCAACAGAATACGATAACGGCGTTCGTGATCAGCCACTACTCGGCAATGGAGAGTTGCAAGCGGCCCCGCAGCCTGCAATCGGCTTGCCCCAGAACCTATCCTTCAGTCGAGGGGGAGCGGCGGCGGTAGCCTCCCGCGTCGACCTCGCCTCAAACGCCGGATACGTGGTTCGGGATCTGCATCAGGGACAGGGCAAAGGTCTGTTCGATGGCCTCGTCGCGCTCCTGCGCCTGCGTTTCGAGACGTGGCTGGAAGAGCGCATGAAGGGGCCGATCCTCCGCAAACTCGAAGTCCGCAAGGAAGTCGCCAACGCCCAGAAGCAGGCCGAAGACGCCCAGAACGCGCTCTGCGGCTCGCTCCACGACCGCAGCCGCAGCGGACAACTTCAGCAGATCGAACTCAACCAGCTCAACCGCCAGCGCCTCCTCAGCGACCTCGCCCAGTACGCTCTTCCACCCTCAGGCAACAGCGGCAATAGTAGTAGCACTGGCAACGGCGCAGAGACTGCCGCTTCTTCCTCCTCCCCGTTTTTGGCGGCGACGCAACATATCAGCAAGGAGCAGATCGAAACGCTCGCCCTTCGCGCCGCGATGCGCTTGGGCCAGGAAGGGCAGGATAACGAAGCCGAAGCATGGTCGGAGTACCGGGCGGAACTTTACGAGAAGCTGCCGCACAACGTCGCCCAGGAGGTCGAGCGGCGCATCCGAGAACTCCGCTCGCTCCTGCGCTAAACCCGCGCTAAACCCACTTCAACTCAACAGGAATAGCATACGCTACAAACTGCGTTTTATGAGACGCCTGAGGGGACGTGCGGGGGGACATCGGTGGGGATACGGAAGGGGAAACCTGCGTCGCCCCGGACATCCCTCCGATGCCGCCTCAGCGCGAGGGCGGCGGGCAAAAACTAATCGTCCGTCGCCCTGCAACTATCTCTACATCCCCGCGATTGTCTCACGTGCGTTGCGCGCCTGTCGTCGCGCCCGCCCCTTCGACAATCGCGAGCCTGTTCCGATCCTTCCCGCAACCGGAAGGGGGTGGGGTGATGGAAAAAGGATCAATGTCAGGAATGACGTTCCTGCTTGTGAAGATTTAGCGGCGACACCATGACCCAACTAACCCACTACAACAAAGGCATCAATCCCGGCTCGGTTCAAAGCGGCGATTCGCCCGATTCAATTGTGATCGGCGCGTACCTGCCCGCCAAAGGAAGCCGCAGCAGTGGCGGCAATGCGGCGGGGCCGGATGTCGCCAAACCGCCGCAGGTGTTCATCGACGCGCCCGAACTCCGCCCGCACAAGAACACGCCCTGGCTGAGCGCCTACCTCCACGAGCGGTACGATCTGCCTCTGCTACTTCCGCCGGGCGCGGAAGACGAGGAGCCGGTCGCCGCTCCTGACCCTATGTGCCGCATCCCCGCCGATCTGTTGCGCTTCCACGCCCTGCTCTGCGGGGCCACGGGATCGGGCAAGACCCGCCTCGCCCTCCACCTCCTCCACGAGCAGATGGCGCGCGGCGGGTCCGTTGTCGCCCTCGATCCCAAAGAAGAAACCCTGTGGCACATCGCCCACCTCGCAAGGCGGGCGGGCGTGCCGGAAGACGACATCGTGGTTCTCCTTCCCCGCAACCAGGGCGTCGGCTGTCCCGGCTGGAACCCGCTCGACTACCGGGCCATAGGCGTTCCCGCGCACGAGGCGGTCGCCGAGTTCGTGCGGCTCATCGAGGAAAGCGCGCCTTCCTGGGGAGCGAGGCTCGCCGACGTCCTCAAGAACGCCGCGCGCCTCGCCGCCTACCACCGCCTGTCCCTGTACGAGATGGTCGCGCTCCTCCGGCAGAGCGACTACCGCGACGCCCTGCTCCGGCAAGAGCCTCACGACTACGCCCGGTTCAACCATGCGGACCGGGCGGCGTACGGGGAAACGCACGACTATTTCACGCGCGAGTTCGCCCGGTGGAGCGCGGGGCGTCAGGCTGAGGCGGTAGACCCCGTCCTGAACAAGGTGAGGAGCCTGCTGGACATCCCGTTTCTGCGCGCCCTGCTCTGCGCCGAGACGAGCGCGCTCGACCTGTCGTCGCTGTGGAGCCGCCCGCGCGTGGTGCTGGTTCATCTGGACTTCCGCGCCCTCGGAAGCGAGGGAACGCGCCTCCTTGCCGGGTTGCTGTCGTACAGCCTGTTCCAGACCGCGCTCCGGGTCGGCACGGGTTCCCCGGTTCCGGTCACGCTGTCCTTGGATGAGATGGGGATACAGGAGCGGTTCGTGGGCGGGGCGATGCGGGACATCCTCGCGCTCGCCCGCTCGTACAACCTGCGGCTCCTGACCGCGTGCCAGCACCTGGGGCAGTTGTCGCCGGAGCTTCGGGAAGCCCTCCTCACGGTTGCCTTCAAAGCGTTCTTCCGGTTGGGACCTGGGGATGCGCGGCCCGCCGCCGGTTTCCTCTGCGACGGAAGTAGCGACAGCAGGAATGACGAAGAAAAAGCGTTGAGCGGAACCGGGGCGATAGCCAAACTGACGCTGGACCTGCCGCGTCACGGCAAGTACGACCCTCCGGAGATGGAGCAGTGCCGCCACCGCATCACGGACCCGTGGAACAACGAAATTGCCGTGAGCGAGCCGGTGTGGGAAGAGTTTGCCCGGTTTCAACTTGCGCCCGAGAACGCGAATAGGAAGGTTACGGCCTTCCGCATGCTCTTGTCTCAGACGCCGCGCGTGTACGTGACCTCGCCGCTCCTGGATGGTCAGACGTTCGAGTTGTTCGGGTACCTTGAGCGGCTCGATCCTAAGCTGTTCGACTTCGGCGGTCCCGCTCCGGTGATCTTGACGGTGCGCTTCCCGCGCCCGAAGGTAACCGTGCTGTCACGGCAAAGCAACGGCTACGGAGGCGGAAGCAGCGGGATTGAGCGTGAGCGGCGTTGGGAGCGGACGCTGCTGCATCTCGGGGAACGCGAAGCCGTGGTGTCCACCCCGTCAGAGGGTGCGCGGCAGGTCCTGGTGCGGGAAGTGCGCTTGCCCCGAGTCATCTCAGGCGCAGACGGTGATGGTCTGGACTGGGAGCGGTTTGTAGGCTACAAGAACGGCGGTCAAAGCGTGGAGGACGTGGAAGCGGCGTGGTCGATGCGGCGGCGGGAAATGGAACACATTCGTGGCGGTGAGCAAACCCCGCTGGTACATCAAGCGGATGAGACGAGTTCAGCCTTGACAACGCGAACGCACGGGACAAAAGCGCCAATTGGTGTAGCGTCGCCGGTGGCGTTTTCCAAAGGGACGCAGGCAAGAAACAACCGGACGACACGGTTGCGGGGAACCGCTAAAACTGCCGGTGATGAAAACGCGCCCATAGTTGCCGAGGGCCACGATGGCCAAGAAGCGGACACTACGGGCGGGCGCGACGGTGCCAATCATGCCGCAATGAACCGCGCGAGGAACGCTGTGGAGCCGGAGGCCGCCGATGACGGAAGCCTTTAAAGTGGTAACGCATCCTCATGAAGAAAAGGAGCGAAGGAGGCGACGGCGTTATGAGGGCGCGTCCGGTCAGGCCGCGCATCCGCTGACACCGCTTAAGGTGGCTTTGCTCGCCTGGATCGCCGAGTGCGGTATGTTGTCTACGCCGCAACTGCTCGCCTTGTCCGGCTACACGAAAAAAAGCGCGTACAACCACCTGCGCGACCTGCTCGACCACGGCCTCATCTCGGTGGTGGGAGTGCCGCGGGCGGCGCTTGCTCCTGCTGAGGCGGGCAACGGCAGCGGCCTCCTGTTCGGCTCGGCTCCCAACATCTACGTCGCTACCAAAGCGGGATTGCGCCTGCTGTATGAGGAGGGGTTGATTGACCGGGAGGTTCTGAATGCGAAACCGCCTGCCTATGAGCCGCGCAACAGCCTGTTTTTATCTCACGAATTAGAGGTGCGAGACATACGCGTTTGGCTGGAGAAGGTAAAGCGGAACTATGGGGCGGCGCACAAAGGCGTCCTTGCATTACATTACGGTACGAGCGCAGAGATTGACTTTGGCGATGATACGAGCGGATCGCACGGGGCGCACTGGGTTCGTCCCGACGCCTGGTTCGTATACGGCCTGCGGGAACCGGGCAATCTGGTTGGTCTTGTGGAAGTGGACCGGGGAACCGAGCGTGGGCGGACCCGCTGGGCGGAGAAATTCGTCGCTTACACCGCTTTGTTTTCGAGTAACCGAGTTCTTGAGGTGACAGGGCAGAAGCAGGCGCGGGTTCTGGTCGTCACGCCCAATGCTACACGCCGAGACATGCTTGGCTTATGGCTGAGTGAATGGCTTTCCCACGTTGATCTGCCGCCGGATCGGTTCTGGCTTGCCGAGAAGGCGGCGCTGGGTGATGTAGACCTGCGCGCCGCCGTATGGCGTGTACCGAAGCGGAATGACCTCACGCCTCTGGTCCCGGAAAAGTTCCTGTAATGTAGAACTTGGTAAAGCCCAATGCAAGGCATAAAGTTTTGGTTATCATTTAGATGAGGAGCTCTATATGAGGCGCTTGCGTTGCTTGACCTGACGCTTGCTGGTGACGATGCCGCGCACGACGCCGACCTCACTATGAACATCCCGCATGAAGTCGGCGTCCAGCTTGGTGTACATCAAGGTCGTCTTCGTCTCCTTGTGGCCCGCGATCTGTTGCGCCCCGAGCAGGTTGTGCTTGGCGAGGCGGTTCAGGCTGTAGCGGCGCAGGGAATGTAGCGTGATCTCGTCGGACAAGTCAGCCCAGCGTAGCAACCGCTTCAGCGCCTTGAGGAACTGCGACTCATCCATCCTGCCGCCGTACTCGCTGATGAAGAGCCAGCCCTCGTCTTCCTCCTTTGGAACGTCCGCCATCACGCGGCGGCGTACCTGTAGCCAGCTATCCAGAGCGGTCAGCCACTCCGCGCTGACCGGGAGCGTGCGCTGCACTTTGCCCTTCGTCTCTCGGATCAGCGCCTCGCGCTCCTTGTGGCGTACGTCCTCTACTTTAAGCGACAGCATCTCCCCGATGCGGGCCGCCGTGTCCAGAAGACCGATGATCAGGGCGTAGTTGCGCTCGCGGAAGAACACGCGCTTGGGCGCGGGGTAGAAGCGCATGTTCGGGTTGCGGGAAACGCTCCAGTGGTCGGCAAGGGCCTGAAGAATCCGGCGGATCTCGTCGTCGCTCGGCATGTACCGGACGGGTTCGGGCGTGTTGCGGACCTGGTACTCGGCAAGCGGCGAGCGGTCAATGATGTCGTTGCGGGCGCACCAGCGGAAGAAGGCTTTTGCGGCGACCGCGTCGGACTTGAGCGTGGTGAGCGACTTGCCGTCGTCCTTGCGGGCCACGAGGTAGCGGTCCAGGTGCCGTTTGCCGAACTCGCCGAAGCCGATGCGGCTCTCGTTCGCCCACCGGACGAGTTGCCGCAGTTGCACGTCGTAGAACCGCAAGGTTTTGTCGGCGCGGGTCGCCTTGACGTGGAGAAGGTACTCCCGAACCGCCTCATCCCAGGTTAAAGTGGCAAAAGATGTAGCCATCTGAGCCTCTTTCTGTTGCTGGTTTCCACCAATATGACAGTAATTGTCAACAGAAGCAACAGGGATGAGGCGGTCAAAAAACAATGCGCCCCCTACCAGTTATTGATAAGGAGCGCAGGGTATGGGTCGTACTGGACTTGAACCAGTGGCCCGCTGATTAAGAGTCAGCTGCTCTGCCAACTGAGCTAACGACCCCGATAAGGACGATAAATCTTATCATGATGTGCGCGTTCCTGCAAGGATTGCGATGTGTTCTGCATGTGTTCTACGGAAACGGTAGCGGTTCGTTATAGACGCTTCAAAACGCAATTTGAAAAATACCGCTAAATTACCAGGTAAAGATTTCGATTTAAGCAACCGAACGCACATGTTGTTTGGTATTATGTAAGCGCACTATGTCGTTTGTCGTCGGCGGAGCCTTTTGAGACGCTCGCCGCCTTCCCCTGTAGGAGAATAGTTATGCGCTGTTTCTTTGTCGGTAGTCACTTTCCGGCGGCCCTGCGCGCCGCCACTGTTCCCGCGCTGTTAGGCGCGGCGGTTTTGCTGGGCGGGGCCACACAAACAGCCCACGCGCAAAATCTGTTGTCCGGTCAAACCATCACGCCCACCGCCACTTTCTCGAACACAAGCGGCTATACGCTTCTCACCCAGCAAAGTGTCAACGGCGGCGGGGTTGTCGATGACCTTATCTTGAATTTCACCGCCCGGTCGGCGGTGTATCGCGAAAACAGCACGGGCAACCTTGCGTTTTTGTATCAGGTGACGAACCTCGGCTCGTCCAACGACTCGGTAGGCCGCTTTACGGTCGGGCAGTTCGACCCGTCGTTCACCACATCTATTGCCGCTTCTTCGGTGGATGCGGACGGGGCGGGCGTGTTTATCGCCGGAAGCCGCGCCGCCGACCAGGCGGATCGCAGCTTCTCAGGAACCCCGGTCGGGTTCAACTTCCTGCCGTCAGCAACCGCTGCCAAGCTTTTGCCCGGTCAAAGCTCGCAGATCATGGCGATCTACACCAACGCCAAAGAATACAAGACCGGTCAGTTCTCGGTAATTGACGGTACCGCCTACACGGTTCAGGGCTACGCCCCCAAAACCCCGGGGCAGGCCATTCCTGAACCCGGTACGCTCGCGCTCCTCGCCCCCGCTCTTCTCGGCGGCGTCGCGGTGGTTGCGCGCCGACGCCGAAAATAACACGGCGCGGCGTCCGCCGAACCTGTGATAACGTAAAAAGGCGCGCCGTCTCCGGCGGGCCTTTTTGCGTTGGAACTCTCGGCTTTTCTTCCGCCTAATCCAAGCGGCGCACCGGATACGCGCTCGCTTCGAGGCGGGCGGATAGTTCGATAATATGTTGTTCGTTGCGGACCTCGACCAGCATCTCGACGCCGGTTCGACCGTACGCAATGTCGGGCGAGATGCGGTTGTGCGTAACCTCCATCACATTGCCACCCCCGGTCGCGACCGTTTCCAAAAGTTTCGCCAAGCCGCCCGGCTTGTCCGGGCAAGCGGTGAAAAAGTGGAAGTAGCGGTGCGCGCGGATCATGCCCCTCTCGATAAGATCGGAAAGTAGGCGAATGTCTATATTCCCGCCGCACAAAACAGCGACGGTTTTGCCGCGCGCCACTCCGGGATGGGCGAGAAGCGCAGCAAGCGACGCGGCCCCGGAAGGCTCGACCACAACTTTGGCGCGCGTCATCAAGAGCAAAATGGCCTCGGCGATATGTTCATCGCCCACCGTCACCACGTCGTCGGCGTAGCGCTCGATATACGCCCACGTTCGCGGCGACGGTCCTTTGATCGCGATACCATCCGCAATCGTGTCCACGGGAGCCTCGCGCGGCAACAGTTTTCCGGCATGAAACGAGCGCGCGGCCCCGTCCGCGCCGCGCGCCTGCACGCCGATGATGCGGCAATCGGGACGCGCGGCCTTGACCGCCGTGGCCACTCCCGCGAACAGCCCGCCCCCGCCGATGGGAATCAGAACCGATCCCATATCGGGTAAATCTTCCAATAGTTCAATGCCAAGCGAGCCTTGCCCGGTGATAATGCCGTCGTCGTCATAGGCGGAGATAAACACCTCGCCGGTTTCAAGGGCGCGGGCGCGGGCGAGCGCGACCGCCTCGTCGAAGTTCGCGCCGTCCAAAACCACGGTCGCCCCGTAGCCCTCAGTCGCCTGAATTTTGGCTATCGAAGCGGTTCGCGGCATAAATACGGTCGCGCGAACGCCCGCCTCGCGGGCCGCGAGCGCGACGCCCTGGGCGTGGTTGCCCGCCGATGCGGTGAGAACGCCGCGCTGTTTCTCGCTTGGCGTGAGCGTGGACATCTTATGTGTCGCGCCGCGAATTTTGAACGAGCCGGTGCGCTGAAGGTTTTCCATTTTTAGATAAAGCGGAGACGCCTCGTTGCAACCCGCGCGTACGGCGACGCTCGCCGAGGTGAAGAGCGGCGTGCGCCGAATACGCTCGCGAAGAAGGCCGCCCGGCGCGAACGCGTCGCGGATCGCCTGCGCCGTGACCATCGGCGGGACAGCGGCGTTGCCGCCGCTGTGTTCTTGGGTGTCGGTGTTTTCCGTCATGGGTTTTATTGCGGCGCCTCCGGTGTAAAAACCTACCAAACGAGGTTGTTAAAGCCGACTATATCAGAAGGCGATAACGCAAACACGAACGTTGCAATCTAAACCAAGCGCCAACGGGACAAGAAGGGAAGCCGCCGTCCGAGGCGTAAAGGACAAAGCAAGGCTCCCGTAAATCCGCTTTGTTTTTCATCGCGCCATCGCTTTATGACTATTCTTTTTGTGTGCAGTTGTTTGGAGGCCGGGCGCGACGGCGTGGGCGATTACACGAGGCGTCTCGCGCTTGCGTGCGCCGCGCAAGGGCATACCTGCGTTGTGGCGGCGGCGCGCGATCCTTTTATCGCCGGGCCGGAAGCGGTTGAACTCGTTGAGCAAGGCGTTCGGTTTCTGCGCTTGCCGCTTAGCGGTTCGTGGCGCGACCGCGAGAATCAACTGCGTCGTTTGGCTACGTCATCCCAGACCGACTGGATTTGTCTTCAGTGGGTCGGGTACGGTTTTCATCCCCGGGGCGTCGCGTGGGAAGCCGCGTTTCATCTGCCACATGTCGCCCGGCGTAGCGGGGTGTCGGTTTGCGTGATGATACACGAGCCGTGGATCGCGTCGTCTGATGCGCCGCTTCGTCACCGCGTCATCGGGGTCGCCCAGCGCGAAACGCTCCGCCTTCTCCTCCGGCGCTTCCAAACGCCGCTTGTGTTCACCTCGAACGCGGCATACCAGACCATTTTGAAGCAAATCGGGGTTCAAGCGGAACTTTTGCCGCTTTTCAGCAACATACCGCCCGTGGAAACGCCGGAACGCGACGCGTGGATCTTTGCGGCGTTGAATGAAGGCGCGCCCGTTGAGAACGCGGTCGAACCGGCGCGCCGTTCGGGTTTTTTGATCGGCGGTTTCTTCGGCGCGCTGTACCCGGTATGGAACGACAAAGATGTTTTGCCGTTTCTCGAACGCGCCGCCGCGCAAATGGGGCGCACGCTTGTTCTGGTGTCCGCAGGAAAGATCGGGGAAGCGGAGCGAATGCGGTGGAACGCGCTCGCTTCTACGTACCCCGGCGCGTTGTTTCGCACGGTGGGGATGCGCCCTCCGGAACAAATCTCGCAGTTTTTACAATTCACGGATTTCGGCGTCGCAACTACGCCTTACGGCTTGCTCGGAAAAAGCGGGGCCACTATCGCCATGCTGGACCACGGTACGCCGGTAGTGGTCAGCGAGAAAAGCCGCGACTGGCCGCAATCCCCCTTCGATGCGACGAACGGCCCGCTTTGGGCGCGGCGCGCGAACCTAATTTGCATCGCCGATGACAATTTGCCCCGCCGCTTTGCGGAAACCGCGACGCGCCCGCCGCCCACCGATTCCGTGGTTGATACTGCCGCTTTATTGCTACAACGGCTCGGCGGAGCCGATGCCGTTCCACGTCCCGGACAAGCCCCCTCATGAAGATCGCCTTAGTTTCCCATGTTTTCGCGCCCCAAATTGGGGGAATCGAAACCGTCTCACAGATACTCGCGGACGAATTCACCGCCGCCGGACATGAGGTGATCGTGGTCACGCAAAGCCCGTCGACGCTTCCTGGTCAGAAGGGGATGGCTAAGGAAAAACGCGCCGCGCCGCGTCGTTTTCGGGTCGTACGCCGTCCCCGAGCGGCGGAGATGTTGCGCCTCGCCTTGTGGTCGGATGTGTTTTTTCAAAACAACATCAGTCTTCAAACCGCCTGGCCGATGTTATTTGCGCGGCGTCCTTTTGTCATTGCGTATCATACGTGGCTTCAGCACGGGGGGGCGTCGTCCGCGCCGCCCGTCCGATTGAAGCGCGCAGTGACGCGCTTCGCCACATCCATCGCCGTCAGCGAGGCGATCGCAGGTGAGTTGCCGCCGCAGCGCCGCGCTGTGACGCTGATCGGCAATCCGTACGATGACACGCTTTTCCGCGAACTGCCCGGTGTTTCTCGTGATCTCGAATTGGCGTTTCTGGGGCGATTGGTAAAAGACAAGGGAGTGGATTTGCTTTTGAACGCCCTCGCCCATCTCCGATCACGCGGTATTCGCCCCCGGCTTACGCTTATCGGCGATGGCGACGAGCGCGGCGCGCTTGCGGAAATGACGGAGCGTCTTTCGCTCGGCGATCAGGTGACGTTCGCGGGCGCGCAGTCCGGCGAGGCGTTGGTCCGCCTGCTGAACCGTCATCGTATTTTGGTCGCGCCATCGCGGTGGAAAGAGCCGTTCGGCGTGGTCGCGCTCGAAGGGATCGCCTGCGGCTGCGTTGCGGTCGGCACGAACGGCGGCGGTCTCGGGGACGCTATCGGCCCGTGCGGCGTCACGGTTCCGAACAATGACGCCGTATCCCTCGCAAACACGCTTGCCGGTTTGCTTGAGTCACCGGAGAAATGCGCGTCGTACCGCAGCCACGCCGCCGAACATCTGGCAAAACATACGGGGCGCGCTGTCGCCGCCCGGTACCTCGACGTATTCGACGAAGCGCGCGCTTTCGCGGTGCGTTGATGAAAGGCCGAACCGGCAGCATCATTGTTCCAGAAAAAAATAACCCAGAAACAGGCGTCCTTTTTGGCAAGGACAGAAAGGCGATACCGCTCGCTATTCGCCGCCGCCGCCAACTCGTTGAAGCGCGCGGGTTCGATGGGATTTGACGACCTGCCCATCCGTAATGACGTAAATTACGACTGAGCCTGTCACCGCGCTGGAATTTGTCGCCGCTTGAACGGTTGCGGACGCCGCAACAACGCCCTGATACGAGACCACGCCGGGTGGGTTGCTATACACCGTGACGCTTTGCGGGCCACCCTCTAATTCAATGGAGCAGGGCAAAGGGTCTCCTGCGTTAAACGAGGCGGCGGTGGAAAAGAAGATCGGTTGGAACGTTACCCCGCCGCGTACAACGGCGAAGGGGAGCAGGGTAAGCGCGAACAAAAGGAGCGTGAGGCGAAGGGCTACAGAGCGCAGTGAGCCTGAAAAGCGGGAGGAGATAGTGGTAAGAAGCAACGATTGAGTTCCTTTCGGGGATGGGGCGAGAATGGCAATTTTGGCATTCCCGCCTTGTTCTCCATTCCATCCGAAAGAACTGTATCGGAGCCGCTTGACAAGACTTTTACAGATTCTTGTTGTTTTCGTTCTTCTTTCGACTTTTTCAGCCTTGCATCGCTATATCAACAATGCGCTGTAGCGGCTCCATCGCCCCTTGTCGCCGCGCCGCGTTTGTCGCCGCTTCGCCGATTATTGCATGCGAAAGCGCGGTTTGGCGCTCGATCTCCGCTTGCCATTCCCCGGTGAGTTCTCCGCCCCCTGCGCTTGGTACTGAGCCAGCGCGGCCCCAATCAGGAGGTTGGCTTTTTCCGCATGGTCAGACGCAAGTGCGAAACCCAGGTTGAGCAACGAACAGGCGAGGCCAAGACGGTCCTCAATCTCCTCCAAAAAAGGAAGCGTTTCCCGGTACAGGCGGCGCGCCTCCACTCGGTCGCCGCGCCTTTGGGCCAACTCCCCTAAATTACGCAGGGTGTCCGCCTGCCCGCGCGTGTCACCGAGCGAGCGGGACAAAGCGAAACTTTCGGTAAGCAGGCGTTTTGCCTTGTCCAGATCGTCCTGAAGCAAAGCGATACCGCCCAGGTTCGCAAGCGCCACGGCGATATTTGGCGTTTCTTTAAGATCACGCCACCGCGCCAGGCTCTCCGCATAGAACGCGCGGGCGCTCGGTATCGCCGCGCTCGGAATAGATAATGGCGAGGTTATTCTGGGCAATCGCCATACCGCGCAGATCCATTTGTTCGCAACACACCCGTAGGCAGTCACCAAATCGGGCCTCTGCGGTGTCGGTATCGCCTTGCCGAAGGGCGAGCAGGCCCGCCGCGCCCAGCGCATCCGCAACCGCAGGCGGGGCGACGATGGGTTCGGGAAACGCGCCGAGACGCAACAGCGCGACATCAAGGTGGACGCGACCGGTCGCGACCGGGCCGCGAATCCAAAAGTAGCGGTGCAGGGCGGTGGCGAGCGCAAGGTGCAACCGCGCCGCATCGGCGCCTTGCCCATTCTCCGCCCAGGCGAGCGCGGCGTGCAGGTTGTCGCGCTCGCGCGAAAGATGGGCAAGCGCGCCCGCTTGTTCTTTTCCTTGCAGTCGCGCGTTTTCGGTTTCGGCAACAAGGAGAAAATACTCCGCACGACGGCGGGCCGCGCTTTCCGCTCCAGGGGGCGGTGGTAGCCTGTTCGCTTGCGAAATCGCGCAACGTTTCCAGCACCGAAAATCGCATTTACGATTCCGTGGCTCCCTCGGCGGCGTCCGGCAAAGGCGGCGCGGCGGCTTTGAGGGCGACCGGAAAAGCGCCGGTTTGCAAACGGCGGATCTCGGCGGTCACGTCCTCGTCCCACGGGTTCAAAAGGGCGACACGGCTCAAGCAGTCCAGCGCTTCGCTGGGGGCGTCTTGATCTTCGTGGAGCGCGGCGAGCGTACGGAGCGCGCGGGAATACAGATCCGCAAATCGCGGCTGCAGTTGCGTCACCCAATCGTCGTAAAAGCCGGGAAGCAGGCCCGGCGCGCGCGGGGCGTTCTGGTCGTAAAGGCGAACCCCCTCTGCAAGCAAGGCGCGCTGTTCCGACGGTTCGCCTTGACACTCGGCGGCGCGGGCGAGGCCAAGCAGATTTTCAAATCGGGCGGCATCGGTTGCGACCGCTCCCGGCGCGAAACCGACCGTCATTCGGTCCGCTATCAGAGCGGAACCGGGCGAGGCGACATGGGGCGGCTCGAGTTGTTGCCGAAGCGACGACAGCGCGCCGCTCAAACTCATGCGTCCATTGCCCTCTCCCGGCCAGAACATGTCGATAAGAACTTCACGGGAAGAAGGCCGACTGGTTTGCAAGGCCAAGTAGACGAGCAGGGACGCCGTCTTCTGCGTGCGAAACCGCGTGATGTCACGGTTCCCCAAACGAACACGCAGTCCGCCGAAAAGGTAGACCGCGATGTTCGCCTGTAAATCGTTGTCGCGCTGCTCCCTCATCTACTTCACCTCCTTCCTGAGGTTCGTGTCATCTGTTGAATTGCACACCGTTTACCATTGTCGTTCGGCGTACGGTTCCTTGCGCTTTTTACGGTTTGTAAAGATTCTGTAAAGGTAGGGCATTAAGATGGAAACGGATAGAAAAGGAGAGGGTTTCGCGGGGCGGAACAACCGGCCTCGCCGCCACGGCGTTCCGCCCCGCGAAGTCCTTTAATAACAAAACAGTGCGGGTTCAACTGCGCCCTGTTCGGGACGAGACAAAATACATGCCTCGCACAACCGCTTGAACCGCCTGCCGAACGGTTTTGGGATCATCCTGTGAGGAAATCAGGGCCGAGGGGGTAGCCCGTTGCGCCGCATTATTTTCCGTTACTATCACAAGGGCGGAAACCAGTGGCTACGGGATGGCTTCGGGTTCCTCCGTTGCATCACGAGACGCTCGTTCCATCTTGATTACAGTGCGCGGCATAGGGACTGCCGTGACCGCGAGGGGGGGCCGCATCTGCGGGCGCGAGGGGCGGGGAACGCGGCGGAGGCGCGGCGCTTGCGGCCAAGCGTTTCGCAAGGTACTGGCAAAGCGTAGGCTCACCCATCAAAATCACTGAGAATCCTTCGAGGTCAACGGTTAGTTCGACGAAGTTCTCTTTCGTTTCGCGAGGCGTACCGGAAAATTTGTTCGATCCCAAAGCGACACGTACTCCTAGTACCGTTCATAATGACAGGCGGCCTTTACACAACTTTTACAAGATGTAAAATTTTGTAAAAACAGAGGGAAGACAGTGCGCGAAAGGGCGAAAATGTTGATTCCCGGCGCATGGGCGCAAGCCGTGATCGGCGTTCACGGCGCGGCGGGGCGCGTGTGGCTTGCAGGTTTGCCCCGTTTGATCGAGGATTGCGAGCGGACGTGGGGGCTTGTGGTCGGGGAGCCGTTTCCGTTGTCCATGAACTATGTCGCGCCCGCCGTGCGCGTGGCGAATGGCGGAAAGGTTGTGCTAAAACTCGAGGCGCCATGCCGGGAATTGGACTGCGAAATCGCGGCCCTGCGACACGACGACGGACGTGGAATGGCGCGTTTACTAAACGCCAACCCGGAACGGGGCGCGCTTCTGCTGGAGCGCGTTACGACCGGCGATACTTTGGCGTCCCAGTTTGGGGAGGCGGATGATGCGGAGGCGACACGTACTGCGGCGGAAGCGATGCATCGTTTGTGGCGACCGGCCCCGCCAAAGGACGCATCACTTTTTCCGTCCGTTGCCCATTGGGGACAGGGCTTTGCGCGGCTACGGGCGCAGTTCAACGAGGGAACCGGGCCGCCTCCCGTTTCGCTTGTCGAACGGGCCGAGCGGCTTTTCAACTATTTGCAGGCGACGCAAGACGCGCCCGTCCTGCTCCACGGCGACCGGCGCCATTTTAATATCCTGGCGTCGGACGGCGCGCGCAAATGGCTGGCGATTGACCCCAAAGGCGTTTGGGGCGAACCGGCGTGCGAGGCGGGCGCGCTTTTGCGGAACCCGTACCCCGACCTGCTCGGGTGGAGCGACCCGGCGCGCGTCCTCGCTCGTCGCGTGGAAATTTTAGCGGATGTTTGGGGGATGAACGCCGCCCGAATTCGCGACTGGGGAATTTCGCAGGCGGTGCTGTCGGCGTGGTGGACCATCGAGGATGGCGGCGATAGCGACGGCTGGAAGTACGGCGTCCGGTGCGCGGAGTTACTGTCTCCGGGCGCGTAACAAAGAAAAAGGAGCGACCCCCTAATCCCCCTTATTGGGGGTTAGGATCTTTTCTTTTGGCAAGCCGTCAGGGATTGCCAGGGTTTCAGGCTTTGGCTCCCCCGGACCGGGCGATGACCTTTGCGGCTTCCGGGCCTTTGCGCCCATCCACTACCTCGAACTCGACTTCCTGTCCTTCGGCGATGGTTTTGAAGCCTTCTTTTTCAAGCGCGGAATAATGGACAAAAATATCCTTGCGTCCTTCCACCTCGATGAAGCCGAAGCCCTTAGCCTCGTCGAACCACTTTACCTTGCCCTTGATCATCGAAAACCGCCCCTTCCCTGAGCCACCGGAGTGGCTTCGCCACGGACACGGAAACTCCCGGTTCCGCCGCGCCTTGCTCAAATTAATTTTAGCAAAAAGCGAGGGGACGTGTCAACAAAGCGACTGTCTTGCTGGGTATTCAAGCAAGCGAGGCGATGATTTGGGCGCAGCGCGCCCCGCCCGGCGCATCGCGCGGGGGAAAAGCATGGCGCGGGGGAACATGGTCGAGGGCGTCGCCCCAAAGGGCGCGGAGAAAGTCTTCCAGCGCTATGGGGACGCCGACACCCGCCTTTAGAACAGCGGCTTCGAGCGCGGCGTGTTCGGCGAAACCAGCGCGCGGGCAAAACACAAGCGGGGTTCCCGCGCGCAAACATTCGCCGGTCAAGCCGTAGCCCAGCTTGGAAATCACGCAATCCACAGACGCGACCAGATCGGGGTGCGCCATCCAATCTTGCGCGGCGACCGTGAAGTTCGGCGGAAGCGATTGTGACGAAGCGTTTACCGGCGCGCCCAGCGATAAGAAATGCCATTTCGCGAAATCGTTCAAGCGCTCCCAGGGCAACGGCAAACCCCAATTCCCCGCGTAAATTAGGGCGAGCCTTTTACCGAGAGCCGCTTCGGGAAGATGGGCCAGAAGCGTGTCGCGGCGGTCGGCTCCTGTCCGCGCAACCAAGCCTACCGCCTCGCGCTGGGGAAAATACGGCATCGGAAGCGACAAGTCGGTTTGCAGGCAAAGCGCGGCCTGCCCATACTCGTCCTCGAGTTGCGCGACAACCGGCGCAAACCCCGGCTCGTCCGCGACATACTCGGCGTAAATGTCGGCCCACGTAAAGTTCGCGATACACACGCCCGGAACGCCCACGGTTTTCGCGAGGGTAAGCGGGAACGAGGCGACATCGGTTACGACAACCGACGCCCCCATTCGCCGCAGATCATCCGCTTCCGCATCGAAACGCGCCCGGTTTAGCGCATCACGCTCCCGAAACGCCCGAAGCGTCGCCGCCGGGTCCACGTCAAGCGATGTGGTTTGCACGCACCCCACATCGAACGCATCAACAACAAATGTAAAGGGACGCGCGATTTCCCGCTGCCAGAACCACTCGGGCGCCAGCGATTTGATCGTGAGGCCGATCCGCTCCGGCAGTCGCCGCAAAATCTCGACCTCGCGCGTCGCATGACCGAACCCATGACCTGAAACATAAGCGACAACATGCATTGCGTATATCTTGTATCCCGTGGAGGAAGCGGATGACGTGTTTTGGGTGCGCTTGCGCCGCGCGGCGGGAACGGTTTAGTATAACGAAAAAAGGGACGCGTCCGCCAAGAAATAAACGCAGACGGCAGGACGCTACGGGTACAATGGGAAACATGAGTGATATGTATGTTCCTGCGGATTCTCGGTATGAAAACACGTCGGGGTGGTTTCGGCGTTGCGGGCGTTCGGGATTGCGGTTACCCGCTATCTCGATAGGCTGCTGGCACAACTTTGGCGATCCCGGTACGGACGCGGCGCGGCACGGCGATGAAGCGTCGTTGCACGAAAACGCGCGCCGGATGCTGTTCGCGTCGTTTGATAACGGCATCACGCACTTTGATCTGGCCAACAATTACGGGCCGGTCGCGGGCGCGGCGGAGGCGCGGGTCGGTCGGATACTCGCGGATGACTTCGCCGCCCACCGCGACGAGTTGATTATCTCCAGCAAGGCGGGCTATTATATGTGGCCCGGCCCGTACGGAGAATGGGGTAGCCGGAAGAATCTGCTTGCGTCGCTCGACCAATCGCTGAAGCGGTTGCGCCTGCCTTATGTGGACATTTTTTATTCGCACCGTTTCGACCCCAACACGCCGCTCGAAGAAACCCTCGGCGCGCTCGACTCCGCCGTTCGTCAGGGCAAAGCGTTGTACGCCGGAATCTCGTCGTACAGCGGCGAGCAAACCCGGCGCGCGGTCGCGATCTGCGAGGCCCACGGTTTTGTCAAGCCGGTTATCCACCAGCCCAACTACAACATGCTCAACCGGGGCGTGGAAAAGGATCTACTGCCCGCGACCGGCGATACGGGCCTGGGCGTGATCGCGTTCTGCCCGCTCGCGCAGGGACTTTTGACCAACAAGTACCTGGGCGGCGTGCCGGACGATTCGCGCGCCAAGCAGGAGTCGGGCGCGCTTAGCGAGAACGCCGTCACCCCGGAAAAAGTGGAAATCCTGCGAAAGTTGAACACGCTCGCGGGCGACCGGGGGCAAACGCTGGCGCAGATGGCGTTGTCGTGGACCCTGCGCGATAGCCGTGTGACATCCGCCCTGATCGGCGCGAGCCGCCCCGAGCAGATTGTGGAGAACGTCCGCGCGGCGGAGAAAACCGCGTTCGCGGACGATGAACTCGCCCTGATTGACGCGGCATTGAAGGGGTAGAGCGCGGACGGAGCGCACGTCTCTATGCGCGGTGGCGACAAGAGAAACCAAACGGCGCGACGCGTTTCAGGCGCGCCGCGCCGCGCGGGGATCAAATGTCGCCTGCGTCGTAACCGACCGTGAACGCGAGCGCTTCCACAATCGCGGCGACCGTAGCGTCAGGCAACATTCCCGCCGCGCCCGACGACGAAAAACGCGCAATGTCCACGCCGCGCGTTTGCAACGTATCGGCGGCGGACGCTTTGGACAGCCCGCTCCCCGGCGTCGGCTCCACCTGCCAGAAGAGATGGGTAAAAGCTTCCTGCCATGCTGTCAGCGGAACCACGAGGCGGAGAGGCGGAATACCCGCACTGTCGGAAGAGACGACAACGCACGGACGGGTTTTGCGGATTTCCGATCCGATTGTGGGATCAAGGCTGACGTACCAAACTTCGCCGCGCTTCGGATCAACGGGCAACCGGAACCTCGTTTGGGTCGCGCACCGGGTCGTAATCGTCCAAAACGCTAAAAGCGGTTAACTCGCGCTCGGCGGGCGGAAGCGCAAGGTCACGCTGGTACAACGGGGCGGCGGCGGAGGCTTGCGCTTGCATAATCGCCTCGCGCTGATCTTTGGGTAACGCCTTTAATTCGCGCAACGTATGAACCCGTTCAGAGAACGCAGTCTCAGCGGCGCGCGGTCCGGCGGCGGGGACGGGGGTGGCGATAGTCACCGACATGGCTTGACTTCCTCTTTTTTTAAGTATACCAAAAAGCGGGGCGCGCTTTCCGAACGCGCGGCGCAAAGAAGGATTTGCGCCCGCTCGCCGTTAAATGAAAGGCGAATAAACGTTGCTTTAAGGGCGCTCTAAGCGAACGGCGACGAAGGAGTTTTGCGGCATGGCAGCAGACACGGCAAGCGCGAAGAAGCGAATCAATGTGGGTTTGGTCGGCTATCAGTTTATGGGAAAGGCGCACTCGAACGCCTACCGGCAGGTCGGAAAATTCTTCCCGGATTTAACCGTGGAGCCGGTCTTGAAAGCCCTTTGCGGGCGCAACGAGGAAAAGGTCAAGGCGGCCTCTGAGCGGTTCGGTTTCGAGAGTTACGAAACCGACTACCACGCCCTTATCGCCCGCGATGATATTGACCTTATCGATATTGTCACGCCGGGCAACTCGCATGTCGAGATCGCGCTCGCCGCCGCGCGGGCGGGCAAGATGATTATCTGTGAAAAGCCGCTCGCCAACACGGTCGCCGAAGCCGAGGCGATGCTTGCGGCTGTGCGCGAGAACCATGTTCCCAATGCGGTTTGTTTCAACTACCGGCGCGTCCCGGCAATCGCGCTCGCCAAGAAGATGATCGAGGAAGGGCGTTTGGGGAAAATTAATCACTTCCGAGGCGTCTACCTCCAGGACTGGATTGTGGACCCGAACATGCCGCTGGTCTGGCGCTTGCAAGGGGATGTCGCGGGTTCCGGCTCGCACGGCGATCTGAACGCGCACCTGATTGACCTCGCCCATTATCTGGTCGGCCCGATTACTGAAGTGTCCGGGATGCTGGACACGTTTATCAAGCAACGTCCCTTGCTCGCCGAGAGTGACGACCGTTTGGGCGGGAAGGCGTCTACCGAGATGGGCGAGGTGACTGTGGACGATTCCTCGATCTTTCTTGCGCGGTTCGCGAACGGCGCGGTCGGGACGTTTGAGGCGACCCGTATGGCGCCGGGGCGCAAGAACCATCACCGGTGGGAAATCAACGGCTCGAAAGGCTCGGTTGTTTTCAATATGGAGCGCATGAACGAGTTGGAATACTACAACGCCGACGACCCCGAAGACGCGCGCGGCTTCCGCGTGATCCAGACCACGGACAGCGCGCACCCGTACACCGGAAACTACTGGCCCGCCGGTCATATCATCGGCTACGAGCATACGTTCATCAATTTCATGCGCGATGTTTTGTCGGACTTCGCCGCCGGTCGCCCCACGCACCCGGATTTCGCCGAGGGTTTGGAATGTCAAAAAGTGCTGGACGCCGTGGACCGCAGTTCACGCCTGCGCGCCTGGCAGGACGTGTAACCGAGAGCGAGGAAGAAGATTTAACCGCAAAGGCGCAAAGAACACAAAGAAGAGATAAGAAGATAAAGCAAAATCACTTTTTTCTCCTCTGAACTTTGTGTCCTTTGCGCCTTTGCGGTTAAATCTTCTCCGGCGCTTCGGAACGTCCCGATGCGCGCGTGCGTCTTTAATACGTAAAGGGAGTTGGAACGGATATGACAGCGCGATGTAAGGCTTGTGGAACGACGCTCGCGGCGAACGCCCGGTTCTGCTCGACATGCGGGGCGGATAACGCTACGCCCGCGCTCAAGGCGACCGGAACGACGGGGATGCCGATCGCGCCTGTCGGGGCAGAAAGCGGCGAGAGCGATGCGCGGCGCAAAATCGCGCTCGCGCTGGGCGGCGGGCTTGCCGCGGTCGCGATTGCTGGAGCGATCTTCGCGGGCGCGTTTGGACTTTTAGGCGCAAAGAAAACCGAAACGCAGGCGACCGGCGTTTTGTCCGCGCCGCCCACACAAACCGTGCAGGCCCCG
>CAXUMS010000070.1:0-15238 GCA_964252165.1 uncultured Armatimonadaceae bacterium
CGGCTGGTCCCCGCTGGAAGGCGAGCCGCGCGGCTTGAGCGATTTAGTCAAACGACAACGTAGACGGCTACGGTCAAACGTCGTGGCCGTTGATCGAAACGCGGAATTTGCAGCCGATCATCTCGGCGGCTTTGCGGCACATCACCATCCGGTAGATGAAGATTTCAAAGTATTCCATGACGGACGCGGCCTCGGTGTCAATTTCGAGTTCCAGACGGATGTTTTTTGTTTCCGGCTCGACGCGTAGGTAAGAGCGGCGGACGGCCCCGTTCACCTTGTCATGGATATCGTACGCGGCGGCGTCGGGGTTTTGGACGCGGGAAAAGTGAACATCGGACTTATCTGCGATAATCACGGCGGCGGCGACGGGTGATATGGGAAGGCCGTGCGGCTCCTCGTGGTTGCCGATCGCCGCGATAATATCCGAGATCTCAACCGGGTCCATGTTCAGGCTGGAGAGTATCTGGAACGCCATCAGCGCGCCCGCCTCGACATGCCCGGCGCGGTTAATCACGCAACCGATGTCGTGGAGATAGCCCGCGATAGCCGTGATCTCCGCCGTGCGCTCGTTGTAGCCAAGCGACTGCAAGATCGAGCGCGCGATCGTCGCCACAATACCCGCGTGCCGATGTCCGTGTTCCGTGTAGCCGATCGCCGCCATTTGCGCGTTCGCTTTGGTGATATACGTGCGAACCCGCGGCTCGCGCCGAATCTCTTTGAGCGTCAGGCGCGCATCCGCCTCGCCGGTTGCGTTCACTTCCGCCTGGGGCGCGGCTTGAAGCGCGGCTTCCGCCGCCGTCGCCGCCGCGCCCGTGGTCTCCGAAATCATCTTTTCCGTTCTCATACCGATTCTCCGATTTCCGCTTTGCGGAACGCCGCCTTGCCGGGGGCGTCGCCGCCCGCCTTGTTAGCGCTTGTTTCGTTTTTCCTCGTCCGGGTCGTTTAGCCCGGACCGCTTAAAAATATCTTCGAGTCGTTTGCGCTCCTGCCGGTCCCGCCACCACTTGACCGGGTTCAGGCCGCCGCCCGCGCCGCCGCCCTCGTTGGCGTTGGCGCGCCGGTCGCGCGTTCGGTTTAAATCGCGGAACCGATCCGCGTTCCCCGCGCCGCTTCCGCCGCCCCGTGTCGTGCCGGACGAAGCGAGCAGATACCGCCCGCCATTTGCGTACCAGTACGCCGCCGCGCACCCGGCGAGCGCGAACAAGCCGAGAAGCGGAGCGCCAAGCGCCGCGCCGCCGTAGTACCACACCATCGCCGCGCCTAAAATGCCGAACACGAACGCGGGAAGCGGCAAAAAGAACAGCGTCACCTGCTCGCGCCGGTTCGCGATACTCCACGCCACCGCCGCCGGACCGACGGCGGCCCACAGTCCGAACAGGTACCCGCCGGGCGCAATCCCCGGAATGAGGCTTCCCAGCCATTGCCCAAACGCGGTTAGAAACGTGGTTGCGGCGAAGAATGTCGCCGTGTCGCGCGTTCCCCAAGATCGCTCCAGACTGCCCAGAAACAGGAACGTCCAACCCGCCGCGAACAAAAGGCTCAGAGGATCGCCCATGCCGCCCGGCCCGCCGTTCGCGATGGGCCATGTTAATGCGGTCCAGAACCGGGTCGGCCACTCGGTCGTACTGAACAGAAGCCATACCATCAGTCCGCCGCGCGCCGCAAGCGACACAAAATACAGCACAACCGAGACCGCAATCAATCCAAAAGTAAAAGGCGTCCCGCCCTGCGTAAAAAACCGCCGAATGGCATCGGTTTTATCGTTCCCGCCGCCGCGTCCATACATAATATCCGCTCCCCCGCGCCACGCCGCAATCGCGCCGCGTCCTTGCTCATTTTACCCGGTTTACCGGGCCGCTGTTAACGACGGCCCATCGCCAGTCGTTGCGCAACGGCGCTAAGGTTGGCGGCGCGGACTCTGCGGATCAGGGGCCATTTGGGCCGGTCGGTAATATCCACCAGGCCGAACGCGTAATGTTCGCCCAAAACCAAAACGGGGGCGTCACCTTTGCCTGATCCGCGCCCCGTAATCGGCTGGTCGTGGTATTGGAGCCAGAACGCCCCAATGCAGTACGGGTTCTGCGCGGCGTCTTTGATCCAGCGCGCATACCGAGCGCCCGCATCAGCCTCTGTGGTGGCGTGGATAGCGCCGTACAGCCCCATGCCGCGCTCGCCATCGTAAAATGGCGGAAACGAAAACTCGCCGCACAAAACCGGCTTATCGGTTTCGCGGAACAACGCGAGAAGTTTGTCATCGGCGAACGCGTCTATGTCGGCCTCGCGCGGCGCGTTGTTCGTCCACGCCATTGTTTCTCCGTTTGCAGTATACCGAACGATCATTCAGAACGAAAAAGCGCAAACCGCTAAAAGCGACATGGCGCCGTGCAGAGCGGTTTGCCGTTCTTTGTTGTAGGGCATTGCCGCCCGCTTGTTGAAGTAACGCTTGTTGCGCTGTCTATGTCGCCCACGCGCCGTTAGACGCGCCCAAAAAGGATGAAAGCAATGTCGTCGCCCGCGCCCCACGCTCATTTTCAGGATGAAGTCGCCCCCGAAGAACCCGCCGAGGAGCGAACGCGCGGCGGGGCGAGCGGAACCCTCGGCGCAGTTCTTACCGGCGGCCTTCTTACCGGTATCGTGTTTCTTTTGCTCGCTGGGGCGGATTCGCTTCTTGCCATTCGCGGACCGCTGACGCAAATAGGAACCGGCGTTTTGTGCCTGCTTCTCGGCGCTTGCGGCGGCTTTCGCGACAACATGCGAACCGCCTTGCGGCGCGGCCCGAACCCCTTTATTATCGGCCTTGCGGTTTGGTCGGTTGCGGCGTTTTTCGTTGCGCCGTATCGCGCCCCCGCCGCCGCAGACCTGCTGCGCATTCTCGCGGGCGCGCTCGCCTACTTCGTCGCCGCGTACGCCTTGCCGTCTTCAAAAAATGTTATTCAGGCCGCGACCGGTCTCGTGGTTATCGGTTGCGCGCTCGCCCTGACGGATTTCGCCCGGCTTGGCGTCGCAGGCGGGGTGACATCGGGCTTCCAATACAGTTTCTTCGCAACCCACGAAGATGTCGGATCGCTCATGCTTTTGCTTGTTCCGCTCGCCCTCGCGGTTTTTGTGACGCCGGAGGTGACGGAGAAATGGCGGTTGCCCGCGTTCGCGGCGACGCTCCTGCTCGTCATCGCTCTGCTTTTAACGCGTTGCCGGGCGGCATGGATCGGCGAGATCGTCGGTTTGTTGTTTTTCTTTATGGTGCGTTCCCTGCGCCCCGCCCGTTCGTCGGTAAGAGACAACACTACACACGTTCCGTCGTCCCTCCGGGAAACGGCGCGACGGCTTCTCGCCTCGCCCGCTTTGCTTCTCGTCATCGGCGTTGTCCTCTTTATCGGCGTGTCCGGCGCGGCGACGGTGTTCAGTCAGCGCGCCCGAAGCGCGGCCCTCTCGCTCACGGACAGTGGCGAGAATATCGGAACCCGCCTCGCCATGTGGGACGGCGCGGCGCGCATGGCGACCGAAAAACCTATCACGGGCTGGGGGCTGGGTTCCTATTTGGTTCTCGAAGGGCGCTGGACGCATCTGGGCGATGATCCGGCAACGGTTTTGACGCACGGCGGAACGCATTTCAATATCGCGCACGATTATTATGTTCACTGGGCCGCCGACGCAGGCGGGGTAGGCTTGTTTTTGTATGTCGCCGCCGCCGCCGCCGTCTTAACGACTCTTGTCACCGGCTACCGCAGTCGCCCTTCGCTCCCGTCTTTGCAAAGGGCTATCGTATTGGGTTCCGCGTCCGCGCTCGCGGGAAGCCTCGTGGACGCGCTCGCGTCGCCGTCATATAACTTCCACGGCGTTTACACGGTTTGGTGGACCATCGCGGGCTTGGGCGTCGCGTCGCTCCGCGCCCCGCGCTCCGCGTCGCGAAGCCGCAATGACGTTGCCGCGTTAGCCCCGACAAGCGGCGTGGCGTGGGCGGGGGCCGCGCTTGCGGGTTTGGCTACCGTTGGTATCGTGCTGGGAGGCGGCGCGGCCTTGCGGCGCCGGGGCGACGCGGTTCCGCGCGGCGTGTTCCGCTTGGTGCGGGCTTCCAATGAAGGGGGCGGCATAAAAGCGCAACCGGCCCCAGGCCCGGCTACAGCGTCCGCAAGCGTAGGGGACGTGGTAGACGCCATCTTCACGGACGCCGCCGGACGCGAGCTGCCCACCGCGCCCGGAACCCGTTGGCGCGTCATTGATTTGAAGAACGGTGATACCGCGACGAAAGGGGAGCGCAAATTGGATAAAGGGAACGGCCGAACGTTGCGACGCGCGACCGTAACGCTGTCCCCGCAAGGCGGGAAGCAGGTTCATGTGGAAGCGTTGTACCAGGATCGGTACAGCCGCACGTACCGCGCCGCCTTTCCCTAACGAAACGGATAAGAAAAGTAAAAAGCCATCGCGCCCTACCGGGCGCGATGGCTTTTTGAGTGTTTGCATGAACGTTTCGGCGATTAGTCGAACGAAACGCCCGCGTCCACACCGCCTGCGTCCGCAACCGCATAATCGGCCCGGGCGACGCCATCACCCGGCATCAACGCGGCGATAACGCCAATGACTGTCAGCGCAAGAAGAATGCGGAGGACCCGATCCGCGAGTAAATTCTTTTTCATTCGTTTGATTCCTTGTTTTTCTGCCGAAGCAAGTATGAAACCCGATTATGCAATCGCTTGGCGCGCCCTTTATCCTATCACCTAAATGCCGGACGAAAAGCGCGCAAGCGTCAAGTTTCCGTTTATTCTACCCGTTTTTGGCGCGCAACCGCCGCAAACCGAGCGGCGCCATTCCTGTGAGACCTAAAAGCGCGAGGCCCAGCGTGGAGCCGTCCGGTACGGCGACCACATTGAGCGTGACAGCGGTCGGCGTCACCTGGAACTGCGCCGCATAGGGCGAGGCAAGCGTCAGGCCCGTAAACGAGAAGTCCGAAGCGGTAAAGCCGCTCACGGTGTTCGCCCCGATCAGGGTGAACGACGACGGCGTGGAAACGCCGAGGTTGTTGAAGTTGAACACAAACGAGCCGGTTCCGCCTTTGGTCAGCGAGCCAGTCAGGTTGAGAAGGTCCGACGCGCCGTTCGCGCCTAGATCGAAGTTCAACTGCCCGCCCGGGTTCCACAAAAGCGAGGCGCCGGTCAATGTCCCGATAGATCCCGCCGCGCCCGGCTGAATGAAGCCGCCGCTGTTGAGTGTGATCGCGCCGACTGATCCCGTACCGGTAAGAGTGGCTGTATTGCCGACAGCGACGCTTCCGGTTGGGGCAAGCGAGCCGGTAATATTAACCGCGCCGCCGCTGATATTGACCGCGCCCGTGTAAGCGCTGACGCCGCCAAGCGACAACGTACCGGTCCCGCTTTTGTTGAATGAGCCGCCCGAACCGTTGATCGCGCCGTTAAAAACCGTGCTGGTGTTGTCCAAGCCGGTGTTAAAGGTTCCGTTGTTGATCGCAAGAACGCCTGATGACACGCCGCCCGTGCTGAGGCCGCCGACGGACACGGTTCCCGTGTTGACATTGACCGTGCCGGGCGCGTAAATGTTCATCGTTCCCGCGGCGTTAACGGTCGCGCCGCTTGAAACGGTAAGAACGCCGGTCCCGCCCACTAAGCCGCTTTGTCCGCCGACCTCGATATTGTCGGTGATTGTCGCCGACGAGTTTGCGCCGGTAACCGTTACGTTGCCGTTCGACCCTGCAAAGGGCGCGACGAACAAGCGGCGTCCCGACACGGAGCCTTCGGTAACGCTGACTGTTCCTTGACTGCCGCTTTGCTGACCCGCATACAGGTCGCGGGCGGACACCGTCCCGCCGCCGCTCACGTTTAGAGCGCCAACTCCACCGTTCAGGTTGCCCGCAACAATATCGCCGGTTGTGGACAAAGTTGTTGTTGCAGCGCCCACGTTGCTCGCGCCCGGCGCGCTCACATTAACCGCGCCGGTTCCGTTGTTTCCGATAATGAGGTTACGACTGACGGATGCCGAACCACCCGCTGACAGCGTAAGTGTGCCGTTTGAACCTGCGTCGCGTCCGAGGACCAAGTTACCCGTTGGAGCGACTGTGGGGTTAGAATCCGCTCCGGTGCCGGTCGTCGTCAGACGCGAACCGTTGCCTGTGATCGTCAGAGCGCCATTGCCCGTGTTAGTGGTCGCCCCCACAAAACCCTGACCCGTATTGACAACCGCGCCGCCGCTGATCGTGGTTGCGCTGGTTCCCGCGCCGCCCACCGAGAATTGCACGGTCGCATTTACCACCGTGGACGCGCCGCTGATGGATGAGGTGACGTTGTTGCCCGCAAGGCGACTTATGAACAAAAAGTCCACGGCGGAAGTTCCGCCGGTGATGTTAAAGATCGAACCGCCGGTTCCGTTGGCCGAGAACTGGTTAGTGGTGGGCGTGGTGGATGAGGCCACAGTCTGGTTGATGCCGCCGGAGAAATTGATAGCGCCCGAACCGGTTACGGTTGTGGCCGCCCCAAACGTCACCGGGGCGGTGATGCTGACAAGCGTGGTGTTGTTGACCGCGATGGTGGGCGTGGTTCCCGCGAAGTTCAGGGTCGCGCCGCTGATCGCGTAGCCGCCCGCACCGGCGGCGAACGTCAAACTGTTCAGGGTAAAAGCGGGATTGCCCAGATCATTGTTCGTGGCGAGAATCGCGGGCGTACCGGAAAACGTCAGGGTAACCGTGTTACCGCCGCCCACGGGCGGCGTGCTGGGCGTGAAGTTGCCCGCCGTACTCCAGTTACCGTTGGTTCCGCTCCCCCCGGTGTACGTAAATTGAGCATGGGCGGCGAGCGGAAGCGCGAGGGCGACGCCGAGCAAGCCGAGCCGCTTCAGCAGGCGTGACGAGCGCGCGGCGGAAACAAGCGATTTAGTTGACGATGAATGCGAAAGTGAGGACTCTGAAAGCGAGGATAAGCGCATATGGCTCCCTTGTGCGAAAATGATTGCGAGACGGATGCCTCGCTTCCACAACAAGCAACGATTGATTGTTGCGGAAAGATGACTGATAAAACATGGACCGAAACATCCGAACGTCATCATGGAACGACGCGGATAGGATCGTCACAAACAGAAAAGGGTTAATTTCCTCCGCACGTTCGGTTCGCCTTTCGGCGCTTGCTGAGCATCAAAGAACTGTCGCCTGCTTCGCTTGAAAACATGGGGCTTTGGAACCCTCGCTATTATACGGGGAAAGCGCGGTATAAGCGACATAACGTTCAAATGAACCTTTACTTATAGTAGTGAACCGCCTTTCTCTCGAAGTGGCGACGTCTCGGCGTTTTTAACGAAGTGACGCTACCATTTCGCGCTCTCCCAAAGGAACATGACCGGCCTGCACGTAGATTTTGTAGGCGTTTGCGATTTGCTTGCGCGCTTCGACCTTTTTATTTTGTTTTGCGTATACCCGGCCCAGCATATATACGGCGAGCGGATTGCGCGGACACGCGCGCACCGACCGACGCAAAAAAGCGGCCTCCGTTTCCAATCCGGCGGGCGTCATCGGGCTTCCCAGTAAACCTTTTTTCGCGCGCTCGCCTCGGTAATAATCGAACTGCGACGCGATAAAGGCCGTGTCCAGCGGACGCAAGCGGGACGCCGCCAAAACCGTGCGGCTCTTGCCATCCCCGCCGCCGCCCACTCGGTAGCCCTTTATAACATTCGCACGCGCGCCGCTTTTCGCTTCGTAAACAACCTCCGCAAAACGGTACCCGCCCGCGTTCGCAAGCGACAAAAACAATCCTTGTTGCCGAACAAACGGCTGAGGATGCGAACAA
This sequence comes from uncultured Armatimonadaceae bacterium, assembly GCA_964252165.1. GTDB lineage: Bacteria > Armatimonadota > Armatimonadia > Armatimonadales > Armatimonadaceae > CAXUMS01. The sequence continues at coordinate 7,785 of CAXUMS010000070.1, forward strand.
TCTGTAATGATGTCGGTCCCATCCGCCCGTTTCATTAGGGTAACGGCGTGACCGTTATTGGATTCTTCGCCTTCCGGGTTTTGGTATACCATCGCCACGCCGGCATCGACGCCCATTTTTTGCAAAAGGCTCGCAAGCAACACCGACTGCGAGAAACACTGACGCTCGCCCAGGCGCGGCAGGTTCGCCATTTCAAAGCCCCGATCCAAACTAAAGCGCGGAACGATTTTCTTGATCGTTTTGTGTAGCCAGGCGGCGGTTTGCGTTTCCCGTTTGGTTCGCTCGGCGGCATTGGGCGCGGACGCGATAAAAAGCCGCCGCCGCTCCGTTTCCTGCCCGAACGGAACAAACGCTTTGCCCAGAGCGGGCTGATACGCCTTTTTGTACGCGAACTCCACCCAGCCGGTAAACGGCGCCACTCGTCCCATGCCCGGTTGCCGGTACGACTCCGCGACAAAACGGTTAAACTGCGCGCCGTTGTACGGGTACCGCTCGTTTGCGGAAACGCTCGCATGAGCCGAAGCGGACAAGAACAAGGCCGAAACAAATGCGGCGGGCGCAACCATACCCAAACGGAAGAAGACAGGATATTTCATAGTTATCTTTCTTTTTGATTAACGAACAAGCGACGAGAAACCAAATAATCTACACGCGCAGGAACCATTTGCGGCGGTAGAAAACAAGTAGGACCAGCCACCAGAAACCGATGTACGATGCGGTGTAAAGCCAGCCGCCCGTGACACGGCCCGCCGATGCGTAGCAGGCGTTTTGAAGGGCCTGTTGAAGTGTCACGCCCGGAAGGGCGCCGGGCGCGTGAACAGTTTGCAAGACGAGTATCTTGACAAGTATCGGCAGAACGTAAGCGGCAATTGCATTGGAGCCTGGCACGACAAGGGGGAACGCAAGGGCTGACCCGCCCAGAATATCCACCACGAGAAACAAACCGCCAAGCGCAAGCGCGCCGCAACCCGCCGTGTAAACGATATATGGCGCGGTCCAAAGCGGCTTGTTCATCGGCAAGTCCCGGCTCCACCAAACGCCGACTACGACAAGCGCAAGAGCGCCAACCGTGAGGATCGCCAGTTTGCGCCACGAAAGCGCGCGGTCGGCGGACGCGGCGGCGGGCTTGATGCGGAGCAGGTCGCCGATCAGGGTTCCGATCAGCGCAAGGGCGGTGGTCGGAACCACGGACGCGAGACCGTTCAGGTGGTACGGGGCGAGATAGCGCTGGTTGACATACACGATCAGGTTGGTCGTCTCGTGAAAGTGTCCCGCCCCGACGCCGGGAATGGCGACAAACCGGATCATGGCCCAGTGTAAAATGAGCAGGCTTGCGGCGAACAGGGCGCGCCAAAGCGCGGGCAGTTCATAAAACAGCGATGCGCACCCGTACGCAAGCCCGATAACCTGCAAAACGCCCAGACCGGGCGAAAACTGGCGCGCGACCACGCTGTCCACTAAGATTCCCAGCGCGACAAGGCTCGCCGTCCGGGCCAAAACCCGACTGGCGCGCCGCGTCCCGGTCAGCCCCGACTTACGTTGCGAGGCGGCGGCGTAGGGTAGCGCGACGCCGACAATCAGCAGAAACCACGGAAACACAAAATCCGCGAAATGCACCGCGCCGCTCCATTCGGCGTGCTTCAAATGGCGCGGCGTGTTCTCGCTGAGGGCGATGTTGTTGACGAGCAACATCCCAAGAATCGTCAGGCCGCGAAATGCGTCGAGTGAAACCAGCCGTTTGGACTTGGTCGCCGGTTCCGCGTTCGCGTCGCTACCCGCCGCGTTGTTCTTCGCCGCGTTGTCGTCCCTGAGCGTGTCGTCCGAGGACGGCGACGCCAACCCATCTGGTTCTCGCCGTTCGCCCGCCGGTTCCGTGACAGCCATCGTTCGCTTCCCGTCTAATCGTCTCGTTTGCTACGAAGTTGTATACGCCGCGAAGCCTCGCTTGGTTCGTTTCGCCGTCTGTGGATCTTCTTGGTTTACCCTGCCGCCCCGCCCAATGATAGACTTGAAACAACAAAACTCAGACGCGGAGGACGGATCTTTGGACGCACACGAGGCGGCGCGAATCACCGAGGAAACTATTGAAAAGTACGCGCGGTATGTCAACCCATCCGTGCTAAATCTGCTCAAACTGGGCGGGTTCGACAAGGTCGAATGGGAAGGTTGCGGCGCGGTTATCCGCGACATCGAGGGCAACGAGTACATAGACTGTTTGGGCGGCTACGGCGTATTCTCGCTCGGTCACGCCAACCCGCGTGTCGCCGACGCGGTCGCGCGTCAGGCCGCGAAACTCCCGCTGTCCTCGAAAACGTTCCTGAACAAGCCGCTCGCCGATCTTGCCGAGCGTTTGGCGCAAATCGCGCCCGGCGATCTGCAATACTCCTTTTTGTGCAACAGCGGAACCGAGGCGGTCGAGGCCGCCCTGAAGTTCGCGCGCAAGGCGACCGGACGTGAAAAGTTCGTCTCCACAGTAGGCTCGTACCACGGCAAAACGATGGGCGCGCTGTCGGCATCGGGGCGCGATGTGTACAAAACCCCGTTCGCGCCGCTGATTCCCGGCTTCACGCATATCCCGTACGGCGACGTGGACGCGCTGGCGAGCGCAATAGATAACGAAACGGCGGCGGTGATTTTAGAACCCATTCAGGGCGAAAACGGAATTCGCGTTCCGCCGCCCGGTTATCTTCAGGCCGCGCGCGATCTGTGCGATAAACACGGCGCGCTATTGATCCTGGACGAGGTGCAGACCGGATTGGGGCGCACCGGGGCGATGTTCGCGTGCAACCACGAAAATGTCGCGCCTGACCTGATGACGCTCGCCAAAGCCCTCGGCGGCGGCGTGATGCCTATCGGAGCTGTGATGGGAACGCCCAACGTGTGGGAGGCCGTGTTCCGCGATAACCCGTTCATCCACACCAGCACGTTCGGCGGCGGCGAAATGGCCTGTGTCGCCGCGCTCACGACGCTGGACATTATGCGGGAAGAGGATTTGCCCGCCCAATCCGCCCGCAAAGGCGACATTCTGCTAAACGGTTTGCGCGACATCCAAACCCGGTACCCGGACCTCTTAGAAGAAGCGCGCGGCAAGGGGTTGATGATCGGCGTGGAGTTCAAGGACGCCGACATCGGCAAGCTCGCCATCGGCGCGCTCGTCCACAACGGCGTGATCGCCGCGTACACCCTGAACAACGCGAAAGTGATGCGTTTCGAGCCGCCGCTTATCATCACCGACACCCAAATCGCCCAGGTGTTAGCCGCGTTCGAGGCCGCCATGCGCGAAACGCAGGAACTCTTAGCCGATCTATTGGGATAAGGATTTTTAACCACAAAGGCGCAAAGGACTCAAAGAAGAAGGGGGAAAAATAAAAGGTAATTTCGCTTCTTCTTTTATTCTTTGTGTCTTTGTGTCTTTGTGGTTAAAAATCCTTAAACTACCGGTTTGCGCCAGCGGGGGAAGTCTTTGACGGTTTGGAAGCCGACCGCCTCGTAGAGTCGCCAGGCCTCGGTGGGGTTTTCGCGCCAGGTGATCAGGCGGATCGCGGAAACGTTGCGGGCGAGCAGTTCGCGGAGAGCGGTCGTGAGCAGGGCTTTGGCAAGTCCCTTGCGGCGGTGCGCGTGCGCGACGGAAACCTCGTACACATCGGCGACGTTGTTTTCCACCCGGCAAAGAACCACGCCTGCGATACGACTCGGCTCCCACGCGGCGAACCAGAGAGATGGGTCGGCGGAATCGCCGTTGAAGTAACGGTTGAAGTGGGCTTCGTCCGGGGTTCCCCGGCTGCTGTTGTCCCCGCCGTGGACGTAGTAGGCGTCCCCGATGCACTGCCACAACGCCCGGTAGTGTTCGGGCAAAACGGGACGAAGCGATAGATCATTGGGAAGGGGAGCGGGCGGAAGCGTTTGCGCGTCGCCCACAAAACGCATTTCTATCGCGGTATAAACGATGTGGTAGCCGGTTGCGCGTAGCAACCGTTGCGCCGATACCTCCGTGCCGCTCGCGTTCGCGGCCAACTCCCGGTCGCCGGACGCCACGCCGTCCTGGTCCATTTTTTCGTGGCAACGCGCTTCCAGGCGAGAAAGCAAGTCGCGCCCGATATTCTTGCCGCGCCACTCCGGTTTCATCCAGCCGAGGTGCAGGTAGACGCGCTTTCCGTTGTTTTCCGCCCACGGCGACAAGCAATGCCCGTAGCCAATAACGTCCGCCCCGGACTGAACCACGATCCAATCGCGCGGATCGGCGGTGGCGAGTTGTTCCCGGTATCCGTCTACCGTAGGAATGTCCTCAAAATACAACTCCCCGTTCAAGCGGTCCGTTGCGTAGCGGGCGTCATGGACAGCGACGAGCGCGGGGGCGTCGTCAGGGCCAGTGATGTTGCGGAAGTGTATGGGTTCCATATCCGCTCTTTATCGCGCACCTACCTTCGGGCGCTAAAGCGATTCTTCAAAGAAAACGCCCGGTTCGGTTTCGGCGGCGGAGCGGGTGTGGCAGGGAAAAGGTCGTTTAGGACCGCACTCCAGGTCAGCGTCGTGTTGTGCAAATGCTCGGTTGCGTTCGTGCGCGCCATCTCCCTACCGGCGATTGTGGACAGGTACGCGGGTTCGGGGCGAACGCACACGCGCCACAGGTTCAAGCGGTCGGCGTCGTAGCACACGCCCAGAACGGCGCGCTTTGTTGGAGCGGCTTCCGTGTGCGTTTGGCAGGCAAGTAGGGCGGCCTCATACTGCGGCAGGGTAATGGGAATCAATCCGGCGCGGTAGAAGCGCGTCATGAGAGAAGCGCCGCGCGTTCCGTGGCCCTCGTCCTGCCAGTCATTCTCGCGCATCGCATCGTGGAACAGGCCAAACAAAAACGCGACCAGCGCATCCGCCCCGGGCGTCGTACCGGACAAGCGAACGCCCACAAGCGAAACGCAGCGCCAGTGCTGGGGACCGTGGCACAGCGATTCCCGGTTAGTGGACGCTTCCTCCACCGCGTCGATCAGCCGCTCTATCTGTGGTCTGGTCATACGACGCCTGCCGCGTTGGGCTACCCTTCCACACGTGACCGGGACGAGGGCGCGGGGGGCGGCGTTCCGCCATCGGGCGAGGCGAGGAGCCACGCGGGGATAAGTTCCAAACCGCCTTCCGCGCCGGGTTCGGCGAGGCACGGCAATAGCGAGCCAGTCAGGAACGGTTGGGGGAGATACGACGGCTTGACCCACAGATCCGCGCAATAGATGGTCGAGCCGTCCGTAAACGAGAACGGCAGAGCGCGGCGGCGGTAGGGGACCGCGCGCTCGTCCGTTGTCAAATGCGTGACCGCACGGGCGTCGTCGGTTTGCGCTTGCGTGTTTTTCAGGCTGAAAACGCGGCGGGCGAGCGAGCGCATATAGGCCGCATCGCGGCTGACCTCGGGCTGGAAACTAAATAGAACCAGACACGGAAGCGACGTTTCGCCGGGGCGGAACAAAGCCTCGTTCGCCTGCACCACGTAGGCGTTGACTGGCGTTCCACCTTCCACCACGCCTCGCAGACGGTTGTAGTACCGTCGCGTTTTCCGTAGCCGCTGAAGCGTGATGCCCGCGCGGGCGACCAAAAGCGCGATCAGGGGAAGGAGCAAGGCGGCCTGAACCGCATGGTCGGGCGCGAGCGCGATGGTGACGGCGGTTCCGGCGATGTATCCCGCCCCCATACCGACCAGCGCGATCGCGAGCCACACGCCGCGCTTGTATTCGCGGCGCGGGAATGTTTGTTCCAGGTACGCCAAAAACCGGGCGCGCAACCGGTTGAGGTCGCCCGAACCCGCCGAAGCGTTATCGGGAAGCGAAGGGCGGAAGTTATCGGGATCGGCGGCGTCGGCGTCCATGAACCAATGCGTCCATTTCAACGAATGTGATGATTTTATTTTACATCGTTTGCGGCGTGCGTGGTATCAATTTCACGACAGAATTTCAGGCTATTTGCGGATGAAACGAACTGCGTTTTTTGCGTTCTGGTAGACTGCTACAGGAGACGCCTCTATAGTGGATAATTTTGTCTTTTTATGGCTTCTGTGCCGCGCGGACGAGGCGATTTTGTCGGGCCTTCTGTTCCTGCTTGCATGGTTTGTTTGCCGACGCATCGCGCGTCGTCCTGTTCGGCGCCTTTGGTGTTGGATTGGTTTAACCTTCGCGCTTGTCGGGCTGTTATTCACTGCGCTGGAACTCAAAGCCGATTTTGTAAATCATAAATTGTGGCAAGCCGCGAACGAGGGAAACGTTGGAGATATCAAGCATTTACTTGATGTAGGCGCATCACCAAATCCGTGGCCCGCCGACGTCGAGGGGACGCCGCTTATGGTTGCTGCGTACAAGGGTCACGCCGACGTTGTGCGATTGCTACTTCAGCGCGGCGCAGACGTTAACAAAGCGCGCGAGTTTGACTATCAACAAAATGGTCAAGTCTTTTATTCAACTCCGCTCGATGTCGCGCAAGGTCGACCTGAAATCGTGGCGATTTTGAAGCAAGCGGGGGCGCGTTAGGTACAATGCGAGCATGACTACTCGCTTCAATAACGATCCACTCTTCCCTAACTCCGCCTCGCGCCGCGCCGCAGGATTTGACGGCGACGCCGTATCCGAGGACGCCCCCGACGCCAAAACCGACGACGCTACGGCGACGGTTCAAGCCGAAACCGGCGGCGCGCGGGTCGAGATTTCGGCGACGTTGACCGCGCCGGACGCCTCGGCGGAGAAAAACAAGGACGGCAAAAAAAGCGACGACGCCGACAAGCCGCCCATTGTCACGCGCCACACAATTGCCCTAAACGGCGCGACGCTCGCCTACACCGTCACGACCGGCTTTTTGCCGATTAAAAACGACAAAGGCGAAACCGAAGCGCGCATTTTCTACATGGCGTACACGCGCGATGCGGAAGAAGGCGGCGCGGACCGGGCGCGCCCGCTGATGTTCTCGTTCAATGGCGGTCCCGGCTCGTCGTCGGTGTGGTTGCACCTGGGCGCGCTCGGCCCCAAGCGCGTTCCGATGAAAAACGATGGCGAATTGCCGCCGCCGCCGTACGCGCTTACGGACAACGAGGCGACCTGGCTTTCGTTTACGGATCTGGTTTTCATTGACCCGGTCGGAACCGGCTTTAGCCGGGCGGAAACGCCGGATCTTGGCAAAAAGTTCTGGAGCGTGTCCGGCGACATTGCGAGCGTCGGCGAGTTTATTCGGCTGTACCTGACGCGAAACCAGCGGTGGACATCGCCGCTGTATCTGGTCGGCGAATCGTACGGAACCACGCGCGCGGCGGGGCTTGCCGGACATCTGATCGAGAAGGGGATTGCGCTCAGCGGTATCGCGCTGGTCTCGTCTATTTTGAACTTTCAAACCGCCGTGTCCGCGCCCGGCAACGATCTTCCGTTTATCCTGTTCCTGCCCACGTACACGGCGACCGCGTTCTACCACAACAAACTCGCGCCCGACCTTCA
>CAXUMS010000070.1:15248-23279 GCA_964252165.1 uncultured Armatimonadaceae bacterium
GCGAGACGGAAGCGTTTGCGGAAAACGAGTACGCCCACGCCCTCGCACGCGGCGACCGGCTCACGCCGGATGAGCGACGCGCGGTCGCGTCGCGCGTCGCGCACTACACCGGGTTGTCCGAGGAATACGTTTTGCAGTCGGACCTGCGCGTGGATATTCACCGTTTTTGCAAGGAATTACTCCGAACCGAGCGCAAAACCGTGGGCCGTCTGGACTCGCGCATCACGGGCCGCGACCGCCTCGCCGTGACCGAACACGCCGACTTCGACCCGTCCATGAGCGCGATCCGCCCGCCGTATACCGCCACGTTCAACGACTACATCCGGCGCGAGTTGGGTTTTGAAACCGATGAGCCGTACCACATTCTGGGCGGCGGGTTTTCGTGGGACTCGTGGAAGTGGGAGGCGGAAAACCGCTTCACCGACACCAGCGACGCCTTAGCGTCCGCGTTTTACAAGAACCCGTACCTGCGCCTTTTCGTCGCGTCCGGGTACTACGATCTCGCAACGCCCTACTTCGCCACGTCGTACACCCTCGCGCATATGGGTATCGGCTCGCAGACCGGCGACGACCGCGACGACCTGCGCCAAACCAACATCACAACGCGTGACTACCCCGCCGGTCACATGATGTACACCCACGGCGCGTCGCTCCTGCAACTGAAAATCGATGTGGAAGCGTGGCTAACAACGGGGCGGTAACAAAACCAAACCGCCGCGCTCGCAAATCTAACGTTCGTTCTACTCCGTTACGCTTGCGAGCGCGGCGGCGAGAACGGCGTTGATGTTCGCGAAATCGCGCTTACGGCAAACAACGTCCGCGCCGTTCGCCATCAAAGCCGCGTTTGCCGCATCGTGCGACGATGCGGCGACGATAACGGGGCGCGGCGTTCGCGCCCGCAACTCGCCGAGCGGTTTCACGCCCTTGCCGCCGTCGTCCAAATCGTAGTCAAGGAGAACCGAGTCGAAGACTGCGCCGCTCGCAAGCGCGGTCCGCGCCGCCGCCACGCTCGCAACGACATGAACCGCATGGTCGGACAAAAACGCTTTGATAACCATCTCAGCAAAGCGCACCTGATTTTCGATGTACAGGATATTCATGGGAGAAGCGCAATGTATAGATCCTCTGTTGCGCCGCTTGCATAATAATCGCGCAATTTGGCAAGCAGTTGCTCGAAATCGTCCGCTATGTGGGAAACTTCCTCAAATTCCGGCTCCGCGCCCTGCACAATCCGGCCATAATTATCCGGGGACAAATCACACGCCAAGTACCAATAACATGGGGCAACACCGTTGAGCAATGGAAGATACCGACTCCAAAACGCTTTGACTGCTTCGGTTTCTTGTATTCCGTCCGCCGCTTCCAAACTTATCACTTCCCATTCGTTCCAGCGAAAAGCGTAATCGAGCGCGTCACACCGGTACTGTTGCTCGGTAATGAACCACACTTGCTCATCGGGCGCAACGCAATCATGGACGGTAGAGAGAAACCGCTCAACCGGCGTAGGCGGTCTCGCGTAGCGCGGCGGCAACCAAACGCTACTTTGTGGCGTCCTGTTTGTTTCAACGCGCCACCCAACGTCCCGTAATATGGTGATTGTTTCCGTGATGCTGTCTATTGCCGTTACTCCTTGTTAATTCGTTTTACCCGGCATTGTTTAGGGCGTTCCAGAGCGACAGGAGCGGGACCTGGCTCACGCCGGAAAACTGCGCGTCGCCGGTCTCGATCACGATCCACGCGCCGTCTTCGGTTTGTCCGATGTCCACGGCGATATACGGCGCGCCGACCCGCCGCGCGGCCTCGCGGGCGAGGGCTTCAACGTCGGCGCGCTCCCCGGCAGTCAGCGGCGCGAGCGGGTCGTCGCCTTCCCAGTAATATCCAAGACCGACAATTCGCCCGTTCAGGACGAACGCGCGGTACTCGCGCCCGAGCGGAAAACCGCCCGGACCAACGCGCGTATGGCGCAAAACCGTGAGTTCACGCACGACGATCTGACCCCGCGACCGGTTGGGCAGGGCGAGCAGTTCACCAACAAGCCGACGTAACTCGTCCGCGTTTTCGGCGACGCAGGTCCGCCATCCGTTCGCTTTGCGCGACTGAACCGCGCCTTTGACGAACACGGGCGGGCCGCCCAGCGCAGCGAGGGCGGCGTCAGATTCTGAGGCGTCGCCGATAATGACGCTACGCGGCGTCAGGTCGCCCAAGCGCGCGTAGGCGCGGGGAAACTCCTGCGCGTCCAAGTGTTCGTGGGGCGCGTTCACGAGGCGTATGTTACGCGACAAAGCGGCTTCGTAAACAGCCTCATATCGTGCGGGCGAGGGAATGTAACCGATCCAAACGCCCGGCGTTTCCCGCTCCTGATGGGGAACCAGCCACAAGGCCGCGTCCGCATCGTCGCCGCACACGGCGAAATCCTGCGGAAGGGGGTACACGGCGCACCCCACCAATCGCGCGGCGTCGGTCGCCGCCTGCAAATCCCGCGCGCTCGCCGAGGGCGCGACATGCGCGGACGCTTCGGTTAAAACGATCATGTTAAAGAAACTAGCCTTGCCTGACCATCAAACGGCGTTAAGCGAGCCGTCTTGCTCCCGCGCTTGGAGGTCCGCGAGCGTTCCGTAGATGTCCCCGTTATCGCTGATGACCAACGCGTCCTCCCACACCAGCACAGGAATATGCGCGATCCCGCGCAGAAACTGCGTCAGCTTTCCCCCCGCCGCCGCAAGAGCTTCTTCCCGGCAGTAAATGGCGATGAGTTGGTCGCCGAACAGGGAAGCGACACGCCCGCGCAGAAAACCGCCATAGTCCGGTTCATCGTTCACGATATAGGCGAAGCCGCGCGGGACGTTTTTGGCATGAGAATCACGGGCGTTATGAAGGCGACCATCGGGATAAATCCAGAAAACGAAATCCGGGTCCCGGTGCGTGAACTCTTTGATGGCGCGTTGTCGCCCCCCATACGTCTTCGCCAGGAACGCGAAACGCTCTGCGGCTACCTCTCGCGGTATGGAGCCAATTGTTATCATATGTGCGCCTTGAGAATCGTGAAGACTACAGCGCCTTCTATAAGCGACCGCCGCTAAACGCCGCCGTGAAAAAGATACAGCGCGCCGTCCGATGCGGCGACCTCGTCACACCACGTCGCCAACTGCCGGAAGACGCTAACAGTCTCATCGCGGTCTATCGTAAATCGGGGGTCGTCTACGCCCGGAGTAATCACATGGGCGACATGTCGCCCCGAAAGCGCGAGTTGAATCATCGGCGGTCCGTTACGGAATAAATCCGCCTAAGCCGCAAACACGCCGCTATCGATAGCGGCCCCTTCGCCCGTTATCGTGGTGATTGCACATTGGGCCAAGCCATTGAATGGTTCTAGTGTCTCCCACGGCAAAAAGGTGGGAATCCATTCTGTTGTGTCGCTGATGTAAAGAACAAGTTTGTTGGGCAAGTGGACGGCGTCAGGATGCCGAAAAACGTCATCAAACTCGCCGTACTTGTGTTCGGCGAGACGCCGTAAAAGAAAATCGTGATTGGGCATACATTCTATCTCTGCGGTTGCAACGGCTACTCCGCCTCCGCGCCGCGCCGGAGCGCGAGGGCGCGCGAGCGTCCGCACAAATCGCGGGCGGCTTCGGGCCACGTAGGATAGTCGAACGTGAAGCCCGCATCCACGAGGCGACCGGGAACCACGCGGCGGCTTTTCAGGATTAACTCGGTTTCGGTTTGAAGCGCGAGCGCGCCCACCTCCAGCATCCAGTTCGTTGCGGGCAAACCGAAGCGAACGCCCCACGCGCGCCGCAACTCGCGCATAAACGCGGCGTTCGGGAGCGGATTGGGAGACGCGACATTGACCGGACCGTCAAGGTCGTCGCGGCGTATGAGGAAGCGAACCGCGCGCACGAAATCCGCGCCGTGGATCCACGAAACGAACTGCCGACCGTCGCCGCTTTGCCCGCCCAAACCACGCCGCGCCAAACCCAAAAACGTGTCGAACACGCCGCCCCGGTCTTCGCTCATTACCATCGCCGAGCGGAGCAGAACGCGGCGCGTGCGCGGCGTTTCGTACTCGACTGCGGCTTGCTCCCATGCTTTGGCGACGCCGATACTGAACCGCCACGTGTCCGGCGCGTTCGGTTCGTCGCCGCCGGTAATGCCGCTCGCCTCGTCGTTTGGGGCGTCGTAGCGGTGCGCATAGAGGGTCGCCGTACTCATCTGGAGCCACACGCGCGGCGGACGACGAGCGGCGGCAATCGCCGTTCCGACCGCCCGCGTTGAAAGAACGCGCGAGTCGGTAATCTCGCGCCGATTCGCGGGCGTGTACCGGCAGTTCACACTGCGCCCGGCAAGATTGATAACCGCGTCCGCGCCGTCAACCTCGCGCGCCCATTCGCTTGCAACCGTGCGCCCGTCCCACGCCACCGTCCGCCACGCGCGTTCGCTCGCACTCTGCGTCCGGCTCAGCACAACAACCTCGTGACCGTCCCGCGACAATGCCCGCGCGAGGAGCGTTCCGACCTGCCCGGTCCCGCCGGGAATGATAATTTTCATACGACTTTACCGATGCGATGCGCTTTCCGCGATGGTTTTTAAAACCGCGTTACGCTCGCGCACAAAGCGTTCCATGTGACGTACAAGCAACACCTTATCGGCGAGAACGCCCAAAACGCCAAACGGCGCGGTCCAGATCAGCGTGTCGCGCATTCGGGTTCCGCCGTGCGCTATTGGGGCGAATTCGTGGATGTGCGTCATGGTGCGGAACGCGCCGCGCGTCATCTCGTCCACGAACCGGCGCGGCGGGTCGAACTGCGTCACGCGCGCGGTGAAGCGTTGCCGCACGCCAAAGTGAACGCCCTCGAACGTCACGCTCTCGCCAAGCCCGATCAAGCCGCGCGTTCGTCCGGCAATAGCCCGCTCGCGTGTCGCGCCCGCCGTTCGCGTGTGCAGGTCAATATCGTAGGCCAAATCGAAACACCGCGCGGGCGGCGCGGCGATGATGGTTTCGATCCGAAGGGTTGGCATATCAAATCAATGGAAAAACAAGGCGACGCGAGATAACCCCGCGTCGCCTCGATAAAACGTTACTCGCCCTTGCCTTGACGCCCAAACCAATCCGACAGGATGAAAAACGTCGGCGCCCACAACCCGACGAAGATACCGAACCGCTCGCCGTGCGCTTTTTCTTCTGCGGATTCGCCCTTCGCCATCGCCCAAACCGCAATCGAGGCGATAATGGAAGCGAAGCCTGAGATAAAGGAAATGTTTTTGAGCAACTCACCCGTTTGCTTGTTCATGCTGATTATCAAACCGTTTTTCGTTAGGAAGCCAAAGAAAATCAAAAGCGAATCGCCGCCGCTTCCGTGGGGACGCTCGCGCAAACCGGCTCCTTGAACCGTCCGGTTTGGCGTTAGTGTACCCGGACAGCGCGCAACCGAATGCGCTATGCTATGGCGTGGGCGGAACGGCGTTCGGCGCAAGCGGGGCGACAAGTTCGGCCTCGGCGCGGGCGCTTTCTTCTTTGACTTCGCGCGTCAAAAAGAAGTTCAGGGCGGTTCGGATAACCGCAATCGCGCCCAACTGTCCGATCTGCGTCCAGGTCGGCGCGACGGCGGTGGACAAAATATCCGAACCCAACTGAAACTCCAGCGCAAGGTAACGCGCGAAGACCAACCGGGTCCGGTTGAAATTAACGCCCTCGCGCGACCAAAGCGAGCGAACCAAAAGCGCGAGCGCGACCACGATGCCGACGGCGATCGCCATCGCGCCCAGCGTTTCCACGCCCAGCCGCAACCAGTGAACCGCCTCTTGAATTGCGCGCTCGACATTTTTCATTACGTTTCGCTCCGGTTGATGGTTGTACCGAACCGCGCGTTTTTATGGCCACCATTTCGCGGCGTTTCAAACTCGTCCGGTTTTCGTGTATAAAGATACTATTATGACGACTACCGCTTCTGCCGCTTTTACGTCCGACGCCGACGCTTTAGGACACTTCGGGCCGTTCGGCGGGCGCTTTGTGCCGGAAACGCTGATTCCCGCGCTCGACGAACTGAATGAGCAGTACAACCGCGCCAAAGCCGACCCCGCGTTCAAAGCCGAGTTCGACGCGCTTCTCAAAGACTACGTGGGCCGCGAAACGCCGCTGACGCTCGCCGAGAATATGACGCGTGAGTTGGGCGGCGCGAAGGTGTATCTGAAGCGCGAAGACCTGAACCATACCGGCGCGCACAAGATCAACAACGCCATCGGGCAGATCCTGCTCGCCCGGCGCATGGGCAAAACGCGCATTATCGCGGAAACCGGCGCGGGCCAGCACGGCGTTGCGACCGCGACCGTGTGCGCCAAGTTCGGCTTTCCGTGCGTGATTTACATGGGTTCGGAAGATGTGAAGCGGCAGGCACTGAACGTGTTCCGTATGCGGCTGATGGGGGCCGAGGTGCGCCCGGTCGAAAGCGGCACGAAAACGCTCAAGGACGCCACCAACGAAGCCATGCGCGACTGGGTAACGAACGTCCACGACACGCATTATATTATTGGCTCGGTTGTCGGGCCGCATCCGTTCCCAACGATGGTACGCGATTTCCAGTCCATTATCGGAACCGAGGCCCGCGCCCAAATGCTCGCCCGCGAGGGGAAACTGCCGGACGCCGTGGTTGCGTGCGTGGGCGGCGGCTCGAACGCGATGGGGATTTTCTACCCGTTCCGGGGCGACGAAACTGTGCAACTGATCGGCGTCGAGGCCGCGGGCGATGGTATGGACACGCCTCGGCACGCGGCCCCGCTTTCGGCGGGGCGGCCCGGCGTTCTGCACGGCGCGTACCAGTATCTTTTGCAAGATCAGCACGGGCAGATCGCGGAAGCGCACTCGATTTCCGCCGGACTGGACTATCCCGGCGTCGGGCCGGAACATTCGTCGTTCAAGGACCGGGGCCGGGCGACGTATGTCGCGATCACCGACGCCGAGGCCCTGGACGCGTTCGGCTGGTGCGCACGGTCGGAGGGGATTATCCCCGCATTGGAAACCGCGCACGCTTTCGCGTATGTGAAAAAGCTCGCGCCCACGATGCGCCCCGACCAGATCATTCTTATCAACCTGTCGGGCCGTGGCGACAAAGATGTGGATGCGGTCGCCAAGCGGTTGGAGATGATGAACGGTTAAGAACGACAACGGCGGCCCGCAAGGCAATATAGTTGTGTGGCGTTATGTTTTGCGCGGGGGGGTAGGAGGCCCCCTACCCCCCACGCAAAACATAACGCCACGCGGCAATACGCGGCAATACAATGAATAGTTGAACTAATGCCGATTTCTCCAACGCCGCGCCATCGCGTCACCCTGCAATCCGTCTGGATCGTGGAAAACGCCGAAAGCGTTCCGTTGACGGATGGGACTTTTGCGCGACTTGGTCCTTACCTGACACGCTACGCGGAAACGATGAACGTGCGCGTTCACGCGGTCGGCGGCGCGGCGGGCCACCTGCACCTTTTGTACGATTTACCGCCAGACCAAAACGCAAGCGGCGTGACGCTTGAATTGCAACGGGCGAGCGCGCGGTTCGTGGGCGTCACGCTGAACGTCGCGGGTTTCGCATGGAACGCGGACGCATACACGGTGAGCGTGTCGCCGGAGCGCATCGCCCTTGTCGCGGATTACATCGCGCGGCAGGAAGAACTCCAAACGAGCGGCGGCGCGCTTGACGCCGTGTTGGAAGGAACCGGGGTTAGCGGCGACGAACCAAGCAACGACGAAACGCCTGCTTGGCTCCGCGACGCCTTGCAGAACAGCGGTTCAAGGTAAAAATAATGATGGTGATATTCGCTTGAGCGTTACCCGTTTGGATGATACGTTCGCCCGGCTTAGGGCGAACGGCGAAAAGGCGTTGGTCGCATTTTTGACGGCGGGCGATCCCCTGCCCGATGCGACCGCCGATGTGGTGGTTGCGGTTGCCGAGGGCGGCGCGGATATTATCGAATTGGGCATTCCGTTTTCGGACCCGCTCGCCGACGGACGGCCAACCTTGCTGCGCCTGTCGAGGATGTGGA
>CAXUMS010000071.1:0-13361 GCA_964252165.1 uncultured Armatimonadaceae bacterium
CAGCGGGATTGTGGCGCGCTTCGCGCCGCTTAGCGAGAGGGCTTGAGCCACTCGTGATGAAACCAAGCGGAAACACGCCCCTCGGTTAACCAATCCGCCACGCCGAAAAGCGAACAATACCGCGATTAACGCTACTTCGTCACCGCGAGCGTCACGCCCCACGCCTGTCCGGGCGCGCCCGTATCCGCGTCGCGGCCCGGCCCGCGATATTCGAGTTGCAGTTTGGCCTCGCCCGCCTTCAGCGCCTTGAAGCGGAACACCTGCGTGCCGGGCCGTCCTACCATACCCGGCACGTACTTGGGCTTGACATACTCGGACGCGCCGCTCGCCGTGACCACGCCCGTTGGGGTGAGCGTCGCGGGCCGCCACGAATAGCCCGTGCTGGCGTTCGAGGACAGTTGCACAATCACCGTGTCGCCGATATGAACCGGAACCGTTTTCCCGTCGTTCGTCTCGCTCAGAGTCACTTTTTTACCGCTCTTAGCGGTCATCGCGCCGCCCGTTTTCGTCTGCGCGGTCGCCGCTCCCTGCCACAATCCCGCGCCCACGCCCGCCGCGACAAGAAGCGCAAATGCCGCTGTCTTCACCGATTTTTGTTTGTATGTCATTTAATCCGATTTTCCATTTCCGCTTGATGCGTCGTTACGCGGCTTGCCTGCACGATTCGCGCCCTGATTCGCGGCGCTTTCGGAAGACGAGCGGTAGCGCGCCCCCAGCAAGTCACGTTGGTAATAGTGATTATTGGGCGAAATCGCGGAAATCATCTGCTCGCCGCGCTTGATATACGCAACGCCCAGCAGATGCCGCACAACAGCATTAGCGCGCGGGTTGTGCTGAACGACATACTCCAAATCCCGCACCGCGCATTCATAGTCACCCGCCTTTAACGCCCTTGTTCCCGTCATCCTGCGCTCTTTCATGTTGCGGACCTCGGTCCAGTACATAGCGGTGTGAGCCGTGAACACGACAAGCAGAGTAATCAATGCGAGCAATGTCAACGATTTTGCGTTGTCCCGTTGAAGCGCCGTCATGGGTTCGCCTTTTTTGCCGGGGATGCTACAGCAGCGGGTTTGTCACCGGGTACAGTTTTTGACTTGCTTATCACTGAGGCGGGGTCCGCCATCAAACGCTCATGCATGCGTCGCTGATCGTCGGGCGGCAGGGCGTTTATTAACTGCTCGCCGCGCTTAACGTAGGCAACCCGGAGTAGGTTGCGCCAGTGGGACGACTCAGGATCGCGCTTGGACAAGTACTCAAAGTCTTTCACCGCCTGCTCATAGTTGCCGGACTTCAATGCCGCCATGCCTCGCGGCACACGCACTTGATGGTTCAGCGCATGATACAAACCGCCCCCGAAAAAGGAAAGGAAAAGCGTGAACGAAACGGCGGACAGAATACTAAACGCCATACGCGCGCTCTTGCGCCAGAACGGCGTCATGGCTTCGCCACATTTGTGCGCGGCGCTACAGGACCGGGCTTGTCGCCGGGAACGGTTTTCGTCTCGCTCTTTGGCGACCCGACAATCGCCGCCAGACGCTCACGCTCGCGGCGGCGGGCGTCAGGCGGATAGGCGTTTATCTGTTCCTCCGCGCTTTTGATATATGCAAGGCCCAGCATATGCCGCGTCTCTGAATTGCTTGGGAAGAAACGAACCACAGCTCGTAGATGCGGTATCGCGCGGTTGTAATCGCCCTCTTTGAACGCCTTTCTACCCTGGACGATATGCACCGGGTACATGGCGACCTGGTACGCAAGGTTGCCAGCATAGACAAGCGACAGCGCAAACGACACGACAAGCGCAATCTTTGCCGCCGTCCCCACCTTTTTTCGGAGAAGCGGCGTCATGGATTTGTTTTTCCCGGACGCGACATTGGGCTGCCCGCTACGTCGTTATTGCGCTTGCCGTCGCGAATGATTTCCGGCTCACTCTCTACCGACTCGGTAATCGCCGCGAGCCGCTCACTCAAGCGGCGGCGGTCGTCGGGCGGAAGGGTATTCGCTCGTTCTTCGACGTTTTTAATATACGCGACGCCCAACATATACCTGTTGTGAGACCAATTTGGGTAATACCGCTCCGCAAATTCCAAATCTCGTATCGCGCGGTCATAGTCACCCGCCTTCAACGCGGCTTCGCCCGAAATGGAACGCGACCCGGCAAGGGCGTACTGACAAAACTGCCAGCCGCCGTAGAAAAGAACCCCGAGGAACAAGACGACCGGGACGCCAACCGCGACGGCGACCGCGATCCGCGTCCTATTTCGGATTTTCTCCATCCGAACTGGCGTCATCGGCTCGTACGCCTTGTGCGCCGCGCCCGGACCACGCATCTTTTACTCGTGGCCGCCGCTGATCGAGCCGACCTGAATTTGAACGTCCTCGCGGTTCTCGATCTTGTCAATGTTGCCGTCGCGGATCCACACGATGCGGTCGGAGACGTTCACCATTTTGTGATCGTGGGTGGCCGAGATAATCGTCACCCCCTGCTCCTTGTTGAGTTTGCGGAGCAGTTCGATAATCTCCACGCCGGTTTTCTCGTCGAGGTTCCCGGTCGGTTCGTCGGCCAGCACGATGGACGGGTTATTGGCGAGGCTCCGGGCAATCGCGACGCGCTGTTGCTGACCGCCGGAGAGCTGTGACGGTTTATGGTGCAAACGATGCCCCAGGCCGACAATTTCCAGCAACTCCATCGCGCGGGCCGTGCCTTCCTCGGACGGCAACCCGGCGAAAACGGTGGGCAGGGTGACATTTTCCAGAGCGGTCATCACCGGGATCAGGTTGAACGTTTGGAAGATATACCCGATGGTGTGACAGCGCAGAAACGCCAATTCCATCGCGTCGAGTTGCGCCATATCCACATCGTTGATGAAAACCGACCCCCGGTTCGGTTTGTCCAGTCCGCCAATCATGTTAAAGAACGTGGACTTGCCGGACCCGGACGGTCCCATAATCGAGATGTACTCGCCCTTTTTGATGTCGAGCGAGATGCCCTTCAGGGCCTGCGTGACCTCGTTCCCCATTTGGAACTCTTTAATCAGGTCTTTGGCCCGAACCACGTATTCCGTTTTGGTTTTTGCGGGCGCGGCGGCGATAATCGCGGAGGGAGCGTCCGCTTCAAAAGTGTCTGTAACTGCCATTGGTGCCTTTCGGAAAAAGGTGTTGGGTGTTGGGTGTTGGGTGTTGAGAGCGGCCCCGGCGGGCTTTCCTAACACCCAATACCTAACACCCAACACCCTCTTAAATGTCTATACGCAATGCGGCGGCGGGCGGGATACGCGCGGCTTGAAGCGCGGGAATATAGGTTGCCAGCGCGGTCAGGGTCGCGCCGATGAGAACGCACCACCAGAACGTGCCGTACGGCAAGCCGAACAAATCGCCGAGGCCGAGCGCGCCGTACCAGACGGTTCCCGCCGGGGCGTCTTTCGGGACGCCCGCGACAAGTTTGGCGACCACAATCAAAATCGTGCCGACAATCCAGCCGAAGGTGGACGCGATCAGCCCCATCGCAATCGCCTCGATCATGAAAATCTTGACCACGAACTCGTTGAGCGCGCCCAGGCACTTCATGGTCCCGATTTCTTTGAAGCGCTCAGTCACGCTCATCAACATCGAATTGGTGATACCGACCGCGCACACCAGAAGCGACAGTCCGACCAGCCAGTTCGACTTGGCGAGTTCATCGGCGGTGATGTTCGGCCCGGCAATCGCCTTGCCGGTTAGCACCGACGCCAAAAACGCAATCCCCAGAAAAACGCCGCCCGCTGTAATCATGGAGCGCCAGAAGCGGATTCGGACGCTTTTCCACGCGAACTCCGCCGCCTTGAGAAACGGCAGTTGGACCTGTTTTTGCACCCGGTCGCCCGCCCGCTTGGGGGCGGGAGGTGTAGGCTGAGTTGTGACTGTTGTCGCCATAGTTTTTGTGGTTCGCCGTAAAAGAACGCGGGTTAAAACCCACGTCTGTAGGCGCGAAGACGCGCCGGGCGTCCTCACGGACGCAAGAATTAAATACCGTATAAAGAAATGCGACTTTGCTTCGCGTCCGTGAGGACGCCCGGCGCGTCTTCGCACCTACAGACGTGGGTTTTAACCCGCGTTGTTCCGGGGGCGTTTGATATTTTCAATAGATCGCTGAAGCGGGAGTTCATCGGTGCGCCCTCGCCGCTTCAAGTAATAAACAACTAACTCGTTTGCCGTAGCGAACCGGGCGGAGGAACTTTGGCTTTGCCAAAAATCATGGTCGAACTGCGCCGCGCCCTCGGCATCGGAAACCGCCCCAAGACGCTCCGCAATTACCCTGTCGCCAAACCGCTTGATAGTCGCTTCGCTTCGTTTTTCATCCGCCATTTCGGTAGAACCCCATTACGCCCGCTTGCGCCGCCCGCCGCTCGTTTCCACAGTCGCGTTGTCATTCTTCGCCGCCGCCGCCGTTGTCGCAGAAGTAGTCGCTTTTGCGCCCGCTTTGCCGGTGCGGAGCGCGACCAAGCGACGCTCGGCGAGCATTCGCAGGTACGCGGTCACCGACGCCTCGCCCTGCCGCTTGTTCAGTTTATATTGTACGCAAATCGCGCGGCTAATCGCGTCTACCGACCGTACGCCATCGCACAACTCCCATACGTCCGATCCGATCTCGTCGAGTTCGACCTTGCGGAAATCCGGCAAACGAAACGCTTTTGCGAGCAGGTTCCCCCATCTATCGGCGCGACGCGGAATTTGGAGCAGGGCGACGGGCGGCCTGTCTTCGAGCCGCGCCTCACGCACCCATTTCACAGTCGGGTTCCGCACGGGCCGCGCGCCCATGACCTGCCCCCGCGACGGTTTCGGCTTGCCGCCCCGGTTGATAATAAAATCTTTAAGATAGTTCAGCATTTGAGATGCGCTTCGCGCGGCGAGAGAGTTGATAGCGGGATAGCAAGAAAGTCAGACCTGACGTTGGCGTAACGCCTTGCCCCTCTGGCTTTCTTGCTATCTCGCTATCAACTCTCTTGCTTTCCTCCCCCGTGGCACCGGGTCCGGGCGGCGACATCGCCGACCACGTCCGGGGCGTTCGCGGGCCGAAGGGCGGTAATGGCGTACACTTTGTTGGTCGGGTCGCACTCCCACGCCCGGGCGGAAAACCGGGTGGCGGGACGCTTCAGTTGAACGGCGTCGCGGGCGGCGTTGAACATCGGCATTCCGACATCGAGGCCGCCCGCGAGCGCGAGGACCGGATGCCCGAGATGCGGTTCGGCCTCGGCTCCCTCATAGCGCGCTTCGGTCAGCGGCCCTTTGCTGTTTTTTTGCAACCATATATCCAAATACGCATCGCGGCGGGCGACATTGGCGACCGCCCACTGCTCGATACACAGTTTCGCGGTTTTGCGGGCCGTGAATTCGAGCCGCAGGTACACGTTCATGAGTTGCTGACCGCTCAGTTTGTACTCGACCGGAATGTCGGTCACCAGATCGTACAACGCCCACGTTCGGTAGCCCGGATTGTCGCCGTGGCACCGAAGCGACGTTAAAATCCGCTCGGCGATTGTGGACAGGCCGCCCTTGCCGGACCGCTCGCCCATCACCTGCGCGATCACGATGCGGCGGCACGTTTCGCAGTACCAGACCGCGCCAATCGCCTTGCGGTCACCCACCCACGTGAACCCGACCACGTTCCGCTCGGGCCGAAGCGCGCCGCGCGGGGCGTCGGTCGCCTTTAAGTCAAGCGCGATCTTGCGTTTCTTCGCCGTCAGTTTCAGCGTCCGAAAGTACGATTCGCGCCGCACATCCACGGGCGGCGCCTTCTTTTCTTTCGCGGGAAGCGTGTCCCACTTGAGTTCCAGCGCGTTCTCGTCGCCGTCGTCAATACGGACATAGCCGCTCGTGTCGCCGCCCGAAAACCCAGTCAGGTCCCAGTTATCCGGCGTTTGCACGGTCAGCCCCTGCCACCCGATGAGACGGGACGGTTTAGGGATGTTAGGTGTTGGGTGTTGGGTGTTGGGTGTTAAATCCGCTCCCTTATTTTTGTTTAACGTACTCGTCGCCATGACAAAATCTTTCTAACACCTAACACCTAACACCTAATACCCTCTTAAAAGGGAAGCGGCTGGACCGCTTTTGAGATCAGGGCGAGGGCGATGGCCGCCATACTCATCAGGCCGGTTCCGCAGGCGAACCCGGCGAGCAGGACCGGCGAGTAGTTGCGCCACTTCTCGACGCCGACCTTCTTTTGGAAGTAGTGCCGCCCCAAGAGCGCGCCGATAAACGTCGGGATGGTGTCGGCGGGAAATGCGTTCGCGCCGCCCGCCGCGCCGTAGAACGCGAGAAGCGGCATTTTGAACGCGAACATCACGCCGTAGACCGCAAGGGTCGCCGCGCCGGAGGCCATGATGACGTTCGGCTTGATGGCGTCGAGGACGTAACTTGCGCCGCCGACCTTGTTGATCTGGTTCCAAATCGCCTGGTTGGTCGCGCGGATCGGCCAGATTTTCTGCGCGTACGGGTACTGCGTGGACGGAATCGGCGACGTGTGCCAGACGAACTGCCAGTACAGAATGCCGGATAAGAGGATAATTGGGAGCATCGCCAGTTCGGCGTAAACAACCGACGTGAACTTGGTGCCGGTCAGTTCGACCTCGCGGAACTTCTGGGCGAGGTAGCCGTAGTCATGGAGCGGCATCGGGGCGTACCAGACGTCCACCCCCTTGTACCCGGACTGCATAATCGTCAGTTCCTTCAGGTAAGGGAAGTTGACATCCTGTGACGTCAAACCGAACATACGGGCCGCGACAAACGAGTTGAGCGGCGTCCACAAAAAGCCGTAGGTGAGAAGCAGCCAGAACGGGAAAAGCGGCAGGATCATGTGCGTCATGCCGACATAGGCGGCGGTCGCGAGGAACCACAAACCGACCGCGATCTTCCACGTGCCGGGCTTGTCGCCGCGATTTTTCGGCACCTCGTTCCACGACCCTCGCGTGTTCCCCTTAAGGCCGCGCGCCGCTTCAATCGAACCTTTGATCACGATGTACAAACCGATTACCGCGATAGCGACCTGAATGCCGATACCAATCGAGAGCCACAGGTCGAAGTCGTTGGTGATTTTCGTCGTGATGGACTCCATAGACGGCTCCCAGTGCGGGAGCATTCCACGGCTTCGGAAGATGGGGTTCAGGAAAATCTGGCAGATAACGGACGAGTAAAACGACCCGGCGACAATCGAGTAGGGAAGCACGAACCCGATCAGAACCTTGCCCAAATCGCCCGAGATACCGACCGGCGCGGCGGGCAAGATGGTTTCGGTCGAACCCATCAGGTCCAGGAACGGAATCGGAATCAGCGTCAGCGCTCTGCCGAAAACAACGCCGGTGAAAACGGGAATCGCGATATAAAACGCGCCGAAAACCAGCCCGATGGTCGAGCCGATGGAGAAGATGCGCCACCGCCACGATTCTTCCTTAGACGACGCTTCGGCGAGCGCGGTCGCGCCCGAGGCGGCGACCGGCGCGAGCGGGAACGGCAGCCGCTCCACGTCCGAGGTCGCGCGGAACAGGATATAGCCTGCCGGAAGCCACGATAACCGCTCTAAAATCTGGGTCGCGAACAACAGCCCGATTGCCGGATACCAGTCCGGGTGGAAAAAGGTTCGGTTGGTAAGCGCGGCGGATCCGGGTTGCGGGGCCATCCATGACGGGATTTCGCGCGCAATTGCGGCGGCCTGGGTACTCTGGATAAAGTACTGGTTCCAGATCAGTTGCCCGAACGGTCCGCCCGAGATGCCACGGTCGCCCAATGTCACGGTCGCCAAACCGCCCGCGACATAGAACAGGATATAAATTTCCTGCTTGCGAAGGGGCAGGAACGAGCGCCGGGCGACCTCGGCGAACAGCACGATGGTCACCCACTGCGCCGCCGCGCCCAGACCTTGCCCCGCGACAAGGCCCAGATAGATCGCGCCCGGAGCCATAATCAAGCCGACGAACAGGGCGCCGAGGAAGGTCTTAAACGTAAAGCCTTCCTCGAACTTCGTGTCCTCGTCGCTTGCGGTTTCCTCCGCCAAACGCCGGGCGGCGGAGATGTCGTCCCCGCCCCCGCCGCGCTCCATTTGCGCCTCCACAGCGGCAAAGTCGCTGTGATGCTTCGGTTCGTCCTCGCCGTCAGTCGCCACGGATGATTGCTTCCTTCATTGGTAACGGGAATAGCCAGAGAGTTGATAGCAAGATAGCGAGAAAGTCAGAACCTGACGGTTAGCGTAAGGTCTTCCCCTCTGACTTTCTTGCCTTCTTGCTATCAACTCTCTGGCTTTTTCTTAAAGTATTGGCCCCGCAGGAACCGGCGCGCTTCCGAACGCGGGACCGCCGCCGCCGACCGGCACCGCCGTTGGGGCGGCCTCGGCGTGGTCCATTTCTTCAAAGTAGCGCTCGCGCTCGCCTGCGGACAGGGTGCGCCAGATCAGGAACTGCTTGCGGAGCGTGTTCAGGAACCGGCGGTTGACGCGCTTCCAGTTGGAAACATCGCCGGAAACGCGGGTGAGCGTGAGGCGCAGATCGTAGACGTCTTCGAGTTCGGTCGGGACGGTTTCCAGTTTGATGTGCTGGGAAACGCCCAGGTCGAACGGCGCAAGCCACGCCTTGCACCCGATACGGAACGCCTCGCCGAGTTCCGATTCGTACGTTTCGCGGTAGATGTTCTCGGTTATGAAGTCGCCGACCGAATAACCCTCGTAGCTCTGAAGCCACTCAGCGAGGAAGCCGTTGACGCCTTTGGCCTGATTGCCCGTCACCGCGAACGGGAGCCGGATCTTCCAATCATCGCCGACTGGGTCCGGCACATTCCACGTTCGCTGAATCGAAGGCGTCGCCACTTGCGAGGCTTTGTTCGCCGGGTACATCGTCGAAAGCAACACGACCGCGACGATAATCAGCGTGGACAAAACGGCGGACACGGACGAGAAGTTCAGCGATAAGCCGCCGAGCATCCCGGTCGCCGTCAGGACTTTGGAAACCGCCTGTCCCATGATATAACCGGCGACCGCGCCCAGAATCGCGTACACCAGCGCTTCGGCCATGAACAGCGTCCCGATGTGGGTCGGCGATAAACCAATCGAGGAGAAGATGTGAATCTCCTTGACGCGCTCAAAGACCGATCCGAGCATGGTGTTCAAAACAATCAGGGCCGCGATCAGGATCGGAATCACAATCGTTTCCAGGCCCTGCCCGGATGTCGCGGCGATAGACGAGAAGCGGTTGATCTTGCCGTCGGCGGCGGCGTACAGGTTCATGTCGAACCGCTTCATCAGGTTGTCTTTGAGATCCGATGTGACCGCTTTGTCGTCGCCCCGGTACCCGATCCCGACCGAGCGCAAATCGCCGCCCAGGTTGACGAGCGTTTTGTAAGGGATAAAGAAGATCACGTCGGGGTCCAGATGGAGATACTGCTGGAAGCCGGACGACGAGTCCGATTTGCCCTGCTTTTGCAATTGTTGCATCTGCACGAAGTCTACGGGCGTCAGCGGTTCCTGGTCCAGGTCGGTAATCGCCTTGAACTTGTCTTGATCCAGAATGCCGATAACCGTGTAGTCCTGACCGGAAAACGAGATCTTCGCCGAGCCTTGCGCCGCTTCGTCGTCGGTGACGCGAAGCGCGTCGGCGATCTTGCGCGGCAGAATAATGGACAGCGTATCGCCCGCCCGGAACCAGCGCCCGGCGACAAGGGCGTCGGTGATTTTGGTCACGTCGGCTTCCTGCGGCGACAAACCGACCGCGCCCTTCGCGCCAAACTCGCGGTCGGCCCGCTTGACCGTCAGGAACGTTTGCTCGCCCGGTTGCGTTCCCAGGAACCAGCCGCGCGGGGCGACCAGTCGAGTTTTCCCGAACTCGTCATCCAAAAGCCGGTACGCGACCTGTTGCAACGCGTTCCAGTTCGGGTCGCGCATTAAAATACCGCTGTATGCGGGCTTGCCGGGCGCGGGAACCTGATTGAAGCGCAGATCCTGCACAATGGACGTGAACGCCAAAACCGTGAACGTCAGCAAAACCAGCGTGGTGCAGGTCAGCGCGGTGCGCGCCTTGCGGCGTCGCATATTGGAAACGCCGAGCGCGAACGCGGCGACCGCGATCGAGCCTTTGCCCGCGTCAATCGAGTGCGTCCCGGCGGAGTCGCGCGCCTGCTGTTTCATCTGCTGCTCGAATTTTTGCCACACCAACACCGTGACGAACACAGACAGGGCGAGCATCACGAACGCTAAAAGAACAATCGCCGGGTTGAGCGTAATCTTAAAGGCCGGGTGAATCTGCGAGAAAACCGCGAACACGGTTCCGAAGATTGCGGCCCATGCGACCAGTTGGCGCTTCAAATCCGGGAAGCCGAAGAAAAGCCGCTCGATAAAATACGAGAACGGGATCATCAGGGCCAGATAAAACAAAACGCCCTGCACCACATCGTGCTGGGTTTGCGAAACATCGGGGTACGCGCGCGCCTCGTAGCCCCACGCGGCCCGCGCGTACGTGTCGAACGACTCGTAATCTTTGGCGGCAAGCGCGGCTTCGGCTTTGGCGATAGCCACTTTGGCGTCGGCGTGGAGTTTGAGAACGCCCTCGTTCTTGATGTTGTTGGCTAAGAGGCGCTGGATGCGGAACTCGTCCAAACTCCACATGTCTTTGGCGACCAGAAGGGCGGTGTGCGTGATCGCGGACGAGCGCGACGAATCCATCGCCGAGGCGGCGCCGCTGTCCTGCGCGCCCGCGCCCATCACGTACCCTTCGCCTTCGGGGTTCGCTTTGGTCGAGTTGATGAGAAGAAAGCGCGTACTGCCCGGCCCGCTTCCCATCATGATCTTGAACTGGCGCAGTTTATCGGTCGCCGCCGCTGCTGTCCCCGCCCCGCCCCCTGCGGCGACGCCGCCCGTAGTTCCCCCTCCGGTCCCCCCATTATTGGGGGTTAGGGGGCCTCCCGCCGCTTGCTTATCGTCTTTTTTGCCGCCCGAAATGTCCACGCCGTATTCGTCGCCGCGGCGGGCGAAGATCACGGCGGCGTCCTCGACATACGAGATGCCGGGTTCGGGTTTGGGGAGCGCAAAGCCGAACTGGCGCGGCTCGCCGTTACTCGCGCCATCGAACAGCGTAATCGTGGACAGCGTTTTTAGCGCCTGCTGGTCTACCAGGTCATAGATCGAAGTCGCGACACACGGAAAGATAACAATCGTGGATTCTTTCGAGCCGGTCGTGATCGCGAACTCGGTCGGGAACTCGGACCCGGACACGCCCTTATCCGGCGCGTAGTCAATATCGCCGGTTTGGGCGTCTAGATGGTACGCGGCGACCGAGTGCTGGGCGTTGTCCGCCGTGGTGGGCGGCGCGCCCTTGAACGTGTACGTGGACTGTTCGCTCTTGCTTCCCGTGTCGTTCGCGCGCTGAATCCAGAAGCCGCGCACACCGATGAACGTTTTTGTGCCGGGCTGGCTTGAGGTCACGGTTTGCGACGGGTACACGGCAAGCGAGCCGGGAACCGCATCGTCCGGAACCAGCGACTTTCGCGGGTTGTACTCGCGGATACGCCCTTTAACGGTCGCGAACCCGGAGCGCAAGCCCATACGGGTCCATTGCGACGGCTTGTAAAGCGGAATTTGCAGTTTCGGGTCGGCGTTCGGGTCGTTGGTGTCGTTGACGTAGTGCTGGAAAACGCACACGAACGTCCGCATCTGCTGGGCCAAATTCGCGACATTGACCTTGTCGAACGTGTCAAACGGCGTGTCGGTCAGGTTGCGGGAATCGTCAATCGAGGCGAACGTGACGCCGTAGCCGCCCGCCATTCCGACAACCTCGCTATCAAAGGCGGGCTTGCCCGGAATGAAGTTGCGCCACGTTTTCCCGTCTACCGGGTTGACGCCGTCCGCGAACGCTTTTTTGGCGTCATAGCCTAGGACGGTTGCGACCTTGTCGTTGTTTTCGCGGGCGACGCGGGCGATGTCGGAGAACAGGTTTTGCGTGTCCTCGCGCACGTTGTAGAACCAGCCCTTGTAGAAAATGCCGATACCGCGCGTTTGCGACGCCAAATCCAACCCGGCCCACAGGTAAATCGGCTCTTTCGGCTCTTTTGCGCCGCCGAATAATTTGGCGAACGGGCCGGGAACCTGCCAGCCGTCAATGTGCCGGTCCACCATCTCGCGCACGCCCTGCAAGCCCAAAAAGTGGCCGGATGTCGCCACAAACCAGATCGTGCGCTCGTTGCCCAGTTTCTTGAACGTGCGCGCGGTTTGCAAAAGTCCGGCCATACCGCCCGCCGATTCCGCTGCGGGGGCAAGCGCGGGGACCACGCTCATGCCATCGTACGACGCCTGCACCACGATAATCTGCTTGGCGATCTTGGGGTCTTTCGACCGACCGGGCAAAACGCCGATAAAGTTGCGGGCCGGAACCGAATCCCACGTCATCGTCGCTTTGAGGGTCGCGGGCGCGGAACGCCGACCGAGCGCAAGGGCTTTCAGCGCGGCGGCATCGCTCGATTTGATGTAAAAGCGGGGAATAGCGAGCGGAATGGAAACGAATTTGGCCTCGGCCTCGCCGCGCATGGTGCGGTCCGGCTCGATAAACACCACGGCCCTCGCGCCCAAACGCGGCGCGTTGATCCAGTCCGACCCGCTGTTGAAATCCACCAGCACGACCGCGCCGTTGATTTCTTTGCCATTGAAGGCCGCAAGATTCCCGTCGCCCGCGTACACTAACGGGCCAGTCACGCCTTCGGGCGGCAGTTGCGACGTTCGCACCAGGTTCGGCCAGATCGAGTACAGCTGGTACGTTTTGCCGTTCGCCGCGCTAAGCGATGCGCCCTTGTCCATCGGGACGGTCGCAGTGAACGATTCGGTTTGGACGTTGGCGGCGCCGAAAAGCGTGTTGAACTCGCGCGCGACATAATCGGCGGCGTAGCGCTCGCCCGGGTACCCGACCACGCGCGAGCCGTGCGTGGAAAGGTCGCGGATCGTCTGCGACATCGCCTGCGCATCTATGGTTGCGGCGTGGTCGCGGTATTTTTGCGCCAGCTTCTCGTCCACCGCGCCCCACGACGGGCGCACGGCGAACGTCAGGAACGCAAGAACCAGGGCGACAAGCGCGGCGAAAACGCGAAAACGGGCTACGGGCGAAAGCCGCGCGAGGGAAAGGGAACCGTCCGCTACGCCTGGACTATCCTCTGTTTCGAGGGCGCGGGAACAAGCGACGAGGGCGGGTTTTGGTGCGGGCATAGTGGCTATACGGGACAAAGGGGGCGAAACGCGTCCGGGCGCGGCGGCGGCGTTATCGCTCAGACCGGCGGGCGAGGCGAGGCGATGGGACGCCCCGGCGGCAGGGAGGGCGTGCCGGGAAAGGCGTCGTTGCGGGCGGGGCGCGGAAGTCGTCATTGAT
>CAXUMS010000071.1:13371-22945 GCA_964252165.1 uncultured Armatimonadaceae bacterium
GGAAGTCTCATTGATCAGGCGGGTCCTTAGATTTTCCCGGCGCGCTCTATTTCGCCTTGTCCCCATTTTTCCGCATCGTTGCGGGCGCTTGGTCGCGGGGCGGGCGCGGCGTACAAAGAACGAAAAGCGGAACGGGCGGCAAGGCCCGGCGCATATGGGAAATCTGTAGGCAATTTTAACACAGTTGCGCTGTTCCTTGCAAGAAAAAGCGGAACGAGCGAACTATTACCCTTTTGAACGCCGATAAATCGTTTTATGTGACAGGAGAGCGGGGAAATTTCAAACGTCCCTAACTCCCAATAAGGGGGTGTTACCGAGTGGCTCAAGCCCGCTCGCTCCCGGGCTAAGAAGCCGTGATCCCGCTGAAGCGGGAAGCGGAAGCGGCTCGTGTTGCAGGATTGTTTTACGTTGAGTATCGTTCACGGCGGTTTGGAACGACTAAATGGCTTGCCTGCTCCGCTTCCCGCTTTAGCGGGATCATGGCTTCTTAGCCCGGGAGCGAGCGGGCTTGAGCCACTCGTGAGGATGCCGCATAGAAACAAAACACGGCGTTAACCCGAACGCACGTCGCTTAACCGGAAAGCGCAGCGCCTCAGACCGCGCTCCAACGTGGGTTTTGCGAACGTTTTCACGCGTTTTCCGTTGGGCGCGGCGCAAGCGAATCGTCTGCGGGCAGGATGATTCGGAAGGCGGAGCCGGAGCCTTCCTCGCTTTCCACGTCAACCGCGCCGCCGTGGGCGGTGACGATGCTGTGGCTGATGTACAAGCCGAGGCCCGTCCCTTCGCCGGTATCCTTGGTGGTAAAGAACGGGTCGAAGATGCGCAGGCGCACCGATTCCGGCATTCCGATACCCCCATCCCGCACTTCAACCACGCATTCCCTGTGAAACGCTCCCCCCCGCGCGGCGACCTCGGTTTGAACGCAGGTGGTGATGCGGATAAAGCGCTCGTCCACCGGCTTATCACGGACCGCTTGTTCGGCATTGGACAGCAGATTGACGATGACTTGCTCGATCTCGCCGAAGTTCATCAAAACCGGCGGAAGGTCCTCCGCAAGATTCAGCGTGAGCGTCACGTCGGCGAAACGGAGTTTATGGGCGACCACATCCAATGCCGACGAAACCGCCTCGTTCAGATCGCCCCGTTTCCGCCCCTTCTTGCCGCTGCTGGGGCGGGCATAGGAGCGCAGCGAATGAACAATGCGCGCGGCGCGCTTGACCATATCCTCGATCACCGCCGCGTCTTGCTCCACCTGGCTGTCCGGGTGCATTTTGAGCAACTGGGCGTGGCCGGAGATCGCCGCAAGCGGGTTATTGATTTCGTGCGCGACGCCCGCCACCAACTCGCCCAGCGCGGCGAGCTTTAGCGAATGCACGACCTTCTGCTCCAAACGCTTGCGCTGGGTAGAATCGCAGTTGACCCCGATCATCCGCAACGCAGAACCATCCGGCGCTCTTTGCACAATGGCGTGCGCCTCCATATTGCGCACTTCGCCGTTCGGCCACAGCACTCGAAATTCGGCGTGAAAGTTTTTGGCGGTATCGCGAGCGGCGTAAAGTTCAGCCTCAGATTTTTCGCGGTCGTCCGGGTGAAGCCCGTTTTGCCACGCATCGTACGCGCCGGTAAAGTTTTCCTCGGTGATACCGTAAAGCGCGTACATCCGCTCGTCCCATACCAACCGGTTCGTCACCAAATCCAATTCCCAGATACCGAGTTCGGCGGATTCAGCGGCCAATGCGAGACGCTGTTGACTTTCGCTCAGAGCCGCTTCAGATTGTTTGCGCTCGGTGATGTCCTGACAAACGCCAACAACTCGGGCCGGTTTTCCCGCTTCATCGAAAAACACCTGCCATCGCTGCTCCACGAACTTGATCTGTCCTTCCGGCAAGAGCAAGCGGTGTTCGCACTGCGCATAGCCATTCTGCTGCGGTAGCAACGAATCGGAGAAAATGCCCTGCGCTTCCTCAAGATCATCAGGATGGACAAGCGCGGACATCGCGGACGCTGTGGGGTGAAACGTGGTCGGGCCAGTTTCGTAGATGCGGTGCATTTCCTCCGACCAGACAATCTCTACCGTGACCAGGTCAACTTCCCAGCTTCCGACATGGGCGACCCGTTGCGTGGTGACCAGACGGGAGCGTTCGACTTCCAGGAGTTCCGTCAAGCATCGCCGCTTTTCCTCGCTCCTGACCAGCGCTTCCTCACAGTCGCGGACACGCAAAAACGCGGTCGCGACGGGGTCATTAGAGTTCGACAGCGTTTCCAATTTTTGGCCTTCTACAAGCCGTCTCCTCACGGAGCGGCGGTTTACGTGCAATACGCGCTCAAAAGCGTGCAGGTTGACCCAATATTATCACTTACTGCGAGATAAATCGCGCCGCGCCGTGTGCGCGACCGCGCCGACCGTTCATTGAGACGGTTGAAAAACGACGGTTAAAAAACGACGGCGCCGTTTCGGGCGCGGCGACGTGTACAATAGCGTTTGTAGACATTTGCGGACAAAAGAGTTTGAATTATGGCATTGACAAAACGAACGCTGGGGCGCACCGACCTCAGCGTCACGCAACTCGGCTACGGCGCGATGGAAGTGCGCGGGTCCCGCATCTGGGGCGGCCGACCGGTAACCGAAGAGCAGGCGGACACGATCTTGAACGCCGTCCTCGATGCGGTCATCAACTTTATTGACACCGCTAACGACTACGGGCGTAGCGAAGAGTTCATCGGCAAGTTCCTCAGCCACCGGCGCGGCGAGTTCGTACTTGCCACCAAATGCGGTTGCACCGTGGTCCATAAAGACGAAAACACCGACGACACGCCCCATGTTTGGACGCGCGAAAACCGGTTCCGGGGCTTGCATGAAAGTCTTGCGCGCATGAAAACCGACTACATAGAAATCATACAACTCCACAACCCGACGGTGGAACAGGTCGAGCAGGGCGATGCAGGTAAAGCCCCCTAACCCCCAATAAGGGCGGGAACAAGAATAAATGCCTGTCGCCGAAGGCCAAACCGCTGGTCGTTGAGGTAAAGGCGTCGCCGTTTGGTCTTTCTTGTCCCCCCATTATTGGGGGTTAGGGGGCCTTACCTGCGCCGAAGAAACAAAATAACGACGCCCCGCCGTAAGCGTTAAACGTATGAACGATCTATTTTTGACGCGCCGCATCGCGGGGACAGCGGCCTGCCTCGCGCTCGCCCTATCGGTTTGCGCCGCGCCGCCCAAACCCGCGCCCCGTGACCCGCACCTTCCAGACCCAAAGCGCCGCCCAAACCCGCGCCCGTAAAGAACGCCAAAGTCGCCGCGCCGCCCAAAGCGAGCAAGCCCGCGCCGCAACCGACCGGCAAGGGCGGCGTGGTCGAGCGGTACGCGGACCCGGCCCAGCAAAACGCTCTGCCGTTCGGGTTCCGGTCCTATTACCTGCAGCCCTGGCGCGCGTACAGCGAGACTTTGCCCGCGTCCCGGCTCCGAAACGCGCTCGGTATCAACCTCAATGTCGGGGCGCGCGAGGCGGAGGCGACGTGCGCCGCGCTGGAGAAAGCCGGTTTTCGCCACGCGCGCATCGAATACGGCTGGTCCGGGATTGCGGAGGACGAAACCGCCGCGCCCGGCGCCTCCGCGCGCCTCGCCGATGCGGACGGCTTCGCCCGGATTCTCGCCGCCTGCAAGCGGCATCATCTGCGCCCGCTTTTGCTTCTGAACGCCAACCACGGCATTCCCGGCCCGCTCACGCCGCTTACGTTGCATCTCGCCCGCCCGGGCCGCGTGGGCGATAAAACGGTGTACCTCGCGCCCGCCGACGCCCGCCGCGTGGTTCCCGGTCGCACCGGGTTTTCCGACATCACGCAGTACAAGGCCGCCGAGGTTTTGATAACGTCGGCGGATGCGGAAACCGGACGCGCCATTCTCGCCCGCGCGCTTCCCAAAGAGTTGGCGGCGAATACGCCGATCAAAGCCGCGACGCTCAAGTACGCGCCGTTTTTCCCGACCCGAGTTGCGGGCGCAAACGGCGCGGGAGCGCAATCATCGCCGGAGTTTGAGCGCACCATGACCGGCTGGCTCGCATACGTCCGCGTTTTGGGCGACGCGGCGCAAAAGGCCCTCGGAACCGAAAACCAGAGCGATGCGGGCTTCGATTTCGAGGTATGGAACGAACTCACGTTCGGGTCGGACTTTTTATATATCGAACGCTACTACGACGCCCCGCCCGCGCAGGCGGCGGAAGCGTCGCGCGCGTCCGTCCCATCCCCCCTGCCGCCTGTGCAGAAAGAAATACTGGGGCGCACTATCGCGTTTGCGCGCGATCCCAAAAACGGGCTTGCGGGTACGGGCGTCTGCGACGGTTTCGCAAGCCAATCGCCGTTTGGGGCCGGGTCAACTTCCCCGGTCGGCCTCGCCGCGCTCGCCAAGCATCCTTACTCGGGCGTGCGCCGCTTCCCCGAGACCGTTATTCAGAACCGCCCGGTGGATGCTCAGGGCAAACCCGAAGGGCGCGCACAACCGGGACGCGGCTGGGTGGACACGTGGACGCCGACGTATGTCGCCCATTTCCCCGAGTCGTACCTGACCGGCGTGCAAACCGAGTACCTGACGCGCGACCTGTCGCCGATCACGAACGACATCTACGGGACCATCCACGGACGAGCGGCGCGCCCCCAAAACGCGCCCTCGGGCGCGACCCCGCCCAAGATGTGGGTCACCGAGGTAAATCTCGATCTGCACGGCGCGGTCACGGCAAGTCCGGGCGACTTCGCCGCGTTTCAAGCGCAAAAGGAGGCCGCCCAAGCCGCGCAGGGTTTCTCCGCCGACGAGGTCGAATTTCTGCGCGCGAAGGCCATTTTGCGTTACTGGTTCAGTTTCACCAGTGCGGGCGTGGACCGCGTGTACTTTTTCGCCGCGCGCGACAACGACCCGCAGGGCCTGGGCTTATTCGCGCCGCGCTTCTGGAAAACGCTGGAGGCGCGTCCGGGCGGGTCCGCGCCCAACGTGTTGCCGGACGAGGAAGCGCGCGTCACATCGCAAACGCTTCAAGCCCTGCGCCGCATCCATAGCGCGCTGGGGGAGGCGCCGGGTGCGCCGTTCAAACCGCGCACGCTGACCCTGCGCCGAATCGCCGAGGACCACGGACACACGCAGTTCGCGGGCGATCCCGCCACTGTAAACCAAACGCCGAACCCGCACCCGCCGCTGTTCAACCGGGAATGCGTCGCGTTCTACCCATACCAAACCGGCGCGAACCGGTTTGCGGTCGGGTTGTACGTGATGACACGCAACCTGCCCGCCCGTCACCAACCCGGCGCGTCCACCATCGCCGCGCGGTTCACCCTGCCCGACGAAACGTACCGCCTCACCATCGGCGGCGTGAACGGCGCCCGAGCGCGTATCGCAAACGCCTCGCTTTTGGACCCGATCACGAACGTCCGAACGCCCGTCCGCGTTCTGGGGCGTACCCGCGACGCCGTGACGGTTGAGGTTCCGCTGTCGGACAGCGTGCGCCTTCTGGTTCTGGAGGATTAACTATTCGGCTGAATCCGCTTGCATGGCGATGTCCGTTTCGGTTCGCCATTGTTCGGGCGGCGGCGCGTTCAAATAGCCTCGCTCCTCAAGAAAACCAGTAACCGCCTGGCTTTGAGGGAACTCGGCTTTGAAACCGTTTGACAAATGACGTAAAAGTGGCAAAGCCAACTTATCCGCAAACCGACCACGCAAACACTTTTCATACCACGAGATAAGGTCGGACTCGCAAACGATGCCACGTACTCGCCGTCCCCACCCAATCTGACGCAGAACCGTGTTTATAGCTTTAGCGTCAGCATCGCGACACACAATTACAATCTGATCTGTTTCCACTTGATCAACAATTGAACTTACTGCGTCGCTATTCAAGTTCAAATGCTTGACCTGTATCGCAGGGCCAAAATTCGCCCACATATCCAGACCCCGATCCGCTGCGTTAGTGACGCCTACTCGGTAAATATGCGCAGCTTGTTCCCATTCAGTTCGCCCCTGTTCCAAACCAAGCAACACACGAGCAAGATCCGCGAACTCTTCTAAAACTTCACGGCTTTCCGCTGGTACGCTTACACGAACCCGTGCTTCAAGCGACGTAACTACTGTTTCAAATAACGCATAGGTTACAATCTCGTACGCCTTGTCAATACTGCGCCGGATGCCGGGAATAGTGACGAATAAATTTAGCAGGGCGCGAAGTTCAAAGGTCGCCGGAAGCGCAGTTTCAACGGCGGCGATGAGAATAGAAACTGTGTTTTGCCGCTCCGCATATCGTAGATAGATATAGCGTTCGACCGCGCCGCCAGTCACTTTGTTCTCGGCGTCCAATGCAGCCAAATAATCGGCAGGCATAGCCGTTGCGTTCCATACGTCATGCTGAAAACGCGCCGATGAGGAAGACGATTTACCCATCAAACGTTGCGTGACTTCGTTCCGCCACCGGAGCGAAGGATTCTGATACGCTTCCTGTTTCTCTATATTAAGTTTGTTTATGCGCGCTTGGCGTAGTACCTCGGCAATTTGGATGGGTTTATATAAATCAGTTCGAGCTTTGTCAATAATTGCATCCAACCGATTTTTGGCGATCTCAATAGCAACCATTACGAAGGCGCTCCTGTAAGACGGCGTTTAGAGGCCGTTTTTGGTGTGGATCTGGTTTGAACCATACTTTGGGGAAGGCGCAAATCGTTCTTTGTTATCATCGCATCAATTACGGAGCGAACGACAGCCGCTATGCATGGAACTGCTACACTATTGCCCGCTTGCTTACGGGCTGCGCCGTAGCCACCAACAACTTTGAATGTGTCAGGAAAGCCTTGCAACCGTAGCATCTCGCGTTCGGTTAGTCGGCGTACGCCATTTACAAGCAAATAATTATAAGATGCCCCCGCTCGCATCGCGCAGGAATAAGGATATGCACTGATATTCCCCCCTTTATTTTCATGCCAAATTGTCGGCTCGTCCCACACCTTTTTCCCCATACGACGCACGACTCGCGCCTGACGGATTTTATCTGACGCCCAGTAAAAAGGCGGTACATCCTCGTCTTTTTCTAAGATTTCTGAAAGAGGCTTCATAGCAACGCCGCCGACAGGCCATACAAAAGGATGCGGTTCACGAAATCCTACAATAAGGATGCGCTCACGCCTTTGCGGAACCCCAAAGTCCAGGGCGTTCAAAACACGCCATTCTGCCTGATAGCCTAAATCATGAAGCGTTTGCATAATAACGGCAAGCGTTCGTCCCTTATCATGGCCCCGCAACAACTTTACATTTTCCAGTACAAAAGCGGCAGGCTGTTTTTCTTTTAGAATGCGGGCTACGTCAAAAAACAATGTTCCCCGCGTATCGTCAAAGCCTTTACGGTCTCCGCAAATAGAGAAGGGTTGACAAGGGAAACCTGCAAATAGAACGTCGTGATCAGGAATGTTTTGCGCTGTTACCTGTGTAATATCACCCACTGGTCGCATTCCAAAATTAGCCTCGTAAGCATTTTGAGCATCGGGGTCAATATCAGACGCGAAAACACAAGATGATTGTAGACCGCGCTCCTGACACACTTGCTCGGCAGCCAAATGGAACCCGCCAATTCCACAGAACAAATCTATAAAGCGAACGGGATTGGACAAAGTTTCTCCATCAATTTTTGATTGAAACATAACACCTCCTACACTTAAACATACCATAACCTATCCCAACTTTGGAATGTGTATAACGCCTCAAAGAATGTGTTTGACCCGCCCCCGCTCGCCGTGCTACAATTTCCTCCGGGCGCAACGCTTCGGACGCCTTTCACCGAGCGCAACGCTTCGAGCGCAAATATTATGCAAAACACTTTGGACGCAAGCGACGCGGCGAGTAGCGGCGGCGGTTTTCTGGTTCAGCCCGGCCAAACGCTGGTCTGCCTGGGCGATTCGCTGACGCAGAACGCGGTCGGCTACGCCGGGATGCTCGCCGCCGTAATCGCGGCGACCTACCCCGAGCGCAACATTCGCGTGGTCAACGCCGGTATCGGCGGCAACAAAATCCACGATCTGCTCGCGCGCGTGGACCGCGACGTTCTCGCCCACAAGCCGGACTGGGTCACGGTCAGCATCGGCGTCAATGATGTCTGGCACGGCCTGGGCGGAACCGGCAACGGCGTCGCCCTCGACGACTACCGCGCGGGCGTCGCCGAACTGCTGGACCGCATTACGGGCGCGGGCGCGCGGGTCGTTCTCCTTCCGCCGACCGTGATCGGCGAGGACCCCCAAAGCGAGGGGAACGTTCTTTTAACGTCGTACCGAGCGGCGATCCGCGAGATCGGGACCGAGCGCGGTTTGCTCATCGCGCCCACCGATACGGATATGGACGCCGCGTTAGCCGCCAAAGTGGCGACGTACGGCGAGCCGGGCCAAACCCTGACCACCGACGGCGTTCATCTGCGCGGCCCGGGCGACGCCGTTTTGGCGGTCGCCGTCCTCAAAACCCTGCGCTTCTTCGCAAACTAACCAACTCCCATTCACACCTAACACCTAACACCTAACACCTAACACCTAACACCTAACACCTAACACCTAACACCCAACACCTCAACTCTTATGGCACAGACGAAACGACGATATACCACGGTGGACGGCAAGAACGACTGGATCGTGACCGCGAGTTGGGATGACGCCAAACTCGGCTCCGGTCACTGGTTCGAGGCCGCATTGGACGCGCAAAACGAGCGAACGCGCGAAAAGATGAAGTTCCCGCCCGAAATTCGCACGTACCGAATCGGCGAGATCGAGCATACGTTCGGGCAGATCGTGGATCTGGACTGGGCCGGGGACCGCGAGGCCGCCGTGGACCACTATCTTCAAACCATCTTCCGACGCGTGTATTCGTTTATCGAACGCGGCCACTGATGAACTGTCACGGACGGCGTTACGCTAAAACCTCGATGGTGAACCCGCCCGGCGGCGCAAAATAAAACGTCCACGAGCCGTGCTGGCGGCTGGGCGGCGGTACCCCAAACCCGTCCGCTTTCAGGCGTTGGTTGAGTTCGTTGACCTGCTCCTCGCTTTCCTGAATAAACCCGATATGGAACGTGACCGGGTACTTCACCTCGGTTTCGCGTCCGATTTTCATGCTGGTCAGCGTCAACGCCATCCCGGCATCGTCGCGCAAAAACGCGAGGTTGTTGTTTCCGGCCCCGTCGCGAAGCCCGAAGTACGTTTCGAGGAATTTCCGAGCCTCCGGCACATCCGTGACCGAAAGATTAAGGTGGTTCAGTTTCATCGGAAAAGCCTTTCCGCAGAGATGTTAGATAAGCCCCGCAAACAACGACATGCGACGCATCATCTTACGCGCGTAGGTTCGCTATTCCGCCTTGCAAGCCCTTCGCTGTGGAAGATGGAAAAGGGACAGAAGCAACCAAACGGCGTTCCGGCGCGTCTTTAATGGTGAAAGGTTCTACCGTCATGCGGCCTTCGCGACAAGGGTTATGTCACTAAAAGGTTTGTGTCGAGGGGCTAAAGCCCGCTCGCTACCAGGCGCGCCGCGCGCCGTGATCCCGCTGAAGCGGGAAGGGGAGATGGCTCGTGT
>CAXUMS010000072.1:0-5066 GCA_964252165.1 uncultured Armatimonadaceae bacterium
TTGGGTGTTGGGTGTTGGGTGTTGGGTGTTGGGTGTTGGGTGTTGGGTGTTACTGCCTATACCAAACGAAGCGCACCAACCGCACGGTATTCTCAGAACACCTAACACCTAACACCTAACACCTAACACCTCATTGTGTCCCAGTCTTCGCGGAGCAGTTCGGCAAGCCACATATCGTGCCATTTGCCATGCCGCCATTCGTGGCGGCGCGCGACGCCGATTTGTTGGTAACCCGCTTTTTCCAAAACGCGGCGGCTCCCGACGTTCTCCATAAACGCCGCCGTTTGAATTTTTTCGAGGTTTAACTCGTCAAATGCGTAGCGGGTTCGGAGGCGCACCGCTTCGCTGCCGTAGCCTTTGTTCCATTCGCTTTTTTCGCCGATAAGGTTGCCCGTGATCGCGCGGCGCTGACGCCAGTTAATATGGTGGATGCCGGTCACGCCAATAACGGCGTCGCCGAGCAGGATGGCCCAGATGATGTCGTCGCCGCTTTT
This sequence comes from uncultured Armatimonadaceae bacterium, assembly GCA_964252165.1. Taxonomy (GTDB): domain Bacteria; phylum Armatimonadota; class Armatimonadia; order Armatimonadales; family Armatimonadaceae; genus CAXUMS01. The sequence continues at coordinate 495 of CAXUMS010000072.1, forward strand.
GCTCATGCGCTCGAACCATTCTTGCTCGCTCGCGAGCGTTGGCGGGAACGTCACGCCGAGATAGCGGGTGACCTCGGGATCGGCGAGCCAGCGGATAAAATCCGGAAGCATTTCCGGCGTGGGCGGGGCGAGCCGCAAACGCTCACCGGTAAGAACAGGGCCAAACATAACAAACCTCCTTGCCCGTTGCGGGCGTTTATTGAAGGCAGTATCGGCGGACAAGGGAACAACGCTAAACCGGTAGGCCAATCGCAGGCGAGCCGCGCCACGCATCTTGACACGCGCCGGGCCTCGCGATATACTTCTTACGCCCCCAACCCGCAGAGGTGGTGAAATGGCAGACACGCTGTCTTGAGGAGGCAGTGCCGCAAGGCGTGAGGGTTCAAATCCCTTCCTCTGCATTGGAATAACCCGAGAGCCACGCAAAACCTTCATCGGTTTTGCGGGGCTTTTTTGTTGCGGCGGCGCGCAGGCGCGTTCGCTAAACCGGCGTTAGTAGCGCGGTTGCTGACCGGAAGGCGTGGCGGTAACCTTCGGCGGCGTAACGTAGAATATCGCTGAAGTGGATCACATCGGCGCGAACCAAAACCTCATACTGCCCCACGATACGCCCGGTGTCGCCGTGCAGGGCCGGGTTGTCGGTTCCGATACTGATGGAAACGCCTGCGCCGTCGCACCGCTCGAAAACTGGGGCGAGTTCGGCAAGGTCCGCAACCGTGTTGGTTCGGAGGTACGTTGTCGGGCAAACCTCAAGGCAGATGTTCCGATGGGCGAGTTCGGGAAGCAAATCGGGGCGATGAAGCGCGATTTGGATGCCATGCCCGATGCGGTCTAAGTAAGGGAACAGGTCTGGGTGGATGTCGTTCGGGTCACTCTCCGCCATGTGAGCCGTCGTTTGGAGACCGAGCGATTTAGCCTCCTCATATAACTCCCGCCATTCGGCAAGGGTCGGGCCGCCCGGCTGGTACGGTCCGGCCAGATCCACGGCGGCGACATCGGGCAGGCGCGCGGCGAGGCGGACAATTTCCCGGTTCAGGTCCGGCGTGAAGCCACGGTCCATACACAAAATAAACGCGGTCGCGATAGGAAATTCGGTCGCCTGCGCGGCCCGGATGACCTGCCGCGCAACGTCCTCCATCAGTGCCAAACGCTCCTGCGGCGGCAGACCGGACGGGGTTCGCTTGTACGGGTTGAACCGGATTTCCAGATAATCAATGGACTCGAAAACGGCGGCCCCGCGCGCGGCGCGAAGCGTGAAGTACGGCACGTTCTCGCTTTGCAAGCCTTCGACCAGATGGTGAACCGTCAGGTAATCGTCCAGATCGCGGAACGGGCGGCTGAACTCGCGGGCGAAATCGTCGTAGGTCGGGAAGCGGGCGCGGATACGGCAACTCTCGTCGGTGTCGCGTCCGTACTTTTCGACGTATCCCCAAAGGATACGCGGGTGCGTCGCGCCGCCCAAATGCCGGTGTAGGTCGGGGAAATTCATAAGTTCCCTTCATTGTACCGCCGCGCCCGCACCCAGCGACCTACGGCTTCTTCAAGGCGGGCAGTACGGGAACTAGAACCTTTCCTTGCCGATTCACAATCGCGCCGTCCGGTCGCACAGTAATTCCATCCGGGCGCGTGATGGCGCCGTTGGGCGCGATGCGAACGCCGTTGGGGTAGCCGGTATACGCGCCATTGTCTTCAAGTACGCCATTCGCCATGACCAAAGAAGACCGGTTGGTTTTCCACTTCCCGTTCTTACCGTAGCGCGGCTCGTTGGTAAGTATCCAACCACTTCCGGTTATCAGTTGCGAACCAATAACTTTTTCCTTGCCAGTTTTGTCGAACTTGAAGGCGTCGTTGATTATCCAGCCGGTACCGGTTATGGTTTGCCGGACCAAGCGGCGCGCACCATTAGGCGTGTTTGGGTCGGACGGCACATTCGTTTCGCTAACAATCATACCGTTGCTGTGCATAGTCTGGAGCGTGGTATTTCCGTCCGCGTCCGTGATCAATTTGGCGGTTTCGATCGCGGCGGGTTGGTCAACCGAAACCGAGGTGGCGGCTTGTTGCGCCCGCGCGGCGTAGCCGAGCGTAGCGACGGCTCCCGCGACAAGTGTGGCGGCGACAACAACGACAGGTCTGCGTCGCGCGTGGGCGGCGCGCGGGGAAGATGACGGAAACGGCATAAGCGTGTACGACCTTTCAGGACAAGAGGCGATGGCGGGAGCGGGCGCAATGCACGCGGCGGCTTTCGTATTTTCGTTATAAGGAAAAACGTTTCCTGCGCGCTCGGCTCCGACGGCTAAACCGCTTTTGCCGTATTGTTCAAAGCGATACAATTAAGGGGCGCGCCAACCCATTCAAATCTTCGCGGGCCGCGCCTTTGAAACAAGAAAATTATGGCTGAGACTTCTTCAAAAAACGGATCGCTTACCGGCAACATCGTCACGGGTGTGGTTTCGGGCCTGACCGTGGGCGCGGTTCTTCTGGTCGGATCGGCGTTTATGCGCCCCAAGCAGGCCGATGCTCCCCCGATGCCGCCGCCCTCCGTCGCGTCGAACCCGCTCGCGGGCCGCGCGGGACAAATGAGCGCGCCGCCGCTGACCCCGGACGGTCAAGCGGTGATCGGCGACGCTCCCGCTCCGGGCGGCGCGCCCTCGTCGCCCGCAGGGGCCGCGCCCGCAACCGGCGCCGCTCAAGCGATGCCGCCGATTGCAGGCATGGGCGGCGACCCGTCCGCGCCGCTGACCGCAACGCCGGATAAGGACAAAGCGATTGCGGACCTGGAAGCGGGGGATGGCGGCGACAAAAAGAAGCTCGCCGAAGCGTACGCGGACCGGGGCTACTCCCGCATGACCGACGACGCGGCAGGACCGCGCGTCAAATACCGCGCCGCGCTCGACGATTTCCGCAAAGCCCTTCAGTTCGACCCCTTGAACGCCAAAGCCAAAACGAACAAGGAAATGATCGAGAAGATCTACCGAGATATGGGCCGCCCCATTCCGGGCGAAGAAGGCGCGAAGACGAGTTAGCCCCGCGTGATTTTTGCACTCCTATGTTGCTCCAAAAGAAAAACGCCCGTCGCTTTAATGCGGCGGGCGTTTGCTCGTTTTGCGGTACACGCACATACGATAGATAAAAACGCTACAGGATGAACAAGCGCGAGAGCGGAAGCGTGAAGCCGGGCAATACATCGCCGCCGTCCAGCGTATCGGTCGTGGTGAGCGTTTCAGGTTCCGCCACACCCGCACGGTAAACCGTAAGGGTTTGGGCGCTTGGGCTGAGGTCAAGTGCCATTTGGACGCCAAAGCCTATCCAGCGTCGCATTTTAGTGGCTACCGCGCCCGGTCGGTCGGATGGCGAGCGAGTTTCTAAAACCAAATCCGGCGCAACGGGAACAAACCCACGCTGACGTGGTTCATCACGTCGTTGCTGTGACACAAAGGCGAAATCAGGCGCGAGAACCGTATCCGGGTTGCGGGCGAGAAGAAAGCCTGTCTCAGCGGCGTAGCAACGGCCTAAACCATTCGCACGAACAAACAAGCCAATCTCAAAACCCAAATCATAGGTATATCCACCGTGTTCATCGCCGGTCGGAGCCATCTCGTGTAGTTTTCCTTCGATTAGTTCAAACCGCCACTCGTCGGGGAGGGCGAGAAGCGTGTCGGCATCGCAGGCGTCGCCGGTGTGCGGTTTGACGTGGTCGAAAATGGTTTGAGCGGCGGGCGTTGCAATCATTCTGCGTCCTTTTCTTTATCTTCAGGGAACTTGGGGAAAGGCTCATCGAAGCCCCACGGCTCGATTTTCGACGCCGCCAGCGCTTCCGTGAGAACGGCGAGGTTCTTAGCGAGCGTCGCCCCGCCGACGTTGCCAACACGGGCCGCGCGCTCCATTGCGGCAAGGGCGGAACCATCCGCGAGCATCTGCGCGAAACGCATAGCGACGAACTCATTCACTACCGACCCGGTGATGCTGACGCCGCTCGCGTTTTCGTAACCGGGAAGACGCTCCCCGTTTTCGTCGTGGCCCCAACCCGCCTCAGCCCAACCGTCGTTACCCTCTTTATCCCAAAAGTGGACGCCGTCTTCGCCTCGCCACGCTTCACCGCTCCAGATGTACGTATCGCCGCGATGATACGCCATTGCGTTGCGCCATCCTTCGCCTGCCGCATGGCTACTCGCTGATTCGGAGGACCGACATGAACGCTTCCTGCGGGATCTCGACCGACCCGACCGATTTCATGCGCTTTTTGCCTTCTTTTTGCTTTTCGAGCAGTTTGCGCTTTCGGGAAATGTCGCCGCCGTAGCACTTGGCGATAACATTCTTTCGCATCGCCGAGATGCGTTCGGCGGCGATAATTTTGCCGCCAATCGCGGCTTGGAGTTTGATCTCGAACATCTGGCGCGGCAATAACTCTTTAAGTTTCTCGACCAGCGATTTGCCACGCGCGAACGCCTTATCCGTGTGCGTGATGAAGGACAGGGAATCCACGCCCTCGCCGTTGATTTGAACGTCGAGTTTGACCATCTTGGACTGCTTGTAATCGGACAACTCGTAGTCGAACGACGCGTATCCTTTGGT
>CAXUMS010000072.1:5076-22717 GCA_964252165.1 uncultured Armatimonadaceae bacterium
GGTCCGACTTTTGAGCTGGTCGAAAAAGTCCATGATAATCTCGGCGAGCGGCAACTCGTAGTGGAGCATCACGCGGCCCGGGGCCGGATATTCCATCTTGCCGAAGATGCCCCGCCGGTCGCGCGCCATCTCCATCACAGTCCCGACATAATCGGTCGGCACGATCACGGTCGCCTCGACATACGGCTCCTCGATAAACGCGATAGACGTGGTCTCCGGCATATTCGCCGGGTTGTCCACAAGAACGATCTCGTCGTCGGTTTTGTGAACCTTGTAGACCACGGACGGCGCGGTCGCGAGAAGCGAAAGATTAAATTCGCGCTCCAAACGCTCCTGCACAATCTCCATGTGCAAAAGGCCGAGAAAGCCGCACCGGAACCCGAAGCCGAGCGCGGCGGAGGATTCCGCCTCGAACGAGAGCGCGGCGTCGTTCATCTGCATTTTGGACAGGGCCTCGCGCAGATCGGGAAACTCAGCCGAATCAATGGGGTACAAGCCGCAGAACACCATCGGTTTCGCGGGCTTGTAGCCGGGCAGGGCGGGCGTGTCCATACCGGCCCGGCCCGCAAGCGTGATCGTGTCGCCCACTCGCGCGTCGGTGACGGATTTGATGGCGGCGTGGAAGTAGCCGGTTTCGCCGGTTCGGATCACATCCACGGGCTTCATGCCCGGCGTGAAGACGCCCGCCTCGTCCACGGTAAACGTTTTGCCGGTCGCGATAAAGCGGATCTGATCGCCCGCCCGCACCGAACCGTCCACTACGCGGATATACGCGACCACGCCCAGATAGCCGTCGTAGTGCGAATCGAAGACCAGGGCGCGGAGCGGCTTGTCCGGGTCGCCTTTGGGCGGCGGCACCTTATGCACGACCGCCTCCAAAATCTCCGTGATGCCGATACCGTTTTTCGCCGAGGCGCGGATGGCGTCGGTGGCGTCAATTTGGAGCAGGTTCTCGATTTCCTCGGCGACCCGGTCGGGGTCGGCGGCGGGCAGGTCAATCTTGTTGATGACCGGAATCACCTCCAGATTGCTGTTAAAGGCGAGATTCGCATTGGCGAGAGTTTGCGCCTCCACGCCTTGCGCGGCGTCCACAACCAGGAGCGCGCCCTCGCACGCGTTGAGCGAGCGCGACACCTCGTACGTGAAGTCCACATGGCCGGGCGTGTCAATAAGATTGAGCTGGTACTCCAAACCATCGGACGCGATATACGGCATTCGCACCGCCGCCATTTTGATGGTGATGCCCCGTTCGCGCTCGATGTCCAACTTATCTAAGAGTTGCGCCTGCATATCGCGCATCTCAACCGTGTGCGTGGTTTCAAGCAGGCGGTCGGCGAGCGTGGACTTGCCGTGGTCCACGTGCGCGATGATGCAAAAATTGCGAATTCTATCCTGGGGAACGGGCATGGTAATAGGGAACCTTCTCCCCTTATTTTATCATTGACCGGGTACCGGTAAACATTGCGTCTCACGGCGAAAACTACGGGGAAGATCGGGCGGTTTTTAGCCAAAGATATAAAGGGGCGGCGCGCCTGCGCGTGATCGCCGCTACGTTTTGCGTAATCCGGCGCGACGCGAAGCAAGATGCGGAAAAGGAACCGGCTTAGTGCGCTCATCGCCGAAAAGAGTGAAATGTGACAACAAAAAACAGGCGTGAGAAGACAGAGAAATCTGTAGCAGTGTTTAGGTTGGCGGGCGTAATGGCTACTGGGATAGGCCTTGTCGCTTTTTGCATAGGTTGTTCACAAGCTGAGGACGCCCTAGCAAAAAGACGATGGGCGCACGCGAACAGACTAAACCCATCTTTGCCAGTAACGGTTCCTGCTATGCAGATAGCGGAGGACGTTCGTATAGACCCTGCCGAGATTTCGGGTGGCGTTCCTTATGTTAAAGATGGCGCTAAACCCGATGTGGCTTTGTCGGCAAGCGAGAATAAAGACCTGTTGTTGTTGCTTCGCCAAACAAAACCCTTACCGCCAGGCGCCGTTAAGCCACAAGAACATCACGACTATACACTTTATCTTGCCAGAGCGGCTGGCAAGGATGATATTCGATTTCAGCGCCCGCCTTCTTACTTCTACTGGTCTCGTTCCGGCATTATCCAAGAAGCGCAGTACAAACAAGACTTTTCCTGGGGTGTGGTCCCCGAAGAGTTCCGGGTCAAGGTAAAGGCCCTGCTCATCAAGCGACGCAGAGAAATTGAAGCCGCGCACAGGATCGCGCCGTCGCCGTCGCCACGCCCGAGCGCGCCGGTGTCGCAGGACAGTTTGCCGCTTCCGCATCCGCAGTAAAAGGGGTAGAGAGGAGGCCAATCCAGCCTTCTAATGCGACCTAAATAGAAGGTGAAATTAGTGGCAATTACAACACCGCGCAACAAGCGAGCGCAATCCACCCCGTTGCTTCGGACGGTTCTAATTGTGGTTTTGGTGGCTTTCGCCGCGCTTTTCGTTGCACGCGCCCAATGGCTGAGGGCGCACCAAGCCTTCCTGAAAAGACAAGAAAAGCAGGTGCATCTTCGCGACGTCCGCTTGCCCTATACCACCGTCGCCGCCATGCAAATAGCGGAGGTAGTTCGTATCAACCCCCGGCATTTTGATGGCCCCGATGGTTCCGTTGATCGCGGTCTTGTCACCGATGGAGGGAAACCGGATGTGGCTTTGTCGGACAGCGAAAACAAAGACTTGTTGCTGCTATTGCGAAAAACAAAGCCTTTACCAGCAGGCGCTACAAAACCGCAGACGATTTACGATTACACCTTTTATCTCACCAAGGCGGGCGGCTTCGATTCTATCGCCTACGACTACTCACCAGACTACCGCTATTGGTCTCGCTCCGGCACGCTTCAACTGGCGGGGGCGAAGCGCACTGGCGCCTACGGCGTGGTTCCCGAAGAGTTCCGGGTCAAGATAAAGGCCCTGCTGATCAAGCGGCGCAAGGAGATTGAGACTGCGCACGGTGTCACACTATCACCGTCGCCCCGCCCGCCCGCGCCGGTGTCCGCAGACGGTTTGCCGCTTCCGCATCCGCTGTAGAAGGGCGGGCGACGAGGCGCGGAAACTCCGGGCCGCGCCGCCGCTTACCAGGATCGCGCGTATTGCACGGGGGCGGGAACGTCTTGTCCCAATTCCTTCGCGGCGCGTGCGGGCCAGTAGGGGTCACGGAGCAGTTCGCGGGCGAGAAGGACGAGATCGGCCTGGCCGGTGCGGATAATGTGGTCCGCCTGATGGGGCGAGGTGATCATGCCGACCGCGCCGGTTGCGATTCCCGCCTCGCGCCGCAGCGTATGGGCAAACGCTGTCTGGTAACCCGGCCCGACGGGTATGGGCGCTTTGGGAACGTTGCCGCCCGAGGAGCAGTCCACAAGGTCCACGCCCAGCGGCTTCAACATTTTCGCCAGCTCCACGGACTGCGGAACATCCCAGCCGCCCGTTATCCAGTCGGTTGCGGAAAAGCGGACAAAAAGCGGTAAGCGCTCGGGCCAGTGACGCCGCACTTCCTCCACGACCTCGCGCACAATGCGAGTGCGGTTCTCGAAGCCGCCGCCGTAGCGGTCAGTACGCTGATTGGAAAGCGGTGAAACAAACTCGTGCAAGAGATAGCCGTGCGCGGCGTGTAGTTCGATCACCTGAAACTCCGCCGCCAAAGCGCGCTTCGTCGCCTCGCCGAACGCGCGCACGACGCTTGCGATGTCGTCTTCGGAAAGCTCGGTCGGGGTGGCGTAGTCCTGAGCGAAGGCGAGGGAACTGGCGCCGACCGGTCGCCAACCGCCTTCCGCCTCGGCGACAAGCGCCGATTTATCGCGCTCCCACGGGCGACGCGTACTTGCCTTGCGGCCCGCATGGGCGAGCTGAACGCCCGCTACAGAGCCGTGTTCGTGCATGAAGCGGTTGATGCGGCGAAGCGGCTCGATATGCTCGTCTTTGTAGATGCCGAGATCTTGCGGGCTGATCCGCCCCCGCGCCTCCACCGCCGCCGCCTCGCTGATGACGAGGCCCGCTCCGCCCACGGCGCGACTGCCCAAATGGACGAAATGCCAGTCGTTCGCGAAGCCGTCTTCACTGCTGTATTGACACATCGGCGAAACCGCAATGCGATTACGAAAGGTCACGTCGCGCAACGTGAGCGGCGTAAACAGATGGCTTGGTTCGGCAAGTTCGGCGGGCTGGTTCATTTGGGTCATGTTATAGATAAACCGACCGCCTTCCACGGGTTCCCCCTTTTCCTGTGGGGCGTGCCGCATTATCGCAAAGGCGTGTTCGTACTCTACCAGGGAAGCGGCGCCGCCAAACGCATCCGCTATGTCGCGTTTTTAATAGGGGGCAACAAAGCGACCCGGTTGAATTCAAACTAACGCGCGAGCGCTTCGGTCCCGGTCGGAGTGGCGCGCCGGGAAGCGGTTTCGATGCGGTCAGGGCTGGTCGCCGGGGGCGCGCTTGGGCGCCGCTCCGAACCGGACAAAGAGGAAGACAATTCGGCGACGGCGGGAGCGGCGGGACTGCTGATCGCGGCGTACACGGCGCGTTGCTCCGCGACCCGATTTTCCACCAAAGCGCAAATCCGCGATTGGAAAAGTTTTACATCGAATGTCGCCGCATGCGCGCGCAAGCAAAGCGGGTCGAAAGGCTTCAAGGATTCCAAACGCTCCACCGCCTCGATAAACGAATCCGGCGTCAGTTCGTCGAAAAACGTTCCGGTTTGGTTGTCCGCCACAGTTTCCAGCGCGCCCCCGGCGCGGAACGCGATCACGGGACGCCCGCAGGCCATCGCTTCGAGCGGCGTGATTCCGAAGTCTTCCTCGCCGGGAAACAACAACGCCCGGCAGTTCGCCAAAAGGTTTGACACCTCCGCATCGGCGACACGTCCCAGGAACTGAACCGATGGCCCGGCAAGCGCACGAAGCCGCGCTTCCTCCGGTCCGGTTCCGACGATTTTGAGCGGCAAGTCCAACCGGCTCATCGCCTCGACCGCAAGCGCAACCCGTTTGTAGCCGACAAGGCGAGCGACAACGAGGTAATAATCCGCCGTGGGGCGAGCGGCGATTTGAAAGCGCGACACATCCACCGGAGCGTGGATAACATCCGAGGTCCGACCATAGAACTTGCGTATGCGGCGGGCCGTGTTGAACGAATTGGCGACAAAGTGATCCACGCGCTGGGCGCTCTGGTAGTCCCAGTTGCGCAGGTGATGCGTGATAAGGGGCAGGATGCGCTGTGTCATACGTCCGTAGCCGCCCTGCGCGACGTACTCGTGGTAGCGCCAGGCAAAGCGGGCGGGCGTGTGGCAGTAGGAAACATGGCACGTTTCCGGGCCGGTGATAACGCCTTTGGCGAATCCGGTCGTGCTGGAAACCACGGCATCATAGCCGGACAAGTCGAACTGCTCGAAGGCGAGCGGGTACAGCGGCAAGGCCCATTTGTGCAGGCGGGCGCTACCGGCCCATTTCTGCAAAAACGACGTACGAATGTCCATCTGTTTGAACGAGGACAACGTTGCGTCGGCGTCGTACACGGAGGTGTAGATAGGGGCGTCCGGCCAGATTTCATGCATGGCCTCGACCACGCGCTCCGCGCCGCCCGCCTGCGCCAGATAATCATGCACGATAGCGACCCGCAATGTTTTTTGTTTCTTCTCGGTTTTTGGCAGGGCGGAATTAACAGAAGCGCCGCTACCTTTGTTTGTACTCATTTTGCTTCTTCCTGCGTCGAATCGAAGCGATCTTGTCGTAAATGAATTTTGTTTTCATTGACGCTTTTAAACGCGCGAACCCAAACGACGCGCTTGCGATGTCGTTGCCCGCGTGGGGAGTTACCCAGGCATCTCATGGAACTGGATTCTCCCGGCGCTTATGGGGTTGCGCCGCTGACGAGACACGCTCTGGTAAATCTCATGCATACGTGCGGCGACCTGACCCCATGTGTAGCAATCTTCTACCCGGCGTCTGCCCGTTTCGCCCATCGCGCGGGCGCGTTCCGGGTTGCTCGCAAGGCTTGCGTAGCGCAGGGCGAGTTCGCCCGGATTGGACTCGGGCGCGATCAAGCCGCCGCGTCCCACCACTTCCGGTATCGCGCCGCTGTCCGACCCGATTACGGGCGTTCCGCAGGCGTGCGCCTCGATAATGACGCGTCCGAATTGCTCTTTCCAAGTTTTCGTGGTGCGCGATGGCAACGTCAAAACGTCCAGGGCGTTCATTACCTGCGGCAACTCGGATAGGGGGCGCGGCGGCAGGAAGCGCACCCGGTCGCTTTTGCCAAGCACGGCGGCGCGCTCTTCGAGAGCGGTCTTGAACGGTCCCGCCCCGACGAACAGCAAGTTCGCGGACGGCGGGCAAGCGGGCGCCACCAGGGCGTCCACCATATCCATCAATCCTTTTTCCTCCACCAGGCGTCCCACATACCCGGCGACGAAACCGGAAAGCGCCAGCGCGCGGCGGCACTCCGCCCGATCAAGGGGACGGAACATAGCGGTATTAACCGCATTGCCGACCGATTCGGCAGGCCCGCTATAGCCTTTGGCCCGAACCACACGTACGGCTTCCTCGCTCCGCCCTACGACAAAGTCCGCGTTCGCCAGCGTGTACGCGCGCCAGTTCTCGAACGGGGCCGGATACGTTCGGTTGATGTTCTGTTCGGTTTCCGACACAATTTTCGTGTTTGGCAGCAAGCGGTTTCGTAGCCAGCACGCCTGCGCGCTAACCTGCGCCCAGGGTTCCTCCCAGATATCAATGATGTCGGGCTTTAACCGCCGAAGCAGGCGCGGCAAACCGGGGTAGAAGTGCATATACGACTGCGCAGGACCCATCCACGGGCAGGCGACACGTCCCATATGGAGGCTGAACGTCGCTTCGCCGCGCGCGGGCGGCGAAGGCCGACGCCACACGCCGTACTCGCGCCACCGGTTGGGTGTCAGTACGTGAAGGTCAACGCCGGGTATGGCCCCGAGCAGTTGCGCTTTCGGCTGTCCTTCCACTTGGGATTGACAGGTGTGTGAAATTAATAAAACTCGCATTTCCGATGTAACCTTTCAACAGAAACAACAGTAGGTCACTCTGACAGGTCTGCGTTGTCCCTCAGAGGCGATCCCTATATATCCGCTATATCCTCAGCGGGGTTGGTCGCGGTCTTCCGTTCTGCGCCAATTTCTTAGTTTTTTCCAAACTATTCAACCAAATCCTGGAAAGCGTCGTTGCTACCTTTAACCTGCAAAACGCGTTTGGTTAAAGCGCGCTGTTGCCCTGAGATGTCACGGGAACGGTCGAGTGGGCGGGTCGCCGTTCGCGCGAGGCGGCCCGTTCATAAACCGCGCACGTTTGCCGCGCCATGCGCTCGGCGGTGAAGTTCGCTTCATAACGTCGCCGTCCCGCCTCGCCCATACGCTTTGCCAGAACGGGATCAGCGAGCAAACGAACCAAAGCCCCGGCAAGCGCGCCGGAGTCATTGGGCGTGACCAAGAAGCCGGTTTCATCCTGGGCGACAATCTCGCGCGGTCCGCCTGCATTCGTGGCGATAACCGGCTTTCGGAGCGCCATCGCTTCCAGCAACACCAGACCGAATGGTTCGGCAAGACTTGGCAGAACAAACAGGTCGGCGGCTTGTATCAATGCGGGAACGTCATCTCGGAAGCCTAAAAGCCGTACTCGTTTTTCCAAGCCCTGCGCCCCAATCCGCGCTTCCAGGGCGGCCCGCTCAGAGCCTTCGCCCGCGACTACGCAAACCGCATGGGGATAGGCGTCGCTCATAAAGGCGAACGCGTCCACAAGAGCGCCCACATTTTTTTCCCGCTCCAAACGGGCGGCGCAGACAATCAACGCTCCGCCGTCCGGCACGCCCAGCGTGCGCCGCAGTTGCGCGGTATCCGCGTCGGAAGCGCCGCCTGTATCCGGCTCGGTAATACCGTTAGGAATCACGACAATACGCTCATTGGGCGCATCGCCGCGCTCTCGCATCTCGCTCGCGACCGCCTCCGAGATGGCGATAAATTCACTCGTATTATGACTTACCCATTTATGCGCGGCGTTGTATAACAGGCCCGCAATGCCGCCGCGTCCGGCGCGCGCCGGTTCGAGAAAGTGCTGGGTCAGAACGCAGCAACCCGCCCCCGCAAGCCGGACGGCGGCGGCGGCGGACAAAGCGGTTCGCCCGTTGTGGGCGTGGATAACGCCCGCCTCGCCGGTTTGAAGCAAGCCGCGCAACGTTTTGATCGCGCTTGTATCTATCAGGCCGCCTTTGGCGATAGGAACGACCCGGAAGCCTTCCGCCTCGCCCCGGTCGCCCAGCGCGGACGGGCGGGGGCAGGCGAGCAGAACCGGCACATTATCGCCGCGCAAGCCGCGCGCAAGGTCCAGCATATGCCGTTCGGTCCCGGCGAATACATCCGAGTCCGTGAACAATACGACCGAAGCGGGCGAATCCGTTTTCATTGCCTTGCCCCCGCCGCCGCACCCTGTACGGCGTTCAAGGGCGCAACCGGCGCACCCGTTGTCGTTCCCGCTGTCGCCGACGCCTGCTCGAACAAGATCGTCTCATAGCGGCGGAAGATCTTGTCCCAGTGGTACTCGGCGACGCTCGGCGACGCCCCCGCCTGCATACGGGCGCGGGCGGTTTTATCGTTTAGGAGCGTTTCGATATGGCGCGCGGTTTCTTCCGTACTGAGCGGGTCGTTGATAAGGAGGCCATTTTCGCCGGGGCGGATCGTGTCGCCCGCGCCCGGAACCGTGGTGGTCAATACCGGCAAGCCGCTTCCGAGCGCTTCTAAAATCGCCAGACAAAACGCCTCGTACTGCGTGGGCAGGGCGAAGAAATCGGCGGCGGCGTGCAAGCCCGCGACATCGGACGACGAGCCGACAAACTGCACCTGATCCGACAAGCCCAGTGCGGCGACGCGCGGCACATACGCCCCGTACGGCGCGCGTCCGGCGACAACGAGCTTTAGGTCCGGGCGGCGCAGTTGCCGCATCGCCGCGAGCAAAACGGGAAGCCCCTTGCGGTCGAGTTCGTTTGCGACCATCAGCATCGCGGTGTCGTCCGGTTTGATGCCAAGCCGCGCCCGCTCGGTTTCCCGCCGCGATAAACGCTGTTCCGGGTTAAACGTGTTCTGATTTAAGCCGTTGTGGATGACGGTAATATCTTGCTCGGGCGTCTGGTACAGCACGTTCAGGTCGGTTTTGACCTGCGCGCTCGCCGCGATTATTTTTTGGTAACCGTTGCCGCCACCCTGAAAATGCCGCTTCTCCTGACCGACAATAATTTTATGAAGCGGATTGAGTTTGCGACGAAGCGAACGGACGGACACCTTCCCGTGGTGATCGCCGCTCCGCTTCAGCCATGCCTGGTGAACGCTGTTCGCCCAGTGAACCCCGCCGAGAGGGCAAAAAACGCCGTGGCTGTTCAAAACGTCGTAGCCCTCACGCCGCGCCTGCTGTGTACTATTGGCGAAGAAGCGAAGCCAGCGCACGCCGTCCGGTCCAACCGGTCCGACCGGGACGTGGTGATACGTCAGCGAGCCGCTCCCGCTCCGGGGCGCGTCCACCTCATCCCACTCGTGGGCGAAGATATGCACGGCATGCCCCTGAGCCGCAAGATAGCGGGCGGCCTCCCAAACCAGCCGCTCCACGCCGCCTCGCCGGTGACACCCTTGATAAACAAGCGCAACTTTCATTTTCGCGTCCACAGTCCTTTTACAAACCACCACGTATAACAGTAACAGGCGCCGCGCGCGCGTGCGCCCTTCTACACGAAAAAACACGTATAAATACTTATAAAAATTTTCTACAAATCCGCCACAGGCGCCGCTGAAAGGCGCACGCGGCTTTGACTCGTGACCGCCGCTGTTGTCGCGCTCGGGGCGAGTGACAACGCGGTTTGTTGATGAAGCAAGACCAAACGGCGGGCGCGGCGCGCGATAGCCACATGGACGCCCAGCGCCATACCCACGGCGGCCCACGTGATCATCGTGTCGCCGCGACTCCAATAATGGTCCACCATGCCGTGGATTAATTTGCCCAGCATGAGCGCGCCGCCCAAAGCGAGAAATGAATACAGCGGCTCGTCCGGCCTGATTTGCCGCCGCGCCGCGATGATCATGCGGAAAAACGCGATGTGCAAAATCACGAACGCCGCCATCCCGACGACGCCGGTTTCCGCGAGCGTCAGATAAACCACATTGGTCGCATCGTATTCTTTTCGCAGGCCCACGCCCGAGCCTAAGAGCGGGCTTTCATGAAATCTATCCAGCGCGAAGTCCACGGACTTGTACCGGTCGGCGATATTCTGCCGCTTGCTGTCAAAGCCCAGCGCATATTCTTTGGAGTCGCTTGGAAGCAAATACCAGCACAAAGCGATTATCGGAATCAGGGCGAGCAGGACGCGCCCCATCAGCGAGAACTGCCGCCGAAACGCGCCCACAAAAACAAACCCGGCGAGCGCGGTCAGCCACGCCCCGCGCGAAAGGGTAAATATCAAACCCGCCGCAAGAATCCCCAGAACAACGAGGTAAATGTTTTTTCGTCGCCCGTTGGTTTCCGCGAGCCAGCGCTCCGCCGCCACGATAATCGCGCAGGCGATGGACGCCCCAACGCCGTTTTTGTGCAGGCCCAAAATATAGTTCGAGCCGCTCGCAAGTCCTAAAAGGGCGAGAAACAACCCGACCACGATCAAGCCGTTCAGGGCGAGCGTCATATCCTCCAACCGCCGCGCGAAGGTCGAGAACAGCAAAACCGTCAGTATTAGGTACTGGAACATCTGCGCCAGCGACAACGCGGCGGGCGTGCCGCGCCAGTGGTACAGCGTCGCGATAATCGAAACGGCGAACAGCAGAGCCATCGGGAGCGTGAGCGGGCCAAGTGACAAAATGCGCTTTTGCGTAATCGCCCCGATCACCATGACGGGAACCGCGAGAATTAGGTTAATCTCGGCAAGCGAAAACCGGGCCGCGCCGCCTCCCCCGGAAAGGTCGTTTTGGACCGGGGCCGTGGCGAATATCAATAGTAGCGCGATGTCGGGGCGCTTGAGCGCGACAAACCAGAACGTGACCGCGTACACGACGCCGACCGCGATAAGGGGGCGCGCCAAACCGGCCACCGTTACCAGAGCGGCGACGCCGATCAGAACCGCAAGGCAAACGAGCGGCCCCCAAACGCCGGACGCTTTAGCGCGTCCCACATCAAACGCGGCGGCGGGCGACGGCGTAGGCGACGGCGCGGCTTGATGTTGCGAGAAGGGCGCGCCGCTCATCGTTGCGCCCCCTCAGCGTTATTCGTGGCCAAACCGCGCCAGTGCGTCGCCTGCCGGACAAACAGCCATGCCTGCAAGCGCGCTTTTTTTTGCGCCTGCGCGCGGCGGCGCGGGAACGCCCCCCACACCGCGCTCCATGCGACCGCCCGCAGGAAACAGCCCAGCGTCATCGCGGCGCGCAGGGAAACCAGCCCGAGAACGCCGTGGTGCTTGCGCTCGTAGCGGTCTAGACTGGTGAAAAAGTGACGGTTGATGCGGGCGGCCTCGGCGGCCCCGCTCGCGCCGCCCAGATGCGTTACCTCGCCGGACGGCGTAAAGGCGATTTGCCAGCCCGCCTTGCGGATGCGTTTTTGCCAGTCCGTTTCTTCGGAATACATGAAAAACTCCTCGTCGAAGCCGCCTGTCTTCTTGTATACCTCGCGCCGGAGTAGCAAACACGCGCCGGTGACAAAATCCACATTGCGCTCGCGATCATGCGCCCATTGCCGGTAATCGCCGACGATGGGGTGATTGGGCAGAACCGACGACACCCACAAATTTTCCAGCCACGCCCGCGACGGCGACGGAAAACGGAAACAGGACACCTGCAACGTTCCATCGCCGTTTAGCAAGCGCGGCCCCGCCCCGCCCACGGCCTCGTGCGCTTCCAGATAGTTGATTAACTCCCCCACCACGCCGGGCTTCGGAAACGCATCGCTGTTCAAAAGAAGAAAATACCGACCGGTCGCCCGCGCCATCGCTTGATTGTTCGCCGCACCGAAGCCCACATTTTCCTCATTCGCGATCACGTGAACGTTGGGCTGCGGAAAGGCGTCGCTGACCGCGTCCGCGCTTCCGTCGGTCGAGGCGTTATCCACGACAAACACCTCGGACGGGATGCCTTCGACGTTTTCGAGCAACGTGCGGATGCATTCCAGCGTCATCGCGCGCGTGTTGTAACTCACGATAATCGCCGAAACGATTGGGATGTCAGGAACGGCGTTTTCAGGCATTTTGCTGGGTTCCTTTGGGCGCTTCGGGAGCGGATGGCGTAGTCGTCGTTACCTCGTTGCGGTACCATTCGCGGTTTTGTCGCGCCCAAACGCGCTTGTTGACGGCAAGCGCGAATTTGGCGACCGAGTCTTTATCTTTTGATAGAAGGGCGGGCGGCCCGAAGCGCAACAGACCAACCAGAAATCCGGACGAAACGGCGGCGCGATAGTTCAAAAGGCCGCCCAAACCGTGATGCTTCCAGACGAAATAATCGCGGCCCGTGAACGCGCTCACCGTGAACTGCAGGCGATTCTTACCGCCGCTGGTTCCGTGCAAGTGCCGCGTTTCGGCGTGCGGCGCATACGCGATTCGCCAGCCCGCGCGCTCCATACGACTCTCCCAGTCGGCTTCCTCGTAGTAAAAAAAGAAGCGCGGATCAAACCCGCCGATCTGCTCGTATGCGGCGCGGCGGACCAGAAGGCACGCGCCGCTCAGAAAGTAGTTTTTTAAGATGGCAAGGCCATTCTCGCCCGCTTTGGGTTCAGTTAAACCGCTCGCGCCGCGCGTCAGTTTGTTCCGCAGGGACGACAGGTAAAGGTGGTTTTCCCATGCGAGACGCGGCGATGGGTACTCGTTCCACGACGGTTGCAGCGAGCCGTCGCGGTTCAAAAGGCGCGGCCCGATCACGCCGACATCGGGGCGGACGCGGAGCGCGTCGATCAAAGCGCTAACGGCGCCGGGTTTCGGAAACGCATCGCTGTTGAGCAAAAGGAAAAACTCGCCGGTCGCGCGCTCCATCGCCTGGTTATTGGCGACGCCAAAGCCCGCGTTCTCGCGGTTCGCAATGACGTGAACATGGGGTTGCGGAAAGGCGTCACGGATGGCGTCGGCGCTACCATCGGTCGAGGCGTTGTCTACAACAAACACCTCAACCGCTTCGGCAGGCATCTCGGCGACATTGTCCAAAAACGTGCGGACGCAATCCAGCGTCATGTCGCGGGTGTTGTAACTGATGATAATCGCGGAAATCGTCGGGGCGGCAAGCGGCTCGGCGACAAAAACGTTTATCGCGGTTCGGTTTTCAGTTGCGCCGCTTGCCGTGCTGTTCATTAGTTCTCGCCGTTCCCGTTCGCGCCGTTTACGCCGTTTCGCTCGTCGCCGCCGCGCATCCGTATCACGCGCGCCGGGATTCCTACCGCGACCGCGTTCGCCGGTATATTTTTCGTGACCACGGCATGCGCGCCGATCACGGCGTTGTCGCCGATGGTGACGCCCTTGACGATGGTCACCTTGCCCGCAATCCACACGTTGCGCCCGATACGGACCGGCGCGCACACCGCCCCCTGTTCGCGCGTAACAATGTCCAAACGATCAAATCGGTGATCGTGGTCGCGGATGGACACCATCTCCGCGATCAAACAATCCGGCCCGATAATGATAGATTCGCGCGCGGCGAGCGTGCAATGATGCCCGAAGATAGTACGGTCTCCCACCTCAAGCGCGCCTGCGCATTCGGCGACCAAATTTCGGTCCAGCACGCAGTCCGCGCCAAACGAAACGCGCGCTCCCGCTCCCATCCGAAGTTCCAAACCGGGCCGAATATCACACCCCGCGCCAAAGCGCGCCCGCCCGTAGCGCGCCCGCGCCGCCCAAAGCCGGAATCGCCGCCCCAGCGCGGGTAATGCGCGTTGCAACAGCGACGGGCGCGGGGCGGCTACGTTCGGAGCCGTCGCCACCGCATCGGACGCGTTTATCGTTTCTACCGAACTCATAGCGCGCGCCGTTCCCCCGACTTGCCCGCGACCGTCGTTGTCGCCGCAGTCGCGGAAACGGGCGATGTCACGGGTTTCTCCGCAAGCGCATCGGCAAGAGCGGCCTCGATTGCGTCCATACGCGCGTCCCACGAATACGCGCGGGCGCGCTCCTGCCGACGCGCGGGCAAACTCTTGTCCTCGTTTAACGCGGTTTCAATCGCGGCACGGAACTCCGCATCCCCGCTTGCCAGATACACAAATTCCGGGTGATCGCGAAACCCGCTGATCGGTGTGGACACCGTGGGCAGTCCGGACGCGAGATACTCGTACAGTTTGAGCGGGCTAAGGCTTTCCGTGAACGCGGAGACGACGTGCGGCACGATACACACATCGAACGCGTTCATCACGCGCGGCATCTCGGCGAATGGAACCGCGCCGGTCAGTCGGATATTCGGCTCGGCCTCCAACAGTTTTGTTGTCGGGGCGTCTAGAAGGCTTGGCCCGACCAGGGCGACAGTTCCTTTTTGAAGGCCGCGCGCCAGATTCAAAATCATGTCCACGTTCACGCGCTCCGCATGGAGGGTGCCGGTGTAACCCAGCACAGGACGCTCCCACTCTGCGGTAATGGGATGAGGACTAAGCGTGGTGCGCTCCTGAATGGCCGTGTACCGGTCGGTGTACACGCCATTCGGGATGTGATGCAGGCGACGCGCGAGGTTTTTCTTCAGTTCGTACAGATGCTCGGACACCACGATTACCACGTCCGCCCGGCGACACAACTCCGCGTCTTGCCAGATCGTTAGTCGTCGCAACCACTCTTTCTGGTTGGGGATCGTCCAGTCATCGCCTATATCGTAAACAGATAAGCGTTCGCTCAGTTTTCCCACCAAATGAAGCGCATAATGCGGGTTCATCCACAAAACCGGGATTTTAATTCCAAGCGTTCGGCAGGCGTGCTTGATTTGCCGCAGTTCATGCCATTGATTAAACGCGCGACCCCATCGGAGCGTGTTGGGGAGCCACTTCACTGGCTTAAGCAAAAATACGTTTTCCGCTTCCGGCACGGCGGGCGGTTGGGCCGCGCCTCGCAGGGCGTGCCGGATAGTCTGCCATTTGCCCTTGCGGAGCGCGTGCGACACGTCAATGGCCAGACCGACATACAAAATGCGCCGCCCACCCGCCGCGCCTCGGCGTGCAAACTCGGTCGCGACCGGCTGGTTGCGCCGCCACACGCCTTCCCAATCCTCCATCGAGATATGGACGATGTCATAGGAATCGCCTGCCCTGACCGCGCTTTCCCCTTGTTGTTTGTCGTTTTCCGTCATATCGGTAAAGTCCGAGCCGGGCCGTTAAATTCCGCTCTGCTGTATACAGCGCATGACCTGCGGCGGCAGTTGCACCAATCGCAGGTGCCGCTTGTTATCGCCGCGTTCAAACTGGCTGGAAACAGTGGACAAAAGGGGATGCTTGGTTACCTTGACCCAGCGGACCACTTCGGGATGCCAGTCGCGGTCATCGGCATGACCCCAGTTCGAGAACTTTCGCAGAAGCCATTCCTCGCTTCGTATCCATGAAAGATGGTACACCGCGCTTCGGGCCTCGATCACTTCGTCCACGTTGATTCCGCTTGGCACTCGCGCCCAGCTTCCTTCTCGCGACAGGTCCACATGATAATGGGTTCCTTCCGGGCGCCGGGCCAGAACAAGGCGCGTTCCCGCTTTAACCGCAAGCGGTCCGGGGTAATTCGCCGCTCGCTTCCACCCGCGCTCGCCATGCTCCAGGAACCACGCGCCCCGGATGCGGCTGTACAGCCAAATTGAAGGGAAATTCAGGGCGGTGCGCCCGCGCGCATCGGCTTCGCGCAAACAACGCCGAAAAACCTCGTTGCTTGCCATGACTTCGTCGGTGTCTAACTGTAAAACCCAGTCCGCTCCCTGGCTCGCTTCATCGAGCGCGCACTGGCGTTGGTACGTATCGTTGTGCATCGGCGTTTGGTTAGACCGGGCGAAATGACCGGGGCTATAACGCATTTTGTTGTCGCGGTCTATCGCGCGTAGCCGTTGCAAACACTCGTCCACGGCGATGGGTTTGCCCGTCCAACTGAGACGTGATTCGTCGAACGAAACTATTATTTTGTCAACTATATCATAGTAAGACAAAATACTTGCTTCTATCCAGGCGGGATCAGCAGTTAATATATAAGCGTTTACTCGCATGATAGATCAACCTTTTTGACGCGGTTTACGTTGTTCGCGTGAGTCGGCTTCATCGACGCGTTCGTCGCCAATAACCTTTCATATACAGCGGCGGCGTTCGACGTTCCGGCGCCGGACGGGCGGTCAGCGTTCGCTTTCATCCGTTTCGCCCTGACGCCTGACGCTTTTCCTGTAACACTTCGTTATAAACGCCGATCAGGGCTTCCCCCTGACGCCGCTCGGATAGGTCTTCGCCCATGCGACGCGCGCCTGCGCGAAGCGCGTCCCGGCAGGCCACGGCCTCGCGCGCAAGCGGGCCAAGCGGCGCATTGTCCGGCCACGCCGTACCGGCCCCGTACCCCAAAAGATGCGGCAACGCCCCGACTTCGGGCGACGCGAGAACCGGAACGCCCCGCGCGGCGGCCTCGGTCGCGACCAGCCCGAACGGCTCATACAGCGACGGAACCACGACCACATCGCAGGCGGCGTAGAAATCATCCAAATCCGGCCCTGTCCGTTTCCCGAGCGTTTTAAGCCGGTCGCCGAGTTCCGGGGCCGTGAACGTTTCGCTGTACAAGCCGCCCATCAGCAAAAACAAATCCCCATCGTCGGCGACCGCCTTGACCGCGCGGCGGTAGCCTTTGCGCTCATCCACCCCGCCCAAAAAGCCGACGATCAACCTGCGCGGCGCGGCCTCGCCAAAGATCCGGCGGCGCGCTTCGGTCTGTTCCGCATCGTCTGCGAAGCGTATGGGCGGCACGGGTAATAAGAACGTCCGCTCGCGGGTTGGTGCGCCATACAAGCGGTGAAAATCCTGCCGGGTCCGCTCGCTGTTGAAAAGCATTCGGGTGCGCGGGTTCCAATGGCGGTAATAAAAATCCTCGGCTCGCAAAACGCCCAACTGCTGAGCGCGAACCACGGCGGGTCCGAACCCCGGACGGCTTTCCAAACAATCCTGTTCCCACGCGCGCCGCGTTAGAAAATGGCACTGCATCACATCGGCGAGCGCGGCGACCTGCGCCTGATGGACATGCAAAACGTCGAACGTGCGCCCCCGCATCGCGGCGCGAATCGTGGGCCGCGCGACCAGCCATTGCACCAGAAACAAGCGCGGCGGCACGTACAGCGGCAGCCATTCGACCTCGCCCCGGAGCGACTCGTCTAACTCATCCGCGACCACGGTTACGCGCCAGCCCGCGCTTAGGGCTTCGCGCACGCCGCTCATCGCGACTTTGGCGATGGCGTTTTGCGTCCCGACCGCGTTATGCACCATGCACAGCGTCGGCGCCGCCGCGCCGGACGCACCCTTGTTGGCGCGCCGCGGCGGCGCGGCGTTTACGATTTCGGGCGGGGCGACCGGAGGCATTACACCGCCGCCTTCCCCGGCGTCGCCGCCGCAACCGACGACGCTCCGCCGCTGTTCCGGGCGCGCTGGACGGTCACCGCGTCGTCGTACGCGCTCTGGTACTGGTTCGCGATCGCGTCCCAGTCA
>CAXUMS010000073.1:0-4526 GCA_964252165.1 uncultured Armatimonadaceae bacterium
TGCCGATAAAAACATCGGCAAGCGACCTGACGGAAAACTACGGAGAATAATGCGGCTCATTGACAAAAGCGCGTTTTTTGCCTATCCTAAAGCGACTTAAACTAATATATCGCCGCGGATACGGCGGCGTGGTCACAAGCGACCTATTCCGCGTCGCTTATAGCGACTTTGTTTTGTCGCTGTCGCTTTCTTGCTTCCGTCGTTCATAAAGAAAGAAATGTTTATGGCGTTTTATCGCTTTACTCGCCCCGCCGCCCCTTCCCGCTTCCCCGCAACTTTAGAGAGTCGCCGCGTAAACAACGGCTTGGGCGGACGCGGCTTTGTTGTTTCGTCCGCGTCCGCGCTCGCCTTGATCGCCGCTGTCGCTGGCCCGGCGGCGGCGCAACAAAAAAAGGCCGCGCCGACCGTAAAAAAAACGGCGGCGGCGGTTAAAGCCCCGCAACCCGTGGTTCCCGTACGCCCCGACGCGTCGCCGTTTACGTCGGTGAAGCGGCTACAAGCCTTTATGGAACATCTCAAAGCCGAAGCGAAAGAAGCGGCGGAGGAAGCGGAGGAAAAAAAGGGCGAGGCCAAGCCAGGCGGCGGCGAGGCGGGCGGGAGCGAAGAAGAGCGCGAGCGCAAAAGCGGCGTTCCCGAATATCTGGAATCGTACTTGTACCGGCTTCGCGAGCGCGCCTACCCGTACGACTCGATTGACAGCGATGCGTACGTGCGCGCCGCCGACGCGCGAAGCAAGATGCCCGCCGCCGATTGGAACCCGCGCACGGCGAGAACGCTGAACCCGAACGGCGCGAAGATCGGGCCGATGGCGCTGGCCGTCGCGCGGCAAACCCGCTGGGAATATGTCGGTCCGCGCAACCTGCCGGTTCCCTACCAAACGTACTACGGGCCGATAGGCTCCGCGACCAGCGGGCGCGTGAATGGGGCCGCGTTCGCCACGAACGACGACAATATCGCCTATATCGCGACGGCGGGCGGCGGCGTTTGGAAAACGCTGAACAACGGCAGAGACTGGTTCGCGCTCGGCGACGGCTTCGACTTTTTGTACACGTCGGCGGTCGCGGTTGACCCCACGAACGCGAACATTGTTTATGTCGGCCTGGGCGACTACGACGGCAATAATGGTCGAGGCTACACGGGCGGCGTGATGAAATCCACGGACGCCGGGCGCACATGGGCGCGCGTAGGCGCAACGATCTTCCCCAAAGCGGCGGTTTCTTCAATCGCGATTGACCCGGACAACCCGCAAATTATCGTCGCCGCGACGGGTCGCACTGTGGTATACGGGGCGGGTCATCTGTTCCGCTCGACCGACGGCGGCGCGACATGGGCGGCGGCGGACACGCAGGGCGGCGATGTGGAATGGAGTGATGTGCGCGCGGGCGTCAAGGATCCCGCGACCGGAACGCGCTACTACTACGCTGTTACGTCATTCGCGAACTCCGACGCGCTGGCCGGTATATACCGCTCCGCCAACCAAGGCGCGACTTGGACGAAGATTAACCTGGCCACGCCGTTCAGCGGCGACAGGCTTACCCGCGTCGCGCCGTCGCAGGCGGACTTCAAAAGCGTTTACGTAATAAACACCCTCGACAATACCATCTACAAGGGAACATTGACTTCCGGCGCGACCTACTCGTGGACCAATATCACCGGCACGTACGCCTCCAATAACTGGTCTCAAGCCTATTACTACAACCTCGCCCTCGGTATTTCGAGCGTTACCAGCGGTTCGCCCCCGGCGAAAACCGATGTTCTGTACGGAAGCGGGATTTCGTTCTCCGGCTCGCCCGGCGCGGCGGGAGCGTGGACCGATATCGGCGTCACGTACACCAATGGCGCGAGAACCCACAACGATCAGCACGCGATCGCGGTCAGTCCGCTCAACCCGAACAAACTCCTGATCGGGAACGATGGCGGCGTGTACGGCGTGACGTACAACCCGGCCCAATCCGGGGCGACGGCATGGACGATTGACGCGACCTTAAGCTTCACGCTGGGCTTGACGCAGATTTACCACGCTGACTGGCACCCGACGGACCCGGCGAAAATGATCGGCGGCGCGCAGGATAACGCGACCCCGGTCGCGGTCGGCTTGAACGCAACCACGGGCCTTCCCACGTGGAAGAATGTGGTGGGCGGCGACGGCGGCGGCAGTTCGATCAACCAGACCAACGGCAACTACCAGTACGCGACCAGCCAGTACGGAACGGCTTACGCCACCAACAATGGCTGGGTCTCGAGCCGTAACATCACGCCCTCGATAGGTAATGACAACCAGCCCTTCGTCACCACAACCGCCGTGGACCCGAACGGGTTACGCTTTTATGTCGGCACCAACTACCTGTACCGCTATAACGAAAGTACGCTGACGTGGGAGAACCGCCTGGGCGGACAGGCGCTGACCACGAGCGGCACGATCACCGCCATCGCGGTCGCGCCCGGCGACAGTAATACCATTTACACCGGCTCCGGCAACGGGGCGTTGTGGATGACCGTAAACGGCGGCGCGAACTGGACGCAACTGAGCAACGGGACTGGCGCGCTTCCCAACCGCCCCATTACCAGCATCGCCATCAACCCGAACAACAAAAACGACATTCTGATCGGCTTGTCCGGCACGGGTACGGGACACCTGTATCGCGGCGTGGTCGCGAGCGGGCAGGCGACCTTCGCCAGTGTCAGCGGAAGCGGGGCGACCGCGCTCCCGGACTTCCCCTTAAACGACATCGCCCGCGATCCGGTCAGCCCGGCCAGCGTTTTCTACGCCGCGACCGACGGCGGCGTTTTCACGTCCACCAATGGCGGCGCGAACTGGACGAACGCGACCGCGCCGCTCGGCCTTCCGAATGTGGAGTGTACCGCGATCAAAGCCGTGCTGGGAACGAACTTCGTGAATGTCGCGACGTACGGGCGCGGTTTCTGGCGTATCCCGCTGTTGTCCGCGCAGGAAGCCCCCGCCGCGAAACCGCTTGTCACGACGAACTACACGATTGCGCGGGTTGGCGCGAACTTCGCGGTCACGCTCACGCTCGCAAACGGCGGCGGAGCGGCGACCAACGTGCAGGTCAACACGGCCCGCATCACCAGCGGCGCGACCATTCTAACGCCCACGGAAACATTGCCATCGGTGGTGGAAACGATCGCTACCGGTAAAACCGCAACCAAAACGCTCACATTCCCCGCAGGAACGCTCACCGCCGGAACCAGAGCCGTGTTGTCCGTGGACGGCGTGTACGTGAACGGCGTCTTCAGTAGCGGGCTTCGCATCACCCTGCCGTAGCCCCATATCAGCGAGTGCGCGCCGCGCTTGCCCGCAAAAGGCGGCGCGGGGCGCGCCACGGGTTCTCGTCGTAAATCATTGCTACATCGCTTGAAATAAACGTACCTATGCCAACTACCTTCCCCTTTCGCGCGCCGCGCCCGGCCCGGTCCATCGCCGCCGCCGCCGCGCCCTTTCTCCTTCTGGTCGGCGTGTGCGCCGCCGCCGCGCCCGCCGCGCAGGCGCAACTATTGCTTACCATTTCCCCGGACAGCCTCAACGCCACGCCCGGCTCCACGGTAACGTTTTCCGGCTCTTTGAAAAACAACTTCACCGCGCGCTTGTACTTGAATGCGATTTCCTTTAACGGCGACGCCGCCATTGACGGCGACGAAACGTCGTTCTTCGCGCCGGACTTTCTGGAAGCGAACGCGACGTATACCGGCAACCTTTTCAACGTGTCCTTGAGCGGAAGCGCGACGCCCGGAACGACCTACCAGGGTTTGGCGACAATTCAGGGCGGCTCCAACCCCACCGAACAACAACTGCTTGACACGCGACCCTTCAATGTCAATGCGGTCGTGGTCACGCCCACGCCGCCCGCAGGCGCGGTGTTCGCGGTTCTGGGCGGCGTGATGTGCGGCGCGGATGGCTTGCGCCGCCGACGCAAGCGGAGCCATATAGCGGCGCGGTAAAACAAAACGGTAAAACAACGACGTGGGTTTCAAACCGCGTTGTTGTTTTACCGTTTTGTTTTACCGCGCGGCGGTGTCGAAGTAGCGGTAGTGACCGACAACGGGCCACGCGAAAAGAACATCCTCTTCGCGCGCGCCCGCCCCGATATTGTGGATCACGAGCGGGCGGTTTCCGCTCGCGACCTTGTCGCTGACAAGGCCGATATGTAGCAGGCCGCCCGGCAGTCGCCATGCGACCGCATCACCGGGCAAAAAATCGCCCGGCCCGCTCGACGCCGCCACGGTTTTGCCGCGCCGGGCGAAGAACGTTTGCAAGTTCGCGACGCGGCGGTGGTCAATGTTTTTGTCCGGGCGTCGCAGTCCCCACCGGCGTGGGTACGTGTCGAAGTGCGACCGCATATCCTCGTGGACAAGCTTTTGCAAATCCGCGCCGCCCGCCCGGAGCGCGCGCACGACCACATCCGAGCAAACCCCGGTTTCGAGCGGCACATCGCCGTTCGGGTAGGCGAGCGTCCGGTACTCGGGGTCGTAGGAAACTGTGACGCCGACCTGAGAATGGGCGTTCCGCA
>CAXUMS010000073.1:4536-22670 GCA_964252165.1 uncultured Armatimonadaceae bacterium
GGCGCGCGCTTCGCCCTCCTTCCGCCCGACAACGCCACGGGGAATTTCACGAAGGTCGTCCAGCGCGTCCCCGTCCGCATTCGGATCACGAACGGCCTCGGCACGAATCGCCCACTCCGCCCCGGTATGAGCGTGTTCGCCCGTATCGCCACTCGCGGCGGCGGCTCTTTGCGCGAAGAGGCGAGCGCGCTGACCCCCTTTTGCGCCTGCGGCCCTGCGGGCGCGGCGGGAACGTGGCAACCCATCGGCGCGATAGCGGCGGCAACAAAGGAAAGCGCGGTGCAGGCGGGCGAAAGCGAGGCGGAACGGCGCCGTCGGCGAGGGGGTTTCATCATGTCGAAAACACAGCGTTCAAATGAGAACGCGGGTTAAAATCCACGTCTGTAGGCGTTTCACGCCGGGTATCCTACCGGATACATCAGCGCTAAACGGAACAGCGGAGCGACGTAGCAACGGAACATGCCGTTGCCCGCCATTGCCGCTCTTTTCTCTTTCTCCGCGTCCGGTAGGACGCCCGGCGTGAAACGCCCACAGACGTGGGTTTTAACCCGCGTCCTTATTTCCTAACAAAGCGCATTTACGAAAGCGCCATATACCCTCTTAACCAATGCCCGCGCCGCGCTCCGGTTCAGGCCGCGCTCCGCTTGAGCGTCTGATTGTTTTTGCGACCGGGACGACAGGCGCTGTCCGCGTCGCCGCTCGCTCGAAGCGGATATTGCTGCGCGAGTACGCCAAGCGGGATAGAAAGGCCGACGTATAACCGGCGCATCATCGGAAGCGTCAAGCGGCGTTCGCGATTCAAAATCCCGCAAACCCGTCCGCTTGCCCCGATATACGGCGTCAGGTCCCGGCGCGACAGGCCCAAACGCTTTATCGCAATGGCAAATGCCTCGATTGGGTCCGGCGGCGCGACCGGATAAACGCGGGCCTCGTACGCCTCAACCAGCGTCGCCAAAACATCGAGACTGTCGAAGTCGTCCGTTCCCGGCGTGGCTTCGGATAGTCGGTTTACCTCGGCAAGCGCGGCATGGTAGTCTGCGGGCTGAGGCAAGAAAAGCGCCAGATTTCTATTTTCGTAGTTCAAATTGATCTGTTGTCAGTTCGATATAACTATCTTCGCCGAAAGTGACGCCGTAGAGAAAGGCGCCATTAGGGCCGAGCGGCCCGCGATGTTCGACGATTACGCCCTCGCGCGGCGTCACCCCATAGATGAACACAAGGCGTGTCCCAAGGGGAAGCGGTTTTTGTTTTTCGGATCGGGTCGCACGTCCTCCTATCGAAGTCGCCATAATGTTTCCTTTTTGTCTAATGCCATGGGGGAGCGGCTAACAACACTGCGACATGCTGACAAAGATGTCGGCGTAGCGCTACATCGAATGTCATCGCCAATCCTTCACAGGAAGCGCGCCAACGCTTTACGTCGGATAATCTTACGGTTGCGTTGTTTGCTGTCGTTCCCAAGAGTTTACTCGGGTCAAAATCTTGATGCGCGATAGCATTACGCCATTTGTTCAAAGCCTCTAAGTGCGCTTTACGCGTTGGGGTGCGTCTGCCCTCCCTCTTTACGGCGTCCCAAAAATCTATACCCAATCGCCCGAAGTCCGCGCCTAAGTTACCTGGGTTGGGACTGCCCGTTTTGAGTTTCAGATCACGCAAAAATTCTGACAAAAACACTGTTTGTAGCGATTCGGGAGCAACTTGTCTTGACAGATAAAGCGCACTTTCCGAATGCAAATCGCGGCAGAAGCCTTGGAACTGCGACGACAACAATACTACATAAGCATAGTTGACCTGTTGCGTCGCGTAACGCCGCCCACGTCCCGTTCCGCCAAGCGAAGCGTGAGCCGCTTCCACCTCATCGAGGGAAGCGACGCGCGCAGTTCTCCATCTTTGCAGGGACGCGGACGGCATTAACTTCCTCTACTACGCTTCGGCCATCTTGGCGATAATCGCGTCCGCCATCTCGGCGGTGCCGACGGCGGTAGGGTCGTTGCGGTCCGGCTTCATGTCATACGTGACATGCGTTCCCTCGGCGATCACGTCGCTTACCGCTTTTTCGAGTTTCGCGGCGGCGGCGTCTTCCTTCAGGTACTGAAGCATCAAAAGGCCGGATAAGATCATCGCGGTTGGGTTGACCTTGTTCTGATTTTTGTACTTCGGGGCGGACCCGTGGGTCGCCTCGAACAGCGCGGTGTCCATGCCGATGTTCGCGCCCGGAGCCACGCCCAGCCCGCCGACCAGACCGGCGCACAGGTCAGAGAGAATGTCGCCGTACAGGTTCGCCATCACGAGAACATCGTAGTTTTCCGGCTTTTGCACGAGCTGCATACACATCGCATCCACCAGCCACTCATCGTACTCGACACGCCCCTCGAACTCTTTGGCGACCTCGCGGCCCACCTCGTAGAACAGGCCATCCGTGTACTTCATAATGTTCGCTTTGGCGACCGCGGTCACTTTTTTGCGACCATTGGCCACCGCATACTCGAACGCGTGCCGGATAATCCGCTCCGACCCCGACCGCGAGATCGGCTTGATCGAGATGGCGGCGTCGGGGCGGATCTTGCCGGGCGCCATGTCAATGATTTGCTTGGCCTCGGGCGAGCCGACGGGGAACTCGACGCCCGCGTACAGGTCTTCGGTGTTTTCGCGCACGATCACGAGGTCAATGTTGTCGTAGCGCGAGCGAACGCCCACATACGATTTGCACGGGCGCACGCACGCGAACAGGTCCAATTCCTTGCGAAGCGCGACATTGACCGACCGGAAGCCGGTTCCGATCGGGGTCGTGATCGGGCCTTTGAGGGCGACTTTGTTTTTGCGGATCGATTCCAGCACGTTCGGGGGAAGCGGGGTTCCGGCGGTTTCCATGATGTCCACGCCCGCCTCGACCACATCCCACGCGAAGCTCGAACCGGTTCCGAGAAGGCTCGCCTCAAGCACGCGCCGGGTGGCCTCGACCAGCTCCGGCCCGGTCCCATCGCCCCGAATCAGGGTCACATTATGCACTGCTGCCACGATATAACTACTCCTTAGTTGTAGATTGAAATCACAAAATAAAACCGCGCACGGTGTGCGTCTTCCTGTAACGCGCGCCCGACGCACGGCAAAGCAAGCCGCGCGACACGCGCGCGGTTTCCCCGTCATTGTAGCCGCGCGCCCGCCGCCCTGTCAACGCGCGAGCGTGAAGTTCCCTAAGCGGCAAGCAAGCGACGCACCCACGCCATGAACGCCATCGCGTCCGGAGCGAACGGGTCGAAGTCGCGGGCGTTCATCGCCTGCCCGATGGGTTTGCCGGGCGTGTCGCCGCGCCAGGCGAGCCATGTGTGCAAATGCGCTTTGTTTTTCCAGTTGTCGGACGCGGTTGCCGGTAGAACGGGCAGATTGGTGACGCACTCACCCGCGTAGTTCCAAAGCGGATCGTCGCCCGGAACAAGGGTTCGCAAGAACATTTCCAGCGCGCCCGCGTCCTCGTTGTTGGGCATAATCCAAACGCCGACCGTGGGCCTGCCGTCCTGCCGAAGAATTGCGCCGTTCGAGTCGTGGATTGGGGGAACGTTTTCGGGCCGGAAGCCGCATTCATCATCGGTTAAACGGTCACGCAACGATGCCCAGCGACTCGTCACGCCCGCGTCGGCGTCCACTATAATTCCCAAGCGGCGCAACCCGCTTTCGTCAAGTTGCACATCTAATGCCTCACGCATTCGCTCGTAGCCGCCCGCCTCCTTGTAGCGGGTTTGCCCCTCGATGCCGTGTATCTCGCACAAATAACCGATGGCATGGTAATCATCCGCGCCCTCAACCAACAAAAGGCTTTCCTGCGGACCGGGATATTCAAGTCGCTTTTCGGGACGCCGGGACACGCCTACCGTACCTCGATGCCGTCGCGGGTCGCGAACGCGAGCCGTCGCTCATCGAACACGGTCGCCGTCACATCGCCGCTGTCGTCGTTTTGCAGGCGAACAAGAACGCCGCTGTTCGGGTCGTCGTCCTCGGACGCGGCTTTCTGAAACGCCTCAATGCAGTCCCAACTATGGGTGGTCGCGAACACCTGCACGTTTAGCCGCCGTGCGGTTTGGAAAATCAGCCGCCACACGTCGGGCAGGGCGGAGTAGTGAATACCGTTCTCGATCTCGTCAACGAGCAAAATTCCGTCTTCGGCATTTGAAAGAACTAAAGCCAAAGTGAACAGGCGGTAAGCTCCATCTCCTAAACTTTTCAGGGAGACAGGCGCGTTGAAGCGGCCCAGCTTGACCACTGGTACACGTCCTGTATATGCACTCCCATCTTTATCACCTATAAAGTTTATACGCTCCAAGTCATGGGTGATAAGTTTAAGAGCGTGAATAACGTCTTGTTCACGTTCAGTGAGAGATATTCTGTCCCAAAGTACACCGGATTCATAAACATTAATGCCATCAGCTGGAATGTAAATGCAGTCTGACAAAGGCGCAATAGCGCGAGGTGTAAATTCGCTTCCTCCTTTCTTCAAAACTTCCACTTCTATTTGACCTATGTAATTGTCAAATAATGCGATTATTTGAAGCGGTATTTCATCTAAAACATTGAGAATCATATTTTGCTTGTTCGCATGATGTGAGTCTCTCGTACTATAGGGTCCCTTTATTCTTGATGCTTCTCGCATGAAAGGGTCCGCCCAATTGAGGTAAATCTTCAGTAAGACGTCATCGTCCGCTTTATATGGACCTATGGATATATCATTTGTGTATCTTTCCAAGCGTTCCAGAGCCGGACGACCGTGGAACAACGACCTTATCCCGGCTACATCGCCTGCATCTACTGAAGATTCGATACCAATTGATAACTGTTGCTCTGTTTTTCTTGTATCGTCGTGGGAGGAATTAAATGGCCTTATTTCGTTTCGAGATAATAGGATACTACGTAACAATCTGAAGGGAATTCGTTGCGCGTACAAGCGAATCGCCTCTAAGACCGACGACTTGCCGACGTTGTTCTTGCCCGTAATCAGGTTAACGCGGCCCAATTTGGGAATCGTGAGATGGCGGAACGCGCGGAAGTTTTTGATTTCCAGCGACGGAAGCAAAAGGCTGTTTTGCGGGGCGTCGTCCGGCGCGGGCGGCGTTGCGGTTTCGGGGTCAAATGTGGACATAACGGGGTTTACTTTACGCGGGTGAGATGAGAGCAAGGCGCGTTTGCGTTTGCGCTTTTAAACAACTATTAATTTTATTTTACCGACACGCGCAAGATGCGCCCACGACAAGCCGGGGCGGCCTGCGAACGCAATACGTTCTTAACAACGGTGGTCGGTTTTCTTCAGGATCGCGACGCGGGGCGGGCCGGGTTCGCATCGTGCGCTTCGAGGAGACGAAGGATTTCCTGGCGCCCCAGGTGGCGCGCCCAGCCGAGGGCGGTGGCGTGGAACGAGGCGTCCGTGATGCCGGTGTCGGGGTTCGCGGACAAGATCCAACGGGCAAGTTCGGCGTCGTCGCGATTCACGGCCTCGTGGAGCGGGGTTGCGCCATGTTCGCCCACACGGCGGTTCGCGAGATCAGGGCGAGCGGCGAGTAGCGCGGGGATGCGGTCGCGCCAGCCCAGATCGCACAGCGGAATCAGGTCCGGCGACGCTCCCAAAGCCAGAAGCTGCTCCGCCATATTGGGATGTTTGAAGCGGGCGGCGACTTCCAGTGGCGTCATTTTGCAAAGCAAAGCGTCGTCCAGATCGGGCGGCAGGTCGCTGTCGGGCAGGGCGTCTAGGGCTTTCGTGTCGCCGCGCGCGATGGCCTCGGTGAACGCGATCCGGGCGGGCGGGGGCGGCGGGGCGTTCAGCGCGTCGGCAAACATCCACCATGTTTGCCCGCGCCCCAGCGACACGAAGCCGAGCCGTTCATAGATGTGCGTCGCGGCGTTGAGCAAAACGTAACGACAGCCCAGAGAGCGCGCCCATTCGCACGCCGCAAGCGACACAGCGCGCCCCACCCCCTGATTTCGCGCGCCCGGCGTGACGCCGACCGCGTACAGCCCGGCGACCCCGTCCGGGCCATCCGAAAGATAAAGAAGGCAATGCCCGACGATTTCGCCGCCGAGCCACGCGCCGAAGTGGTACGCGCTTCGCGGCGTTCGGCGGGCGTGCGCCGCAAATCGGGCGGCGTCCGCGCGGTCGTAGTAGGGCAAATCCCCCACGTCCCAATCGCTCGCATCGTCAAGGCGGATAGTTAAACCGTCGGGGATGGGGAAGTCGGCGGGATGCGAAATTGCGAGATCGAGGGCCATCCAGTGGGGTTGCCATCCCCACTGGAACCCGCGCGCCACCATTCGCGCCGCGAGGTCGGCGGGTTCGGTCGGCAGAAGCGACCAGCAACCCACTTTGCCCGCGCCTTTTTCGCGGGCGACAAGGAGAGCCGCATCAATGGCGTCGCCCGCATCGGTGTCGGTCAAACGGGGAAAAGCCAGAATGACCTCGCTGGGCGCGTCGGGAACCGACGCCGGGGAATAGATAACGGTCATCCCGTTACCCTGCTGCGTTTCTCCCCCGGCGACCGTGGCGTTTTCGGTAAACCAGCCGGTGTGGTTCCGGGCGGCGGCCTCGATCAGTTCGTGGGGCGTGGCGTCCCGTACCAACGGCGACATTGTCTCCGTTGGTGCAGGCGAGGCGGGCGGCGGGGCGGCGACAGAGATTGCGGTAGTCATGATATTCGTTTGGTTTGTTGCCGAGGGTCTAAAGCCCGCTCGCTACCAGGCGCGCTGATTATTTGCGGCAAATAATCTTGCGCCGTAATCCCGCTGAAGCGGGAAGAGCGGAGCAGGTAAACCCCTCGGCGTTCGCCTTCAGCAGCAAGCGATACCAACCGAAGCGATAGGTGACACTACGAGCGGTCTTTTCTTCCCGCTTCAGCGGAATTACGGCGCGCCGATTATTTGCCGCAAATAATCTCGCGCCTGGTAGCGAGCGGGCTTTAGACCATCGGCAACAAACCAAACGAATGTGTAACGCTTCCTTTGTTCCGTACATAACTCCTGTTATTTCGCCCAAACGGAAAGCGCAATCTAACCCGCGCCAACGCTTCCAGCAACGTTTACACGCCGAGCGAGCGCAGGTAGTCGCGGCTGATGGTCGCGGATTCGAGCGCGGACGCTTTTTGCGTGACATCGGTTTCCGACAGGAGCCAGCCGCTGAAGTTCGCGCCGCGCAGTATTTCCAGCAGGGCCGGGAAGTCAATATCGCCCTCGCCCAGTTCCGCGAACACGCCGTTTTTGGTGAAGTCGCCGTACTCCCACTTTTCGCGGACGCCCGTATCGCGCACGGCGTAGTGAACATCCTTGAGGTGCAGGGCCGCAATCCGGGATGCGTACCGACGCGCGAAGTCGGTCACATCGCCGCCCGCCCACGCCAGATGCCCGGTGTCGAGACCGAGGAACAATAAATCGGGGTCGGTCATGCCGAGCAACCGCTCGGTTTCGTCGGGCGTTTCCACGGCAAGCCCGACATGGTTGTGGAAGCAAATGCGAACGCCTTCCCCGAGCGCGGCGCGGCCCGCGTGGTTCAGGCAGTCCGCCATGCGCGCGTACTCATCATCGGTCAGGCCGTCGCCCGGCCCGACCTGACCGGCGATTTGCCAGCGCGTTTTGCCTGACGTCCGCCCTACATAACTTCCGCCCTCGGGCGCGACAAACAACGTGTCCACCCCGACCGACGACGCCCACGCCGCCATCCGCCGCGTTTTCTCGATAAGAGCGTCGCGCTTGTCCGCAACCCACCATTCGCCGCCCAGATAGCCTGGCGCGGGCCGCAAACCAAACTCCGCGTAATAGGCGAGCGTTTCCTGCGCCGTTTGCCCGTCGCGCGGCCCGGCGGCGACGCCCTCGTACCCGGCAAGCGCGACCTCGCGCAGCACGCGCTCGTTTGTCCACTCGTCCGGACTTTCACGCCGGAACTGGTTCCACGTCAGCGGAACGCACCCGATTAAAAACTCACTTGTCGCCATGACACGGCTCCTTATCTTCCACGAGATTTTAACCACAAAGCCACAAAGAACACAAAGTTAGGAAAAGAAAGTCAATTCATTTTTTCTTATTCTCTTAACTTTGTGTTCTTTGTGTCTTTGTGGTTAAAACTCTTCATCTTTCTTCTTTGACGCCCCACGCGCCGGACAGGGTTTCGCCGGGCGCGAGGGTGCGGAGGCCCCAGTCGGGGTGATTGAACACGTCGGACGCGCCGGTCATAGGTTCGATGGCGAGCGCGCGGCGTCGGTGCGGGGCGGGGAGCGGGTCGCCCGAATAAACAACGACATAATCGAACGTCTCGTCCATCCAAATCGTCGCCGATGTTTCCTCCTCTTTCCCCTGCAAGCGAACGCGTGCCAAGCCGTCCGCGTCCCGGTAGGGGTGGAGGAAGCACGTATTGAAAACGGTGACGCCGATACGCCGCCCCAGCGTAAAATCGAACGGGCCGCTTTCGACCGGCAGAACATTCCCGGTGGGCAGAAGGGCGTCGTCGAACTCCAACACGGACGCGAACGGAAGCGACAGGGTCGCGTCGTCAATCAAACCGTCGCCGACGGCGAAGTACGGGTGAAAGCCCGCCGCGACCGGGGCCGGATCGTTGCCCGTGTTGGTGACGGCGAAGCGGCACGTCATGCCGTCGGTCTCAAGGACGTACTCGATTGTCGCCTGAAGCGCGAACGGGTAGCCGGGCGCGTCGTGCGTCCCTAACGCGGTCGCGAACGTCACCGCGCTTGCGCTTTGCTCGGCGATCTCCCACGTGCGCCCGCGCAAAAAACCGTGGATCGCGTTCGGGCCTTCCTTGTCGTTGACAGTCATCTGGTACGACTCGCCGCTGAATTCGTACCGCCCGTCGCGGATGCGCCCCGGGAACGGGATTAGCACATCGCCCTGCCCGCCGACCTTGTGCATCGCGCCCTGGTAGCCGGTGACGATCTCGCGCCGGGCGGCGTTGATATTCGCCTGCGCCGTTTCCAGCGAACCGCCGAGCGATTGAACGGATTTCCCCTGCCACGCGATCCCTTCGCGCCACAACCCGCGTAGCGATGCGCCCCACGATGACACGCGCAAACGATACTCGCCGCGCGCGAGAACGGTTTCGGCGTCGCCGGGAAACGGATCGGTGTCGGAAGTTTCGGCGGGGTTATGGGCGGACATCGTTTAGTTTATTCCTTTGGGTGAAGATGGGATAGGGCGGCGGTTTCCTTCGGCTTCTCACCCCCTTATGTCTTTACTCTCACCCCCTAACCCCGTCTTGCGCTTGCGAGAGGCGCCTCTCGCAAGCGCAAGACGGGGTTAGGGGGTGAGAGTAAAGACGCATGGGATTAGGGAGCCGTCTCCCGCCGCCTCTCCCATACTACCGAATTTCCGCGCCCAAACGCCACCCGCGCGGCAACGCCGACTTGATCGCCGCGACCGGCGCAAACTCCGAGTATTTTTTCGGCGGCGTTTTTGTCCACGCCACTGTCGGGGCGGGGTCGCCGTCCAGAACGTAGCCGGACACGCGCCAGTGCGTCGGGTCGGCGCGCGTTTCGTTGTCCATCAGGGGCGTGGTCGCGACAATCAAAGCGTGACCTTTGCCATCGCTCGCGGCGAAGAACTGGCCTTCGTGGATGTTCTCGGACGCGACCGGCGGCAAAACCGACATCTCGTAGCCCCGGTTCGGTATGCGTACTTGACGCAGGACCGCAAGATACTGGTAGCCGCCCGACCCGCCGTAGTGGCAGGCCGCGCGGACAAAAACCTCTTTCATCTTGTCACCGTCCAAATCGCGCATTGTCGCGCTTTCAAACAGCCAGGGCTGCCATCCTTTAACGCCTTGGATTGTCGCGGTTCTCGCACCCGGTCTCCAATCACCGGACACCGTGACCGTAATCGGCAACGCTTCATCCGGGCCGGGCGGCTCGGTCTTGTCCGGGTCGGCGTAGCGAACTGTGATTACGGCGCGTTCAAAGGGCCGCAACACTGTAGTTTTGTATTTCGCTTTGGGAGCGGCGGGGGCCTGCGCCCGCGCCGCAAACCCAAGCGTCGCCGCAAGTAGCGTCGCAACCGCCATAGCGCCAGCCCGCGCTTCCTTCACTGACTTTCTTGCCATGATTACATCGCCCCTCCGCCAGTTAACGTGTCGCCGCTCGCATCGCTACGGTTATCGGTCACCGTTTGGGGTTGTCG
Organism: uncultured Armatimonadaceae bacterium; assembly: GCA_964252165.1. Taxonomy (GTDB): domain Bacteria; phylum Armatimonadota; class Armatimonadia; order Armatimonadales; family Armatimonadaceae; genus CAXUMS01. Next base: position 14,689 of record CAXUMS010000073.1, read on the forward strand.
CGGATAAGAAAGAACGCCATAAGCAACAAACTGACGCCTCCTATGACACCGGGAACCGTTGGGCTAACCACCCAGGAGGAAACGCCCAGCATCACCATAAACACAATCAAGGCGATAAATGCAAGTTGCGGTTTGTTCTTTTGAGACACCATGAGGCGTCACCCTTTCTGCGGTTCGACCCAGCGGTTTTCGCGCGCCCCGACATACAACGCTTCCATCACGGCGGAGCGGTACGCGGCCTCCTGCGGGGTGACCAGAACCGCGTCGCGCTGTCCGACAATGGCGTTCAAAAACGCGTCCAGGCCGGACGGGACCGCGCCGGGCAGTTTGTCCCACGGCTCCTTGCCGTCCGCGCCCTCGATATTCTTGCTGTTCAGGTACAGTTTGCCGTCAATGACAACCGCGTGGCCCTCGGTTCCACTGACCAAACACGAGACCGGGTTTGCGACATCGTCCCAACCCGCCGCGAGCGTGCCGATCACGCCGTTTTTGAAGCGGAGCAATCCCTCGCCGGTTTCGTCGCAGTTGGGGTAGCGCGCGGTTCCGTTGTCAATTTGCGCGGTAACGGTTTCGGCTTCGCCCATCAGCCAGAGCAGAATATCGAGCGAGTGCGTGCCTAAGTCGCCGAAGCCGCCCACGCCGGACCGGGACGGGTCCGCCATCCAGAGCCATTCCGTGTCGAACCAGCCGCCCAGCGCGCCGCCGTGGCAATTGGAATGCCGAATCCGCGTGATTTTCCCAAACGCGTCCGCTTCGATCTGCCGCTTCAGGTAAACATGGATCGGGTTCCCCCTTTGGAAATAGCCGGTTTGAAAATGAACGCCCGCCTCCTCGATTTGGGCCGCCATCTTGTACGCATCGCTCGCGCCGATACCGAGCGGCTTTTCCACAAACAAATGCTTTTTCGCCCGCGCGAGCGGCTCCACCACCTGCTCGTGGAGGTCGGTTTCCGTGCAAACAATCACCGCCGTGACATGCGGGTCATCGGCGATCTGCTCGACCGACTCGGCGATTTGCGCGCCGTCCACCTCGCCCGCCCGCTTTTCCGCCCGCGCCCGGTCCGCGTCGTAAAACCACTTGACCGCGACATCGTTTCGCTTTTTGATCGCGTTGATAAAGCCGGGTGTGTGGATATGCGCGCACCCGACAAACGCCGTGGTCGCTAAAATGTTGGTATCGCTCATGTTTTTTTGGTGTCCTTGCGCGGCCCGCTCGGTTGGGGGCTTAAACCGCGCCTTCTTGGTTCTGCTACGTTCGCCAGAGGGGGCCGGTTCGCCTTCATCCTTTCACTAAGCCTTCTCTGGTACAATGGGAAAAGCGAACTTTTACGGCCCCTTTGCGTCTTAAACGGCACTTCCCGATGGGAACGGCTTGTTTGTCGGTCGGCGGGGCGAACAGCAGATTAAAACTTATGGCATCCACCTTTCCTCTTGAAATAGTCACCCCGGAAAAATCCATTTGGTCGGACGATGTGATCTCCGTGCAGCTTGTCGCCGCATCCGGCAGTCTGGGCATCCTTGCCGGTCACGCGCCGCTTCTCGCGGATCTGGGCGTCGGCGAGTGCGTTGTCAAGCCCGCGTCCGGGGCCGAGCAAACCCTGGTGCTTGCGGGCGGGTTTATCGAGGTGTCGCGCGAGAAAACCACGATCCTCGCCGATTCCGCATCATTTTCCCACGAGATCAATGTGGACGAGGCCGAGCAGTCTTTGGCCCGCGCCCGCGAACTGTTGTCATCACTGGACGCCCCCGCCGCCGCACGCGAAGAGGCCGCCCTGGAAGCCCGCCGGGCCGAGGCGAGCCTGCGAATCGCACGCGGAGAGTAGCGGGGCGAAGCGAGAAAGTTGATAGCAAGATAGCAAGAAGGTCAGACCTGACGATATCGTAGGGTCTTCTTCTCTGACTTTCCTGCTATCTTGCTATCAACTTTCTCGCTCGCTCCGAAGGAGCGTCCTATGACCAACAAACTGTGGCGTTTGATTTTTACGCTCGTGATGGCCGCATTTGCGGGCGTTTTGGGGTGGTACTCCGCCGACGCTTTTATTCAATGGTTCGCGGGCGATACGGTTTTACAAAGCATTCTGAAGCGGCAGGAATGGCTACGCTTCGCCTACCCCGCCGCGATGGTGCTGATCGGGGCGATTTTCGGCTTCGCGCTGGGCGGAACTATTTTTCGCAGAATCGAGCATCTGGGCGAGCGTCTGGGCGCGATGTCGGCGCGGGACAAGGTCGCCCTTATCGGCGGCTTGATCATCGGGCTTATCCTAACCGGCGTTTTGTCGCTTCCCATTATCCTTGCGGTGCCGTCCAAGATTATCGGCGTGTCGGTTTCCGTTCTTTTCGGGCTGGTCGTGACGTACCTTTGTACGATAGCCACTCTGTCCATGAAAGAGGAAATCCACTTTTACATGCCGCCCGCGCCCGCCGAGGAAAACCCGCTCCCGGTCGAGCGCTTCAAACTCCTCGACACCAATGTCATTATTGATGGGCGCATCGCCGATGTCGCGCGGGCGGGCTTTCTGGAAGGACCGATCTATATTCCCGGCTTCGTCTTAGATGAGTTGCAATATATCGCGGACTCGACCACGGACCCGCTCAAGCGGCAACGGGGCAAGCGCGGCCTGGAAGTGTTGCGCGGCATGCAAAGCGAGCCGGGGCAAACATTAATCGTCCGGGTCCATGACAAACTCGCGCCCGGCCACGAACCCGTGGACGCCCGCTTGGTTCGCCTCGCCTTAGCCATGAACGGCGTTATTGTGACCAACGATTACAACCTCAATCAGGTCGCGAAGTTGCAGAATGTGCCGGTCTTGAATGTCAACGAACTCGCCAACGCCTTGAAGCCGGTCGTGCTACCGGGCGAGGAGATGCGGGTCGCGATTGTCAAGGAAGGTCGCGAACCCGGTCAGGGCGTCGGGTATCTGGATGACGGCACGATGATCGTGGTCGAGAACGGGCGGCGGCACATGGGCGAAACGGTGATTGTCTCGGTGTCGAGCCTGATGCAAACGCAGGCGGGCAAGATGATCTTCGCCCACATGATCGCGCCCGGCGGCGAAGCGGGTAGCGGCGGCAATAACGGTATTAACGACAATGGCGACGAAGGAAACGGCGGCGGCGGCGTTGACAACAACGGAAACAGTAACGGCGACGGACGCGGGGGCGGCGTGGGCTATTATTCCCGCGGCGGGCCGCGGCGCCCGGTTCGGAAGTAGCGAAAACAAGGTCTTCGCTGAGTTGTTGGGCCGCCCGCTTTTAGGCTGGACATTGGAAGCGTTCGCGCTCTGCGACGCGATTGACGGCGTGGTTATCGTCGGGAGCGAGCCAGAACTCGCGCGCCTCCAGGCCATCGCCGACGCTTACGGCGGCGGCAAAGTGCGCGCCGTGGTGGAAGGCGGAAAAGACCGGCGCGAGTCGGTACGGGCGGGCCTTCACGCGTTGCCGCAAGCCGTTGAATGGGTCGCCGTCCACGACGCGGCGCGGCCCTGCGTAACGCCGGAACTTATCGCCGAAACGCTCGCGGCGGCGCAGGCGACAGGCGCCCCTTATCCCATCGAGGCCGCGACTTTGACCGCTCGCATTCCTGATACATTAGTTCGAGCCTCCCGCGCCGAGTCTTACGCGCCTGCGTCGGAGATATTTCTTGTGGGTGAAAGCGTCAACCGCTTGGGCGTCGCCGCTGTGCAAACCCCGCAGGCGTTTCGCCGTTCCGTTTTGCAAGCGGTCCACGACGCCGCCGCGCCGTTTCCCTATCCCGCGACCGACGATGCCGGATTGGTCCGCGCGTTCGGTTATCAAGTCCGCCTTGTCTTCGGAGCGCGCCAAAACATCAAAGTGACCGAGGCGGACGACCTCGCGCTCGCCGCCGCGATTCTTTCCCAACGGCAAACGGTCGCGACCGCAACGCCGTAAACGTAAGCGACAACTCGAACGCCTTTCTCGCTTCTGCGCGGGCGTTACCAAACGTTTTTACTCTCACCCCCTAACCCCCTCTCTCGCAAGCGAAAGACGGGGAACCCGAACTAAGATGGCTTGCTTGATTCGCTTGTCACTTTTATCTCTTTCTCTGGTTCCCCCTCTTTCGCTTGCGAAAGAGGGGGTTAGGGGGTGAGAGTCCCAATCACAATGGAAACAACGGCGGAACCGGACGAAACGGCGTGGGCAATAGTGGATGGCAAAAAAAACCATATTTTCGCCGATCTATTGGGCCGTCCGCTTTTAGGCTGGACATTAGAAGCGTTCGCGCTTTGCGACACCATTTTAGGCGTTGTTATCTTGGGAAGCGAAGCCGATCTTTTGCGCCTTCGAGAGATTGGCGATATTTATGGCGGCGGCAAAGTGCGCGCTGTTGTTTTGGGTGGGATAAACCATCAAACCTCGACACGGAACGGCGTCGCTGCGCTCCCTCCAAGCGTCAAATGGGTTGTTGTCCACGATGGCGCACGACCGTGCGTAACGCCCGAACTTATTGCCGAAACCGTTGATGCAGCGCAAACGGGTTTTGATGGTATGGAAGCGGCAATAGCGGTTGGCGCTATTCGCCAAACCTGGGTTCGCGTTACACAAGCATCTAATAGCGAGCGGCGAATCGCTATCGCTAAAGAGTTTGTTTCTCATAACGAATTTGGCGCCGTGCAAACGCCGCAAGCGTTTAACCGCGCGGTTTTGGAGTCCGCTCACAACACTGTTGCTCCGCTTTCCCTCATGCGCGCCGCTGACGATGCCGAATTGCTTCATGCTTTTCATTACACCGTTCGCGTTATTGGCGCATCGTCGCAAAACATCAAGGTTTCGTCGGCGGACGACCTCGCTATTGCTCGCGCTATCCTTCAAGAACGCTTGAATGCGGATACATCGGCGCGAAAAGTGGGTACGCCTTCCGTAGAAACGCCCATGACGACCGTTCAAACCACGGCGACCCCGGACGGGGAGCCGACCGCCCCGCCCTCCGCGCCGCCGCCTGGCGATATTCGCATCGGACAAGGCTACGATGTCCACGCCTTCGCGCTTGGTCGCCGCTTGTTTCTGGGCGGGGTCGAATTCCCGGACGCTCCCCTCGGCCTTTCAGGTCACTCCGACGCCGATGTTCTCCTCCATGCGATCTGCGACGCTTTACTGGGCGCGGCGGGCCTCGGCGACATCGGCGTTTTGTTTCCCCCGTCCGATATGGCCCACAAAGACCGCCCGTCCCTCGAATTTGTACGGGAAGTGGGCGCGCGCTTGAAGGCGGATGGCTGGACTATCGCGAACATAGATGCAACCGTTCTCGCGGAAACGCCCAAGATAAACCCGCGCGTGGCGGAAATGAAAACCGTGATCGCGGACGCGCTCGCGATCACGCCCGCGCAAATCGGCGTCAAGGCGACCACGAACGAAAAATTAGGATTTGTCGGACGAGGCGAGGGCATAGCGGCCCACGCCGTAGCGTTGATAAGGAGAGAAAGGATGAAGGATGAGGGATGAAGGATGAAATGGGGAGAAGGGGCGGCCCCTCAGAGGCCCCCTAACCCCCAGTAATGGGGGGGACAAGAGCCTGTCGTCGAAAGCCATTCGTCGGGCTGCAAGATAAACGTGTCGCCGCTTGGTCTTTCTTGTCCCCCCATTACTGGGGGTTAGGGGGCCTCTGAGGGGCCGCCCCTTCTCCCCATTTCATCCTTCATCCCTCATCCTTCATCCTTTCCTCCGCACCGGAGGAATAAAAACGATGCAGGTTCAGGTACGCGGCAAAGGCGTTGTGGTAACCGACGCGCTTCGGGAATATGCGGATCGCAAGGTCAACAAGTTGACCAAGCACTTCGCGACGCTTTCGGGCGCGACAGTGACGCAAACGATCCAGGGCAAGCAGCACCGGGTCGAGGTGCAGTTGGAAGGCGACGGTATCACGCTCCGCTGCGAGGAGCGCGGCGATGATTTGTACGCCTCCATTGACAAGGTGGTGGACAAGTTGGAGCGGCAGATGCAAAAGTACAAAAGTCGCTCCAGCCATCGCAACGGTCACGGACACCACTTTGGGCATCACGGCGAACAGGTGTCGCCGCGCACGGCCCCGGTAACGATTGACGGTTTGGAAGACGATCCCGCGCCCACCGGTCAGATTGTGCGATCCAAAACCTTCGAGATAAAGCCGATCTCGCCCGACGAGGCCGTGGAGCAGATGGAACTGTTGTCGCATGCGTTTTTCGTGTTCGAGAACGCGAACAGCGGCGCGGTAAATGTCTTGTACCGCCGCGAAGACGGCAACTACGGTATCTTAGAGCCGGAGAGGTAGCAAGAAAGTTAGGAGCAAGAAAGCAAGAAAGCAAGAAAGGGAGACCTGACGAGTTCGCAGGGCCTTCATCTCTGACTTTCTTGCTTTCTTGCTCCTAACTTTCTTGCTACCCCAAAGGGGACCTTATGTTCACGTTTGAGCGGCTTGCGGTTTGGCAAAAGTCTGTTGACTTTGCGGACGTTGTCTATGCGGTGACGCGCTCGTTTCCAGCGGATGAGCGGTTTGGATTGACCAATCAGATGCGCCGTGCGGCGGTCTCGGTAGTCTCGAACATCGCGGAAGGCAGTTCGCGAAGTTCACGTGTTGATTTTGCGCGGTTCATCGAAATTGCTACCGGCTCGGTTTTCGAGATAGTCGCGCAGGCAAGCATAGCCAAACGCCAAAACGTTTTATCAAACGACGAATACGATACTCTGTACAAAGCGGCATCGGAATTAAACCGTATGTTAGCCAGTTTACGAAAATCATTGCAAGAGCGGAAATAAAGCAAGAGAGTTAGGAGCAAGAAAGCAAGAAAGTCAAGAGGAGAAGGCTATCCGCCATCGTCATGTCTGACTTTCTTGCTTTCTTGCTCCTAACTCTCTTGCTCTGCACAAACTATAGGAGCGGAAGGCGTTATCTAATGAAGGTTGGCATTTTGACGGGCGGCGGCGACTGTCCGGGTTTGAATCCCGCAATTCGGGGCGTGGTTTACCGAGGTTTGGACTTCGGGTTTGAGTTTGTCGGCATTCAGGAAGGCTGGCGCGGGCTGGTCAAGGGCAATTACGAGCCGCTGAATCTGCCCGATGTCGAGGAAATTATCTATCAGGGCGGCACGATTTTAGGGTCGTCGCGCACCAACCCGTTCAAGAGCGACGCCGACCTTCAAGCGGTTTTGGGAAATATCAAATCCGCAGGCTTCGATGCGATTATCGCGTGCGGCGGCGAAGACACCCTGGGCGTCGCGGCGAAACTGTACTCGCAACACGGCGTCCCGACCGTCGGCGTGCCGAAAACAATGGACAACGACCTGAACAAGACGGATTTCACGTTCGGGTTCGACACCGCCGCCGGTGTGGGTTTGGAAGCCCTCGACCGGCTCCGTGACACGGCCCGCTCGCACCGCCGCGTGATGGTCTTAGAGGTGATGGGACGGCACGCGGGCTGGGTCGCGCTGTACGTGGGGCTTGCGGGCGGCGCGGACTGGATCACGCTCCCGGAAGAGCCGCTCGACATTGATGCGATGTGCGCCCACCTACAAAAAGTGCGCGCCCGTGGCAAGAAGTACGGCCTGATAGTCGCCTCGGAAGGAACCGAAATCCCGTCCGAGGGCCAGGAAAAAGCCGTGGATGCGTTCGGTCATGTGCAACTCGGCGACCGCAATGTGGGCGAGTTCCTGGCCTCGACGATCACGGAGCGCATCGGCTGGGAAACCCGCTCCGCCGTGGTCGGTCATGTCCACCGGGGCGGCTCGCCGACCCTGTTCGACCGCGTCTTAGGGATGCGCGTGGGCGTCAAGGCCGCCGAATTAGTGCAAAACAAGGAGTTCGGCAAGATGGCTGCCCTGGTCGGAACCGAGGTCATAGGCGTAGACATCATAGAGGCGACCGCAACCCTCAAAGTGGTCCCGCCCGCCCTCCTCGAAATGGTGAAGACAACGTTCAAGTAGAAGTTTGCGCTGTCAGTCGTTTGCGTCTACTACTTGGCGAGGGCGTCTACGTTGCGTTTGACTAAATCGC
>CAXUMS010000074.1:0-22501 GCA_964252165.1 uncultured Armatimonadaceae bacterium
AAACTGCGCGCGGCGGCGACAACCGAACAAGCGGCGGCGGCGCAAGCCGTGGCGTGACCCGCGGTAGAACCGCGTCGCCGGGTAAAGCGCGAGCGGATTTATGAGGCCCCCTGGCCCCCAATAATGAGGGACAAGAACCTATCGCTAAGTGCTGCGCTGTTGCTCCGCAAGGTAAAGGCGTCGTTCCAATGTTTTATCTTGTCCCCCCATTATTGGGGGTTAGGGGCCTTGTTAGAAGCGGCGGCGGGAGCGGCTTGTTTCCCCTTGAAGCGCAGGGCGGGACGCTCCACAAACCGCCAACTGAGCAAACCGCAAACGCCGCTGAACGCAAGCGCAAGAACAAACAACAGCCAGGGCGACAAACCCGGAATGTACCACAAGAGTAACTTTTGAAGCGGCCAGCCGTACAGGTACACGCCGTACGAGATGTCCGAATACGACTTGAACCGATCCAAAAGCGGAATTTTGGCGAAGGCGAACCAGAAGAACAGGTACGCGCCAAAAGTCGCGAGCGCGAAGTAGGCGAGCGGGTTGCGAAACAAGCAAAGTATAAGAAGCGGAGCGGCGATTATCCCGCCCTTTCGCGTGTAGGCGATCTTGTCCCGGAAAAGATAAGCGCATCCGCCCATAACGAAAAACGCGGCGAAACGCAGTGAGGTACTAGGCTCGCCAAGCAAAAGCCCCGAGCCTTTAAAAGGAAAGTTGTGTATCTGATAGGGTATCAAGAGCAAGAGGAGGAGTAGCGCAGAGATGACAAGCCACAATTTCCGTTGCCTAATCACTCCCATTAAGCCGAGCAAAGCGACCAACAAATAGCATCGAAACTCGTATGCAATTGTCCACATACTGCCATTCAGGTGAGGCCAGGGGTGCCCCTGAAAAATAGGAGGGGAGTCGGGAGAGCGCAGTAGTACGATGTTCTTAATAAGTCGTAAAAAGTTAAATTGCGAAAGATAATCGGAGGCGACCGTAGCGCCCAAAGGCCCAACGACGAAAACGCACACGATCGAGGCCACGATAAATCCGGGGTATATCCTAAGCGCTCGTTTTTTCAAGAAATCGAAAATATTTGGGTTATGTTGCCAGCTCTGCACGATCAGGTAGCCGGAAAGCAAAAAGAAACCTGTCACGGCGACTTCACCAAAAGAAACGGTGTGGAACAATCGCGTCAAAATTTCGCGATGTCGGTTGCCATCCTTCAGCTCAGGTGAGTGTGATAAAAGCACCAAGCCTGCGAGTAACAAGCGAATAAAACTAAAGTTGTTATCTCGTCCATCCATACCGGATCTGGAATTTGTCCCAAATGATTGAGATGGCGTCGTGGACGGCTTGGTTTCTGAGAGCGACTGCGGTCTGCTGTTTGTCATTGTTGGTTGCGTCCTGCCCTATGGTAGCGGTTTCGGTTTCGCCGCTTTCGCCCATTACAGTGAAGCAAGAGCGGCGGCGCGGATTATGGCGAGAACAAAAAGGCGAAAGCGGCATTCAAGTCGCATTCGCCTTTATATAGGTTGAAAACGGTTAGAACTTGATAACCGAGCGGATGACGTTTCCTTCCTCCATCGTGTGGAAGGCGGCTTCGACATCGCCGAGTTCGATAGTTTGCGACACCATCGAGTCCAGATCCAGCTTGCCCTCCAGATACAACTGCGCGAGAAGCGGGAAGTCGTGGGACGGCAGGGCGTCGCCGCAGTGGCACACGCGCAAAGCGGCCTTGTTCCAATAAACGCCGGTCGCCATGTCGCCCAAATTCAGATTGACCGAATCCGATGCGGCGGGAAAGCCGATCGTGGTCGCGGTTCCCGCATACGAGAGCATCTTGATCGCCTGCTCGGTACACAGGGGGATGCCGGTCGCCTCGAACGCGAACTCCACGCCGCCATCCCAGCCGTCCTCGGTGAGCGCGCGCACCTGCGCGACCGGATCGCCGTCTTTGGCATTGACGAAATGCGTCGCGCCGAACTTTTTGGCCCATTCCAACTTCAGGGGGTTCACATCCACGGCGATAATCATTTTGGCGTGCTGTAATTTCGCGCCTTGAATCACCGACAAACCCACCCCGCCGCACCCGATAACCGCCACCCGCGCCCCGGGAAACACGGGCGACGTGTTCATCGCCGCGCCCACGCCGGTGACGACCCCGCACGCGATCAGGCACGCTTTGTCTAAGGGCATTTCGTCGGGCATCTTGATCGCCGCTTTGCTATGAACCACGGTGTACGTCGCGAACGTCCCGCACCGTAGCACCTGCGAGCAAAGCGCGCCGTCCGACTTGCGCCGAATCCGTTGCTGGGGCCGCAAAGCCGCATAGCACCGGCGCGGGTCGCCCCGGCGACAGGCCGGGCATTGCTCGCACGGCGCGCGGTACGCGAGAACGACCGGATCGCCGACCTTCAAGTGGGTGACGCCCTCGCCGACCTCGGCGATATGTCCGGCCCCCTCATGCCCCAAGACAATCGGGAACGCCATCCCGTTGCCGTTCAAATTCTTCACGGTCAGGTCGGTATGGCACACGCCGGATGCGGCGAGTTTGACCATCACCTCGCCCGGACCCGGCGAGTCCACGGTTATATCCACAATCTCGGCGTTCTTTCCGGCCTCCGATAAAATCGCCGCACGCGCTTCCTGCATTTTGTTTCACCTTGTTTTTCTACATTGGGAGAAGAATGCAACCGCAAAGGCGCAAAGGACGCAAAGAAGAGAAAAGAAAAAGTCAAAAAGCGACGAAACAAAAAAGGCGAAAAAGGAACAATGGGTAAGCCGTTCGCGTTGTTACAAGGAGATAACTCTCCTTGTAACAACGCGAACGGCCTTGTTCTCCTAATCTTCCCTTTTTTATTCTCTTCTTTGCGTCCTTTGCGCCTTTGCGGTTGCATTTTCCCAGTTTCTTCCGCTTGGTTAGGCGTCGCCGGGTTCGCTTCCTTCCTGAAGTTCGCGAAGGTAGGCGACGAGGAGGCGCGCGAGGGCGTCCGGGGCGTCGCTCACCTAACGCTCTACTTCGCCGCTTGTATAACGCTGTTGAACTCAAATTTCGATGCTATAAGCTGTGCAACGTGGCTTTCCGGTCTAACCGATCGGCAGGTAGTTACATAATTTGGAAACTCATATTTTATAGGAGTGGCTATGGAACCGTTACCTCAATCCTTATCATCCGACAAAGCCGAAGTAGATCCTGCGAACGATGTTTTGGGTTATGCGCCGTTCGCCAAGTACCTTGCCAAAAGCATCGTGCAGATGACCCCGCAAAGCGGTATTGTCATCGGAATCTACGCACCGTGGGGGGCGGGGAAGACAACCCTTCTCAATTTCGTCCAGCACTATTTCACGGACTACGCCGATTCTGAACGGCCCGTGGTAATTCACTTCAACCCGTGGTGGTTTTCCGGTCAAGACGACCTCGCCAGAATCTTCTTTGGTGAACTATTCTCTGCACTCGGTAAACAGGAGAGGTTCAAAGACCTACGCGAAAAAATCGTGGGTTACGCTGACCTTCTTGGGGCAATTCCCATTTACGGCAGTGCTTTGAAGGAAGCGGCAAAGGTAGCCAAGCCAGCGGAGAAGAGCATAAGCGCTCTCAAATTAGAAGTATCAGACGCCCTTCAAAAAATTGACGGCAAGATTCTGGTCGTCATTGATGACATTGACCGGTTGACCGCAGAGGAAACCAGGCAACTCTTCCGTGTGGTTAAAGCCGTAGCGGACTTTCCAAACGTAATCTATCTGTTGGCATTCGACCGGAGCGTAGCGGCGAAAGCGTTAGAGTCTGTCCATGTGGGGGACGGGGACGCACATTTGGAGAAAATTGTCCAAGTTCCGTTCGAGTTGCCAATGCCAGACAGTACCTCGCTTGATAGGATGTTGTTCAGTCGCCTTGATGCCATTCTTGGGATTGATAGCGATGAAGGGCAGGTTGATGGACTTTTCGAGGCGTCTCATTGGGCCAACGTATATCGCGAGGGGATTTGCTTGTTCATTGAAACGCCTCGGGACGTAGTGCGCCTGACGAACACACTTAGCGTCACCTATCCGAGCGTTCGTGGCGAGGTCAATCCGGTTTATTTTATCGCCATTGAGACACTGCGAGTCTTTTTGCCCAACGTCTATAATATCATTCGCAACAACCAGAATATGTTCGCCGGGTCGAAAAATGTCCAAGACTACGAAAAGGAGCAGTTCGAGAAGTTTCACATGGCGTGGTTCGAGGAGATTGCACAGGAATTCAAGAAACCAGTGCAAGACCTTCTGCTTCGATTGTTGCCACGAACTCACACTGCTTGGGACATAAAATGGAGCCGGTCCGATGATCCCAGCCGATGGAGCCGAAAACGCCGCGTTGCCCATCAGGATGTGTTCCCAGTATATTTCAGGCTCGCTCCGCCTTCAAATGACCTTCCTAATACCCAAATCAACCAGTTAGTCACAGAAATTTCAGATGCCAAGACGTTTGCCGAAAAGGTGGTTCAACTTCAGATCTCAGTCCGTCCCGACGGTGCAAGTTTGGCGAGACGCTTCCTTGAACGATTTGAGGATTATACAGACGACTTGCCAAAGGAGAAAATACCTGCCGTTATACAAGGACTAATTGACGCGGGCGATACTCTGTTGGCGGGTGAAGAGGAAAGGCAGAATGCCTTTTGGGACTTCGGAATGCACATTCAGGTTGCCCGTATCTTTCATCAGTTACTACATCGGCTTTCCGAACCGGCACGTTTCGAGATTCTAAAAGATGCCATTACGCAAACAACCTCGTACTTCATCGTCGCGGAAGAGGTTGCCACGATGGGACAGGAACACGGGAAATATGGAAGCCAACAGCGTGACGGAGAAACGACCGTAACATTGGAGCATCTCGGCGAACTGGAGAGAATAGCGCTTCCCAAAATTCGATCCCGAGTCAGTTTGGATGATTTCAAAGGCTCAATGCGACTTCGGCGACTTCTTTATATCTGGCAGGAATTGGCATCGCCAGATGAGGTGGGTGACTGGTTAAAGGAAGTGGTCGCACAGGATGATGGCTTGCTTAAAGTGTTGACGCAATTTTCGTCCCCTGTTAAAAGTCAAACATCGGGCGCCCCCCTCTTGCGACGGACATATCGGTTAGACCCGTTCTGGTTCAAGCCATACGTTGACCCTTCAACCTTGCGAGAGCGGGTTTCAGATTTGGCTTCACGAAGCGACTTGACTAGCGAACAGCGTATAGCCGCCTTGCAATTCCTTCAGGAATTTGAAGATCGTGATGATGGTCTCAACCCAGATGAGTTGAGGTACGAGCCGCGCCGAACAGTGTATGACCGATACAACGAGCAAGACCTGAACAAAAATAAAGATGACGAGTAACCGACGTTTGGCTGATCACCCCTTACCAACAATTTGTGACTATTGCGGAAAAGCATCAGTCTACTTTTTCGCCGGTTCCTTCCTGAAGTTCGCGAAGGTAGGCGACAAGGAGGCGCGCGAGGGCGTCCGGGGCGTCCTTGTGCATGACCTCGAAGCCGTGGGAGTTGTCCGCCCCAAACGCGAGCGTGACCGGGCGGGCGCACAAGCCTTTGGACGCGGCGCACGACGCATCCGAGCCGCCGCGCGTCAGGGCCTGAAAGTGCAACGGGGGCAAGCCGACTGATTCTCCGGCGCGGACGAGCAAATCTAAGTCGCGCGGGTCGGTTGCGGCGTAGCCGTCGGTGACCCAAACGGTCGGCGTGGCGTCGAGGGGGAAAAACGCGTCGGGCGAGCGCGGGCCGATTTCGAGCGCAACGCAAACGGGCGGGCGGAGCGGGTGCAAAAGAAACTGCGCGCCCTCGCCGCCGACCTCCTCGGACGCGGTCGCGGCGAAGAGAATGTCGTCGTAGCCTCCCGCCTTCGCCAAGCCTTCAAAGGCGAGCAGCCATGCGACCAGGTCGGCGCGGTCGTCCAGGAAGTAGGACGCGATCAGGCCGCCGTTCATCTCCCACAGCGCGCGACGGGACCGGGCGAGAACCACGCGCGAGCCGGGGCGAACGCCGAACTTTCCGGTCAGTTCCTCCAACGAAACGCCGGTCAGAACGCGCGTCATCTCCCAGGTTAACGGGTTCCCCGCCCGCGCCTGCCCGATAGCCGATGCGGGCGAGGCGGTGTGAATCGAGCCGAACGAGAGAAGGCCGGGCAGGAACACACCGTTCGCCATGATCTCAACCGGCCCTTCGCCCCATTTCCACGGGTGCGCGCCGCCCAAAGACTGAACGCGCAAAACGCCGGTTCCGTCGCCGCTCTCGTCGGCCTCGATACGGGAGACCAAAAGCGCGATCTCGTCCAGGTGCGCGGTCACGACCACGGACGGCTTTTCCGGCAACGCTTTTCCCGTCGTGGCAAGGAGGTTGCCCTTCGCATCGGTTTCCGAATAGCCGCCGACGGCGCGGACGTGGGCGGCGACGGTCTCGCGCACGGCGGTTTCCTGTCCGGGCGGACCGGGAAGCGCGACGAGTTCGCGGAGCAGTTCGAGTGGGGCGGGCAGGGTGTTGGGTGTTGGGTGTTGGGCAACGCGAAGCGTTGCCGGGGTGTTGGGAGCGTCGGACATGGCGGGTTTATTATAGCGCATCGCCCCAACACTAAAAGAAAATCGAGGGAGGGAAAAAGCGGTAACGGAAAAACGCCGCGCCCGTGTCCCGGACACAAGACTCCAATGGGAAACGCGGCGCGGCTAAAAGAAAGGACTTTTTGTAACGCTTGTTTAGACCCACCTAATCACCTTGCGCTTCAACGTTAATTGACAAACGTTTTGGTTCGTGTTTTAATGGCTCAATCGGTATCAACGAAGATTTCCTTGTCGTCCAATGCGCGCTGACCGCCGCACTCTATCTACCTACGTTAAGAGGAGGGTATAGACTTATGTCTTCCCATCGTTTTGCGACCACGCTTGTGGCGCTTGGAACTTTGTCCGCGATTGTCATTCCCGCTATCGGGGCGCACGCGGTCACGACCGTTTACACCGACCAGGCGTCGTACCTCGCCGCCCTCGGCGCCGCACCCCGGTACACGGAAGCCTTCGCCGGAACCACCGGAAACGGGACAACCTCAATCGCGTTTACAGGTAGCGGCTACTCGTATGACTTCACGAGTACAAACGCCGCCACCGGCGTAGCCGGCGCCGTTTACCGGAATGGCTCCTTCATCGGCGCCCAAACGGATACACGGACGCTTATAATTACGTCATCCTCAGGTAACTTCAACGCTATCGGCGGAAACTTTTTCCTGACAGACATTGCCGACGCAACGGTTGCGGGAAGTGTTACGCTAAACCTCGGGGATGGCACCACTCAAACCTTCACTGTCGGAACCACGGGAACCGAGTTTCGCGGGTTCATCTCGACCACACCGATCACGACATTAACGATGGCTCCTTCGGTAGCAACGACGTACAACACAGTGGACAACCTCACCGTGGCCAATGTCGCCGCCGCCGCCGTGCCGGAACCCGGTACGTTCGCTTTGCTCAGCGCGGGCCTGCTCCCGCTGGTTGGCGTCGTCGCACGCCGCCGCCGCAACAAAAACGCCTAAGCCGTCCCCACGGTTTTATCGCATAAACAAATAAACAAACAGCGCCCGTGCGTCGGAAACGACGTGCGAGCGCTGTTTGTTTATGTGGCGCGGTTCCCTTGCCGCTGGCGATTTTAGTCGCCGCGTTTCTTCCGATCCAGCAGGCGCTGGCGATACTCGGTTAGAGAATCTGTTCTGCAAAAGTCCGCTTCGCCGTCAATTATCAGGGTGAATGTCGCTGTGTCGCCTTGATCACGAACGTCGCGCAACGAACACCGGTGTTGTTTGTGATACGTTAAAATTCTTCGCAACCTGGGGTTTCCGTGGTTCTCCGCAGAAGATAACTCCCGCTCAACTTGTTGCGGAAGCGCGGTTAGATCATCCGGCCATTTGCCATTTAGGGTCCTTTGCGACGGCAGGTAATCTCGCGTGACGTACATCTTATAGGAGGGCGCGATAAGCGCATCTTCCAATCCCCACAACTGCCACGCGGCAAAAGCGAACAAAGCCGCTAAAGCCAATACAGTTCCCAAAATCCACCGCCCGAGGCGGGCGGATACGTGAAGCGCACGCCGTTTCAAGGCTAATCCCCGCCGCGTTTCTTCTTCAAGTCCAGCAAGCGTTGACCCGACGAAACGCCTGCGACGGGCGGGGCGGCGGGAGGCGGAACCGCATCGTCGCTACGGGAACCATTCGCGCTGTTTGCGCCGTTTGGCGGGGCGGAGAATTGGTCGCCCCCGGCGGGCGGCGGAACGGTCGCGCCGCGCTTGGCCTGTTGCAGTCGCCCAACCGTTTGCGCTTGACCGTGCGCCGCATTCGCGGACGCGCGGCTTCGGGCGGAGACGAGGCCCATCAGGGTTGCGCCCATCTGTGACCACGGAAGCGCAAGGCGCCGCACGGCGACATCGAACGGGAACAGGAGGGCGGCGAGTAGCAGAAGCGCGGGCCACAGATCGCGGACCGACACGCCGGGGCGAACGGATTCGCGGAACGCGTCCACGGGCGATTTAAGGAGCGCGCCGCCCGTGGTTTTGGCGACCTGGGAAAGAGGGCGTTGTTGGGCGCGATGGCCTGGTACTCGGGCGGGTACGCGATAGAAAAACCGGCCCGGGTGACACGCGGACCGCCCGCGCTTCCGGCCCCCTCGGCGACGCTTACCACATAGCCGCCGGTCTGGTTCGCCTCGAACTTACCGTCGTACTTGCCCGGCGCGGTTT
Source organism: uncultured Armatimonadaceae bacterium (assembly GCA_964252165.1). GTDB lineage: Bacteria > Armatimonadota > Armatimonadia > Armatimonadales > Armatimonadaceae > CAXUMS01. The sequence continues at coordinate 8,724 of CAXUMS010000074.1, forward strand.
GGCGAATGGTGACGGCCTGCGCGGTTCCATCGGGCGCAAGCACGGTAACGCGCGCGGGCAAACCGTTGATCGGGTTGCCGGAGGGATCGTATGCGTCCACGGTCACCGCCCCCTTGCCGCCGTCGCGCCGGGTGGAAACGGTCAATCTGTTGTTCGACGCTTTCCGCAGAACCGAGCGCGTGGTTTGCGCCCAGAACGCATTGAAGTCGCTCCAGCCGATCCACGGACGCGCCCAGCGCGGCTGGGCGTCCGATGTGAACGCCATGCTCTGGCCCAGACCGTATTGCCAGAACGCGAGGAGCGGATCGTCTTTCGCGGTTCGCATCGGGACACGGGACAGCGGGCGGTCCGACGTGAGGTCGTACGCGTGGAGGGCCGGGATCGCGCGCGGGTTGATGCCTTTCAGCGCGTCGTCGCCCGGATCGACTTTGGGCAGGAACGTTCCCTCCTCGATGGCCGAGCGCGACATTACCGACGCATCGCGGGTGAACATCCGTTGGAGTTTGCGGGCCGAGTCCGCGAAGTAATAATGCCCTTTGCCGACCACCGCGAGCGATTTTAGGAACGGCACATCCTTGCCGCCGCCGATAGCGACGACCGAAACCGTCATCTTCTCGCCCACCATCTGCCGGGCGAGTTGGAGCGCGCCGTTTTGCTCGTCGGAATCGTTGCCGTCCGCGAGCAGTATCAGGTGCCGGACGCGCGTGTTGACCTTGCGAAGATTGCGGTACGCGAACTCGAGCGACGGGCGAATATAAATGCCGCCGCCGCCCACCGCGAGTTTTCCAGTTTCCCTTGCGATCTTGTCCTTGTCGGTCGCGAGTTGGATGGGCGAGACGAACTCGATGTTATCCGTGCTGCCGGCGACGCCGACATAATCGCGCGGCGACATCATGCGAATGGTGGCGGCGGCGGCGGACGCGGCGATCTTGATTTTCTGTTGTCCGTCCTCGATCATGCCCATACTGCCCGAGCAGTCAGCCATAATCAGGATGGTCGTGGATGGGAACACCTTGCGCTGTCGGACATTCAGGTCAACCGGTAACACCTCGGCAATCGGGGTTTCGTAGTAGCCGCCCGGCAAAAACGAGTTTTCCCCGCCGACCATGCCGAACCCGACACCGGATTCCCGCACCGCCGACGCGATCATCGTCATCTGCCGGGGCGTCATGTTATCGGCGGCGAAGTCGGAGAACAACACCGCGTCGAACTCCTGCAACTCATCGGGCTGGGTCGGCAAGCCTTCCGCCCCGGACGCGACCACGTCAATATCGTACACCTTGAGGGCCTGCGCGATGGGCGCAATCGCCCCGGGCGTTCCGCCGATTAAAAGAACGCGCGGCTTGCCCTTGACCGACACGAACCCGATACCGACGTTGTTGCGCGGGTCGGCGTCGCCGTCCGCCTCCAACACCGCGCGGAACTTGTAAAAGCCGGGTTTCCCCGCCGATTGCGAGAGGGCAAACGAGTTCGCGCCTTTCGAGAGACGGACCGGGTAGCGCGCGACCGGAACACCGTCGCGGTCCAACCGGATCACGCCGCTCATCGCCTGTGTCGCTTCGGCCTGGACTTTGAGTTCAAACGGCTCGGCTTTGGTCACCTCGGAGGGCGCATCCACATCGGTCACGACCGCCTCGCCCTTGCCGTTCGCCCTGCCGTTGCCCGCGTCCATCAAGCGAACCGTGTCAATCTGGATGTTGTCGGTCGCCGCCACGCTCGCCGCCTGAGCCGCATCGCCCGATGTTTCGTTGCCGTCGGTGAGAAGCACCAACCGTTTGGCGGTTCCTTCGGTAAAGTTCGCGCTGGCAAGCCGTATGGCGCCGGCAAGGTCGGTCGCATTGGTTTCCGGCGCGGCGTAGATGCGCCCCAGGGTCCGCAAACTGCCCACGGACACATCCACGACCGGGTCTTTGCCGAACACGACCAGCCCGGACGAATCGCCGTCGTTCTGCGCTTCGAGCGACTTTTTGATAAACGCCTCGGCCCGCTTGGTCGCCTCGCCGGTCATGCTCGCCGATTTATCCAGCACGAAAATCGTGGTCACGCCCCGGTTCCGCCGCACGGTTTGCAAACCCGCGAGCGCGAACACGAGCGCGCACAGCAGAGCGGCCCGGACGCCGACCGCGATACGCCGCCGCGCGCGCGTGATGCCGTGCATTTGCCGCGACACGAAGACGAGCCACGCGAGCGCGGGGACGAGGAGTAGAAGGTAAATCGGGTCGGAAAATTTCATTGCGGGTATTGGGTGTTAAAAGGCGGTCGCGCGGCTATGGTTTTTCGTTAGGGAAAAAGTTGTACTCACCCGCAGTGACGCGGCGCAGAACTCGCAAGGTCGCTCGTTCCACATCGAACTCGGCAAAGGCGGCGTAGTCCGGGACAGGTTGCCGCCACCGCGCATATTTGAGGCTTTCAGCCTCGGAAACACGCGGTTCCACAGCCACGTTCATACGGAGGACATAGCCGCTCGGCCTGTCTATCCACCTTTCAAAATGAAAAACCATATTCTCAAAATCTTTTGCCGCCGCCAAAGGGCGACAGCGTTTTGTAAACTCTTCCATAAAAAACCGGTCCAGACGCACCCCGTCGAACAGCACAGGAACCAACTTGCCGGGCGTGACTTTATACACGTACGCCGCCGAATAGCCCACGTGAATTTTTCGGTCAACATAAACGAAGTGACCATTTGGCGAAAGAAAATAAGAGTAGGGATAATCACTTTGACCCGGTCGTCGTACAACGCCCACGCCGCTTTTGGACGAACCGATGCTTACATCCGGGCCGACATAACTGCGGCCTTTTCGTATCATCATAATATCCGCCGTCATCTGCGGCGTTCCCACTCTATGCCGTTTTAGGACAAACCGGACATCGCCGAATTGCTTATTGTCGACTACGATGGTTTCCACGGGCGCAACGCCCAAATCATCGTTATTGCCCGAATAATCATAAATAAATTCTTGTCTGCTACCATCCGCCTCGACCGTGCTGTTGTCCTTACGTTGCATTTCGTCCCCTTAACAACCACGTCCCTACACACCTCCGGCAAACTATCTTTTTGACTTGTCGAACGCCCACACGTTGTAGTTCTTGCTTTGTCACATCATGAAGCGCGACAAGTTTCGCCCGGTCCAGATCAAACACGGCGTACGCTGTAAACTCGGGCGGGGGAACGTTCCGTTTCGCGTTTTTCAGGCCCGGTCCTTCATTTCTTAATAAACGAATGTGCAGGTTCGCTTGCAATAAATAACCGCCGCCCGGTTTGGGTAGCCATCGTTCAAAGCGGCACAAATTGTTTTCCATGTACCTGCGGAGCGAGAGTTGTTTCGTTCGCCTCAAAAACTCAAGGGGAAAGAACTCGTACAACCACAAACCATTGAATAAAACCGGACTTAACTTGCCGTCTGCAATATTGTAAACGTAGCCTGCGACGTAACCGGCGCACACACCCCGGTCCACATAAACGCTCTTGCCATCGGGCGCGAGGTAGAAATCGTACGGATGATCGCTTTGCCCGGGACGAAAAAACGTATAGTCGCCTTTGACCGAATGAATGGCTGCATCCGGGCCGACATACTTCTTGCCCTGCCGCGTCATTACAATATCCGCCGTCATCTGCGCCGTCCCCGCCCGGTGACGCTTGAATTGAAAACGAATGTCGCCGAACTGCCGGTTGCCCAAAATTACGGTTTCCACGGGCGCAATCCCCAGATCGTCGTTGTTGCCGGATTCATCGTAAACCTTACGTTGCCTGCTGCCATCAACCGCAATTCTCGTGATGTCGAACACTTTTTGCATTGGGTTTCATAACCGATTTCTGACGAGATTTACATGGGTTTTACCGGGTTCAATCAATTCGCATTCGTCGCCCTATCAACTCTTCCGCACAAAGTACCACCACTCGAACGCCAAGAGCGCGAGCAACGCGAGCGCAATCGGCTTCCATGTGTCCGCGAGAACCAGCGATGCGACGCCTTTCGTGGCGGCTTTCACGGTTCCGCCCGCGATGTCCAAAGACGCTTGTGGGGTGACATCGCTTTCCGCTTCGTTGAGAAGGTTCGCGGTGATCGTGGTCTTGACGCCTTTGCCCGTGAGGGTGTAGTCGCCGGTCAGGGTCGCATTGCGGATAGTCGCAAGGCCGGATGATCCGTCCACATCGGTTTTGCCGGACGGGCCGGACAGGGTGAGATCGGCGGCGCCGGACGGAACCGCGACCGTGAATGGCGCGCCGACCCGGACGGTCAACCCGCCGCTTTGGTCGCCGCCGACGCGCCCGCCGCCGGTCAGGTAGCGAACCGCGTTGTCCACAAAAATCGGAAACGCGACCTGAAGCGGGAAGTCGGAATCCAGCAAACTCCAGCCGACAAACAGCGAACGCCGGTCGCCCCGCTCGCCCGCAACCACTAAGGGGCCGTCCGGCCCTTGCAGCAAAACGCGCCCTTCGGGTTTCGCAGTCACCTGACGCGCTTTTTCGATTAAGAGGCCGCTCAAGTCCGCGCTTCGCAGAACGGGATGCTCGCGCTTCGAGGCCGTGATGCGCGGGCGGGCGGTGAGGCCGTTGTCGGTCACGGCGACATCGGGCGACACGGCCCCGAACGCCCAAACGCTCCGCGCCTTGACGGCGGGTGGGTTGGCGACGCCATCGAAGACGACCAGATCGTAGCGCCCGTCGCCGGACTCGGACGCGAGTTCGTACGGCGGAACCGTCGGCGCGCGGTCCAGGCGCACGGTCGGTTCCAAAGACAGGGCGCGCTCCAAAAACAGGTTTCCCGGCGACACGAGTAGCGTGCGAACGGTTCCCGCGCCCTGCAAAAACAGCGCGGCGCGGTTATCCGACGCGAGCAGATCGCCGCCGTCCACGGTGAGTTTCGCCTCGACGCGCTTGGCGGTCGGCGGCACCGGGAGCGTCTGCCCGAGCGTTTGCCGGGCGGGAATAGTTAGATTGCGGGCGTCCAGAACCGCGCCGTCCACGGTGAATGTCAGGGTCGCTCGGACCGGCGCGCTGTAGTAATTGCGGATACCCACGTACACCTGCGAACCGCGCGGCGTGTCGCCCGCCTCGAACGCGGTAATCGCGACATTCTTGCTTCCGGTCCCAATCGGCTCGAACAAAACCTGCGCCTTGCCCGGCGAAAAGTTCGTGACCGGCGCGAACGCCCCATCGCTGAACACCACGATCCGCCCGCCGTCGCGCTGTCCGACCACGGCGGCGGCAAGCCGAAGCGCCTCGCCCATGTCGGCGGGGGCGTCGGTCGGCCCGCGCAAAGCCCGCAGGGCGGCGGTCATTCGCGGGGCGTCGCCGCCGAGCGGAAACACAACCCGCGTGGTCGGCCCGGCCTCGATCAGCGCGAGCCGGTCCCCGGTTCCCAATGCGCCCACAATCGCCGCGATCTTGCCCCGCGCGTCGTCGTAGCGCGTGGTCCGCCCATCGTCGCGGGCCGCCATCGAGGCGGACGCATCTATGATAATCGCGGTCGCCTTGCCGTTCAGTCCGCGCGCCTGCCGGAGCGGGTCCGCCATCCCCATCACGAACAGCGCGACCGCGAGCAATTGAATCACCAGCAACCACGAGAACCGGAGCCGCTGGAATGGGGCGTTCGCGCGCACATCGGCGGTGGTCGCGGGCCACAAAAACGTCGCGGGGACGCGCATATCGCGCCGCCGCATCTTTAAGAGATATAGGACGATCACGGCCCCGGCGAGCGGGAGGAGCCACCACAGGGCGAGGGGCGAGCGGAAGTTCAGCATGAGGCGGCCTCATGGGAAAGGATGAAGGATGAAGGATGAAGGATGAAAAGGAGAAGATTCATTGTCGGTTGTTTTTGTTTTTGACGTTGCGGACCATTGCTACCAGTATGGCGGTTAATTGGTCCGCTTCTTGGTAGGCGGGTTGTATTTGGTTGGGAGTTAGCAGGGCGGCGTCGCCGGTGAGTTCGAGTCAGTAGGCGGTTTCTTCCAATTCCTGCAATGCGCCTTCGATTTTGCTGATGAAATCCGCATCAGATTTCGCCGGTACGGATTCTCTATAATGCGCCCCAACCGATGTGCCTGACCGCAGAAACTGCTTACCAATAACCTGCCCTTCAGTCGTTCGAGGCATCAAAACGTAAAGCCGAACAATCGAAAGCGCAAACCGCCGCGTCCTGGTTTTCAGGTCCTCGTCTTTTTTCATCCTTCATCCTTCATCCTTCATCCTTTCATCTCACGACCCCCGCCCGGCGCAACTCGTGCGTCACCAAGTCCGAAAGCGGCTGACCGGCGACGGTGCGGACGAATCTGCCGCCGACGCGGAGGGTTTCGGCCTCCAAACGTTTGTTGTGCGCGTCCAGGTTCGCGCGGTACGTTCGCAGGGTTTCGGCGTGGGCGGTCACCTCGACCGGCGCGCCGGTTTCGGCGTCTAAGAGGCGCAGATCGCCGTCCATATCGGGGTTGAGGTCTATCTCGGACAGGGTTTGGATAAAGATGAGTTCGTGGCCGCGCGCCCCGATGGCGCGCAGGGCGCCGGGGGCGTCGGGGTCGAGGCCGTCGGAGACGAGAACGAACAGGCCGGGGCGGGCGCGGGCGGTTTGCGCGAACCGGGTGAGCGTTTGGGCCAGGCCCCGGTCGCCGGTCGGGGCTTGCCCCGACGCCCAGAGCGTGAGCGGGCGGTACGCGGCCCGGCCCCTGAACGCCCGCGACGGCTCCGCCCGGCCCCCTCCGCCCAGCGCGATCATCTGCACGGCGTCCTGCCCCATCAGGCCGACAAACCCGAGCGCGACCGCAAGCCGTGCGGCATGGTCGAACTTGGTCCCGGTTGCGGCATCGCCAAAATCCATCGAGGCCGATGTGTCAAGCGCAACATACACGGCCAAATCGTCCTCGTCCTGGTACGTGCGGATGGTCGGACGCTCCAACCGCGCCAGCACACTCCAATCGAGGTGCCGCAGATCGTCGCCGTCGGTGTAATCGCGGAAGTCGGCGAACTCCAAAGAAACGCCTTTTTGCCGGGACAGTCGCTCGCCCCGGACGCGCCCGGAAAACGTCCGGCGCGGCGCGAAACGAAGCGGTTCTAAAAGGCGCATTTCGGCGGGTGCGAGGAAAGACTGAGAACTAAGGGCTGAGGGCTGAGGGGCGAGCATCTAATAGGTTTTTCTAACTCTCGTTCGGCGACAGCGACGGGGCCAGTACGCCCGCCAACCGCTCCACTGACAACTCTGATAGTGATTTCACACTCATAGGGGCGGCAAGCGATGTGTGCCGAGTGACGGCGTTGGGAATAGCCACACAGAAAAGGCCCGCCGCCCTCGCCGCCGCAATTCCATTAGGCGAATCTTCCAGCGCGACCGCTTCACCCGCCGCAACGCCCAGCGCGGCGAGCGCGGCAAGGTACAGGTCCGGCGCGGGTTTCGCCCATTCGACCTCGTCCCCGCAACAAATCGCCTGAAAGCGCTCGCGCAGTCCAAGCCGCTCCAAATACCCCGCCACCCACTCGCGCGGCGAACTTGAAGCGACGCCGCATTTAACGCCGTGTCGCTCCGCGTCCGCGATTAACGCCTCGACGCCGGGCAATGTCGTTTCGGCCTCCATCAGTTCCGCGAACCGGCGACGGCGCACGGCGCGAATCGCATCGCGGTCTATCGGGCGTCCAAGTCGCTCATCCAAATCGTCATAGGGCGTTTTCTTAATCGTTGACGCCCCCATGCCGATGGCTGACGCCCATTCGGCGATGGGGAGGGTAAACCCGAAACGTTCGTACACCTCGCTCCACGAAACGTATTCCGGGTACTCGGTGTCAAGAATCAAACCGTCAAAGTCAAAAATCAAAGCGCGAAGCGGTCCAACCGCCGGGGAGAAGTGTGAGGCTATCGCTACGACCTCGCTCAAACGCCCCACCATAGCAATCCTTTTTCATCCTTCATTCTTCCGTTTTTCATCCTTTCCTACAGCCGCACCGGCTCCCGGTCTCGCGACTCCACATGCGCGAGCAAGCCGCTGACCAGCTTGTCCGGGGTGACGCCGTCCGCTTCGGCCTCGTAGTTGAGCAGAACGCGGTGGCGGAGGGCGGGCAGGGCCGCGCGCTTGATATCGTCTTTGGCGACATTGTAGCGACCCGCCATCAAAGCGTAGACTTTCGCGGTCAGGATAAGGGCCTGGACGCCTCTTGGGGACGCGCCATAGCGGACATAGCGGTTCGTGTCGGGCGCGGCGTGGGCGCTGTCCGGGTGAGTGGCGACGACGAGTTGCAGGGCGAAGTCGCGGACCGATGGGGCGAGCGGGACCTCGCGGACAATCTTTTGCAGGGCGATCACGGCGTTTTTGTCGGCGACTTTGGAAACGGTCTGGGTCGCCGCCCCGGTCGTGCGGTCGGCGATTGCGGCAAGGTCGCCGATGCTGGGATACGGCACCAGTATCTTGAGCAGGAAGCGGTCCAACTGGGCTTCGGGCAGAACGTACGTTCCCTCGTTTTCGATGGGGTTCTGGGTCGCCATGACCAGAAACGGCTCATCCAACCGGTACCGCTTGCCACCGGCGGTGACCGCGTGTTCCTGCATCCCTTCGAGCAGGGCGGATTGCGTGCGCGGGGTCGCCCGATTGATTTCGTCGGCGAGCAGGATATTGGAGAAGATCGGGCCGGGCCGGAACACGAAATCGCGCGCCCCGGAGGCGTTCTCGGTCAAAATGTTAGTGCCGGTGATGTCGGCGGGCATCAGGTCGGGCGTGAACTGAATCCGCGAAAACGACAACTCGACCGCCTCGGAGAGCGACCGGACCAGAAGGGTTTTGCCCAAACCGGGCGCGCCTTCGAGTAAGATATGCCCGCCTGCGGCAAGGCCGGTGAGCGCGCCCAGCACGGTTTCTTCCTGCCCCACGACCACATTCGCGATCTCGCGCTGAATCGTCCCGATAGTTTCGCGGAAATACCGGGCGGCGGCCTCGCCGGTCATGCCGCTCGCATTGTTGTCATTTGCGCCGTTCGTGGTCGCCGCCGTCGCCGTTGTCATGTCGCTCACGCTTGAAATTAAACTCCTCGGAAGGTTGGAAAGATGGACGGGTTGGTTTACGCGCTTGTCGTAGCCGTGTCAATATGCGGCGGTAGTAAATCGGTGACACGCACCGAAGCGGTCGGGGCGGCTTGCGGCGCGGCGGTTTCGTTTTCGTCGTACGCGGCGATGTCGCTGTAGCCCGCGCCGCCGCTGTTATCGCAGTTCGGGCCGCGATGGATAAAAAGCCGCCGCTCGTTCAAATCAACGACCCAATACTCGGCGAAGCCCGCGCGGGCGTACAGTTGCGCTTTTCGGGTCAGGTCGAAGCGCGCCGTGGAATCGGAAATCTCAACCAAAAGAACGCAATCGGCGGGGCCGGGGTTACGGTCATCCGGCAACTCATCCACAGGCCGCGCGGTTACCGCGCCGTCCGGCTCCGGCTCGTTGCGCTCGTTGTCTTCTTCCGACACGTCCACAGGCGACTGGATACGAACATAGTCCACTCCGAAAGAGGCGACCAGGTAGCGGTTCAAGCGAGTGAGGCTTTTAGAGTGCGGCGGTCTTTGACCCATTTTGGAAATTATGACTCCATCAATAAGTTCGTAGCGTCCGACAAGCAGGCCGCCGCGCGCGAGAAACTCGGCGTCCGCGCGCGATAAGCGATGTCGGTGCGGAATGGCATCGTCGGGGAGAACATAGTGGTTTGATTTGAAGGTTTGAGGCATGGCGTGTGTTGAACCGTTTGTTCCTTAAATTCGCCGCAAATTTAGGGGGAGGCGTTTATCGGACACCGAAGGGCGGCGCGAGGTTGCGGACCGGAAACCGGCGAAGCGCGAACAAGATTTGCGAACGCGGGTTAAAACCCACGTCTGGAGGCGCGATGCGCCGGGCGGCCTCACGGACGCGAAGAAACGGGAACTGTCAGAGCGTTAAATTTTCTTGTTTAGATTGCTTCCGCGTCCGTGAGGCCGCCCGGCGCATCGCGCCTCCAGACGTGGGTTTTAACCCGCGTTCGCAAATCTTGTTCGCGCACCCGCTTCCGGTACGCAACCTTGCGTCGCCGGGTTTTAACCTAACGTGCGCTTTTCTTGTTCACGCGTTTTCGTAAACGCTTCTTGCCTGCTTATACGCCGATTTCCTGCCGAAAAGTGTCCGTGATTATCTGGCGGTACGCGTCCCACGGACGGTTTGCCGCGCCGCGCCAGGCCGCGCGCTTCATTTCGTGCAGTAACTTCGGCTCGTCAATCAGCCGCTCCAGACGCTCGGTAATCGCCGAAGCGTCGCGGATCGGGACGATAAAGCCGTCCACGCCGTCGGTGAGAACGTCCGGGCCTGCCGTGTGCGGGGTGGTGATAACCGGCGTTCCCTGCGCCAGCGCCTCTAAAATTACCAGCCCGAAGCCTTCAAACAGCGACGGGAACACGAAAACATCGTGGCGGCGCATCTCGGCGAGTATTTCGGCGTGGGGCAGAGACGCAATCCAGCGGTGGGTCCGCAGAGCGTCGTCGAGCGGCCTGCATTCTCCGGCAGGGCGCGTTCCGATCAGCGTCAGTTCGGCGCGCTTCCCCAAAGGCCGGACGGCGTCAAGGAGGTACGAAACGCCCTTGCGCTGACCGAGCGAGCCGACATACAAAACGCGAAGCGGCGCGCCGGGTTCGCGCGGTTCGGGTTCATCTAAGTGCGGCGACGGACCGCCGTACGGGGCGCGGACAATCTTGCCGGTTGCGCCGGGATACGCCGCAAGCGTTTTTTGCGTGAACGAGGTCGCGACAAAAACCGTGTCCGCGAGGGCGAGTTCCTCGTCCTTGCGCGCAAGTTTTTCCGGTCCGTCGTTTGCGCTCGCGATAGTCGCCGCCCACAACGGTTGACGCTCGGCCTCGTCGCGCAGGATTTCGTGGCCCGCCCGCCAGTACCCGATGGGCAGGTCGTAAAACGTTCGCAAACCGCGCGCTCGCGCTTCCCGGAACGTGTGAACCGCGACATCCTCGACGCCGTAAACCGCCCGCAGGTTCGGCAGCTGTCGGAGCCGACCCGCGACCCGCTTATCGAGTTCGCTCCCGATAGCGTCTACGCCCAGCCAGCCGTTCTGCGTGTGCGTCCAGCGCGCCCGAACCGCGCGCGGTAGCAAAGGCAGTTTGCCCAGCGTCATCTGCGCCGCCGCGCGGGCGGGCAGGGTGCGAATTTGGCCGTGGGCGATGGCGGGAAATGTGCGCCGGGCGAACTGACGGCGCAAGGGCGGCGGCGCGAACCGGGCGTACAAGGCGTCGTCGCGCCAGTGGAACGTGGTCCAAAACTCCGTCAGCAAATCCGCTTCGGCGAGGGCCTGCAGGGCGTTGCGAATGTTGGGGTTGCCGGTGAAGTAAGAGTAGATGACCAATGGGGAAAGACCTGAGGTACGAGGGCTGAGACCTGAGAAGGGGTTAGGCTCGTGGCTTCAAGGTTGAGCCGTTTACGTTGTGACAAGGAGATAAATCTCCTCGCTATATGGCGCCTCGCGCCGGTTGTCCTGCGGACGGAATGGACGAAATAATTGACGAGGTGACACAGCGGCATAAGGTAATGCGGTTTACATATCCAACCGACCAGACCTGAACCAACGCCATCAGATTATTCCGCCATTCCGTCCGCAGGACGACCGGCGCGAGGCGCCATATAGCGAGGAGATTTATCTCCTTGTCACAACGTAAACGGCTCAACCTTGAAGCCACCGTAGACCGGCTCAACTCGTAGACCGCTACCGTATTCTCACAACACCCAACACCTAACACCTACCCGTCTACGACGACTTGCGCGGCTCGCCGGGCGGTAAATGGCGCGGCTCGGCGTAGCGCATCAGCGACGCGACCGGCGTGAAGCCGAGTTGATCGAATAGCGGGAGGCTGGCGCGCGACGCTTGCACGACGCACTCGGATAAGCCGCGCTCCCAGCAAGCGTCTTCGAGCGCGCGGCGAATCAGGGTGGACGCGACCCCTTGCCGACGCTGGCGGGGGCGGACGCCGACATTGTACAGCCCGGCGACGCCTGCGGCCTCGAAAAAGCCCGCGACACCGGCGGGGTTGTGGTCCAGGTAGCCGACATACAAGCGTAGCGTGGGCGGCGGAAGCGACGACATCAGCGTTTCGGCGACGGAATCCGGCAGGCCGAACGCCGCTGTAATCGTGGCCTGATGGTGGGCGAGGGTCGCCCGGTCCTCGACCTGCGCGATAAGAACCTGGGGGTTGTCCAGAAGGTCCGGCCATTCATCGCCGACATGGGTGGAGCGGGCGAGAAGCGGGACCGGCGCGCCCGCGAGCGTCAAGCCCGCATCGCGCAGGCGATCCGGCGAAAGCGGCCCGCTGGTGATAGGATGGCCGACCGGGCGCGACACCACGAGCGACCACGGCAAACCGCCGCGCGCTTCGTAGAACGCCCGCGCCCGCCGCAGAATGGACTCGATATCATCGGGCGGGGCGAGGCAGAAGACCGGATTGAACAGCGCGGACGGAATTCCGGTCGCGACAAAGCACGCGCCATCAGTTTCCATTAAAGAGCCATCGGAACACATCCGGGCCATCAGGCGGAACGCTTCGCGGGCGTTTTCCTCGGCCCGCCAGCGCAACTCCGGCGAAACGCCCTTGCCCTTGCGGGCGCGCGGCCCCGCCACGGGCGCGTCGCCGTAGCCCCCGGCGTCCGGCGTCAAAACGCTCCAGCGTCCCAGTGTCGCGGCGCGCAATGCGGCGCGTTCGCCGTCACCCCACGAGGCGGCGGCGGGCGCAACAGGCGCAACGGGCGCGGCGGCGCGACGCCCACGCTCCGGCGCAGAGGCGGCGGCGCGTTCGTCGTTCCCGGCTTCGTGGTGCGGCGGCGAAATAGGGGCGGGCGTCATCGCGTGGAGCGTCCTTCCCAAGCCGAGCGAAACCGCGTTACGTTCGGCGGGGTTGGCGCGTTTTGATCGTTTTGCACGGATCGCCTCATTATCGCACCGTCCCCACCTGGTCGGCGGGAAGCGCGGGGATGTCGTTCAGCGTGGGCGATTTGGGCGGGTTGTCCGCAAGGTTCTTCCCGGCCTGCAGAACCGGCGGAACCGCATCCCCGAGGGCCGCGTCCATCCGAGCCGCAAGCGCAACAAGGCGCTCCCGGTCACTTCCCGTGTTATCGGAAGCGGCAAGCGTTATCTTGCCAAGTTCGTCCGCGACCGTGCTCAAATCCGGCGCGACCGCATTGGTTTTCTGAACAGCCTTGAGCAAGGCCGACGCGCGCGCCAATTTCTCCGCAGCGCTTCCGAAATTGCGCTTGTCCAAGTCCCCCATCGCGAGCGCGACCTGACGCCGCGCCTCAAGCTGCGACACGATGACGTACCGCGCTATCAAATCGAGTTGCGCGCCGCTCCACGCCTGACGCACTTGCTTGACTTCCTGGTCTTTTTCCTTGAGCCGTTTGCCCGCCGCCCGGACGCCGCTAAAATAGACCATTACCAGAATAATGGCCGCGCCGCCCCACAATATCCATTGCCGCACCGTGCGGTCCCGCTTGGCGCGGGCCGCAACCGAATCCGTTACGCTTGACATAGGACCGTCTAAACCTGTTTCCATCCCTCGAAAAAACAAACCGAACCATACCGGTATACGCTAACAGTGTACCTTGACTTCCCAACCCAAAACGAAACTTCTTTCCCTGTTGTAAAGCCTTTATTTTTCCTTTCCGTTTTATTTGTTTTGGGTTGGTCGTAGCCGTCTACGTTGTCGTTTGACTAAATCGCTCATGCCGCGCGGCACCCCTTCAGGCCAGGGGCGGCCCAAGCCTAACGCTTGACCGTGTATTGCTATTGCGACAGGTTTA
>CAXUMS010000075.1:0-18245 GCA_964252165.1 uncultured Armatimonadaceae bacterium
GTCGCGGTTCTCGGCCTCGCGCAGGGCCGCTGTGGCAATCGCGATCACCTCGGACGCGCCGCGCCCGCGCGCGATCTCGGCGAACCGGGCGAGCGTGCCGACGCCTCTTGCAATCGCCTCCTCGCCGATACGGTGCGACGCAAACTCGTCCTGTCCGAGCCGCACGGTTTCTTTATACGTGGACAGCACGCTCCACGAATGCAGAACGCGGTCCAGCCGCACCAGCGACATCCGTATCGAGTTCGTGCCAATATCCATCGCGGCGATAACCTCGCCGCTGGTCCCGCTTGCCGCTTCGTCCGCTATAAATGCCATGCGGTTATTATAACCGCTTAGAGCGGGGGAGGAGAAGATTTAACCTCAAAGGCGCAAAGAAGTCACAAAGGACGCAAAGAAGAGCCAAGAAGAGAAAGAAGATCAAACAAATATAAGACAACGTAAGTTTGTGTTCACGAGGGGCTAAAACCCGCTCGCTATCGGGCTAAGAAGCCATGATCCCGCTGAAGCGGGAAGAATAGGACAGCTCGTGTTGTATAGTTGGGTTACAGTTGACGTAGTTCGCGGCGTTAAGGAACCGCCAAACGGCCTGCTTATTCGGCTTCCCGCTTCAGCGGGATCATGGCTTCTTAGCCCGATAGCGAGCGGGTTTTAGCCCCTCGTGAACACAAACTTACGTTGTCTTATATTTGTTTGATCTTCTTTCTCTTCTTGGCTCTTCTTTGCGTCCTTTGTGACTTCTTTGCGCCTTTGAGGTTAAATCTCCCCCATCATCTCGACTTCTTCCGCGAGGGCGGCGACAAACCGGGCGGTGTGGCGCGCGCCCAAGATGAGGTCGTTGATTCGCAGGTTTTCATTGGGCGCGTGGGCGCGCGTGCCGGGGTAGCCCACGCCGCACGTGACTACGGGTTGGCGCAGTCCGACCGCGAACGGGTGGATCGGGCCGGAGCCGCCGACGAGGGGGACGATACTCGGTTCCTTGCCGTACGTTTCGCGGGCGGTGCGGGCGGCGAGCCGGACATACGGATGGTTCGGGTCCACGCGGGCGGGCTTTTGTCCGCCCAGATACACCACCTCGATGTCGGAAAAACCGTGCGCGTCCAGATGGGCGCGCAGGGCGTCTCGGACCGCTTCGGGGTCCTGGTCGGGAACCAGGCGGAAATCTAACTTCGCCATTGCCTGGGCGGGCAAAACGGTTTTCGCGCCTTGTCCGGTGTAGCCGCTTTCCGTTCCGCAGATCGTGCAGGTCGGCTCGAACACCGCCCGGCGCTGGTACTCGGTTCCGGTCGCATCGCCCAGGAAGTTCGTGAGGCCGAACTCGCGCTTCAGCCACGCTTCCTGCGACGGCAAAGCGGCAAGGAGAGCCATGTCGTCGTCGGTCACGGGCAGAACCGCGTCGTAGTGGTTGGGAAGAAGAATATGCTCGTCCCGGTTTTTCAGCGTCGCCAAAGCCCATGTCAGTCGCCACGCCGCATTGGGGAACAGCGATCCGCCCAACCCGCTGTGCGCGTCGTAGGCGATGGTTTTGGCATGGAGTTCAAAGTAGGCGATCCCGCGCAGACCGCAGATAATTTCGGGGTGTCCGTTCTCGTCCACGCCACCGAACTCCCACACGCACACATCGGCGGCGAGAATGTTAGCGTGGTCCGCGATCCATCGGGGCAAATGAACGCTCGACACCTCTTCTTCGCCCTCAACCACGAATTTGACATTGACGGGCAACTTCCCGTTGTGGGCCGCGCGCAGGGCGTCGAGGGCCATCAAGCGGCAGATGATATGGCCCTTGTCGTCGGAGATGCCCCGCCCGTATGCGGTCCCGGTCGCCTCGTCCACGGTCAGCGTCCACGGGTCGTTGTCGCACTTGTCCCACAGGTCGAACGGCTCGCCCGGCTGCACATCGTAGTGGTTATAAAACAAAACCGTCGGCGCGTCCACGCCCGCGCTTCGGTCCTCGGCGAAGACAACGGGCGGCCCGCCGTTTGTCGGAACCAGCCGCGCCTCCAAACCGCGCGCCCGCAAAAGGTTCGCGACCAGTTGGGCGCACGGAACCATCGGCGCATCCGCCTGGGCGGCCACGGAAGGAATAGCGACGAGGCGCGCGAGTTCGTCCATTCCGCGCGCAAGCGCGTCGTCTACGTGTCGGTCGAGTTGTTCGAGATTGTTCATTGTTTTTCTATATCAGCGTCGCCGCTTTGTTGCGCATCCGATTCCGATCGGAAACCCGAACACACGAAATAGGAGCGTAGCGCAGACCTTATTTCACACGAAATTCGAGGAAAAACGGCATCAAAAATGAGTAGGTTAAGATGAGCGTAAAGTTGACCCACAACCCGCGTCCCGGGGTAGCGCGCCGTATTGCGATCTCGACACAAGAAAGAAGAAAGCCGCCGCAAGCCATCATCAACGCGTGTTCATACAAAGCGCGATGCACTCCAAATTTGGCGCTCATCTCCTGCTGAGTAGTGGTTGTTGGTTGCGCAAACCACCAATGCGTCAAGCCGCCGTAAACCAGAACCGCGAAAATGCAAAGTCCCGCAAGACCGACGTAGTAGCCGAAACCGTAGTATGCGATGCGCGTCCATCCGCTTTTTGGCGAAGATTTACGCGCGCCAGAGACGGGAGGAACGCTCAGCGCACCGGTTGACGGGAAACAAGCGGGTGAGGACGTTACAGATGTAACCTTTGAGCGGCGGGGAAACAACATTGTTTTCAGGTTAGTTCGTCTAGGTTATGCGACGGCGTGGGAAAGGGCGTAGGCGGGAAACAGGAGACAGCAAGCGACAAGAACAGCGGTATTGAGCCAAAAGCCGCGCCACGAACGCGCGCCGCCGCGCAACACGTCGAGCAGGGACCACGCCGCTCCATTCCATGCCAGAAGCACATTGAATTCAGCCGCGCCGTCGTACAGGGCGCAACGCACATAGTCGCGCGCGTTCCAGATATTGTGCGAGGGCGTCGCGCTCCAACCGTGAAAAAGCCCCCAAACCAGAAGCGCGCCAAGACCGACCGCAACAAGGCCCATGTAGAAGCCCAAGCCATAGTACCTGATTCGCCCCCAACCGTCCGTGGGAACGCTCGTTCCGTACTCACTGTTTGAGGGCGATACAGGGCTAACCGGTAGTGAAGGTAGCGAGGATGCGTGGTTACGAAACAACATTGTTTTCGAGCCTTTCTTAGAGCCTTAGGCGATTGCCCGGCCTTTGGCGAAAAAAGGAGACAAAACAAGCCACGCCAACAAAAGGGCGAGATTCAGCCACAGCCCGCAGTCTGATTTTATCCCGCCGCGCCATCTTTCAAGAGAGGATAAGGGAAAAGCGTTTGCGGCTAAAATTCCTATGACGTTAAGCAAAAGGTTGTACAAAGCGCGCCGTTCGACGTACCCACTGTCACCGCGCCACACATTATGAGCGGGGTGAGAGCCAATCCATCCGCTTTGGTAAACGCATATCGCGAACGTGAACAAGAAAAAACCAGCCAGTCCCAAGTAGTAGCCGAAGCCGTAGTACGCGATCCGCTCCCTGCCGCCCTGCGGCGGAGGCGGCGGGCCGAAGCGCGGCACAAGGCGAACGCGGGCGACATGACCAGGCGGCGCGGATTGAGCCAAACGAGAAGCGACAGGCATAGCGGCGTTACCTTCTTGAAAGCGCTGGCGCGTTAAATCACGATGCGAACAGTGTACCCGAAGCGCAAACGCGCCTTGCGTTCAGGCGCGCCCTACCGACCGGGCGCGTTCAACGTCTTAGCGGCCTCGGCGAGACGCTCCAGAAACTCGGCCTTCTGCTTGTCCTCGTCGGGCAAGGCGCGGTTACGCTGTTCGACCGACTTGTTGGTTTCGCCCACGATACGCGCTAAAAACCGCAGGTACGCGGGTAGCTCGCTTGCGTAGCGGGCGAGATAGAACACACGAAGCGTATCGCCATGCGGAATAACGGGCGGCTTGCCAGCGTAAACGGCGACATCGTAGGCGGCGTTAAACTCCACGCCCCATTCCGGGCCGGGATCACGCGTCAGGCGCACGACAAAGCCGTACGTTCCGGGAAAAGCGTCATCTAATTCCACGGCGTCGGTTTCGATTTTCTTGATTTCAGCGGTTTCAATACGTTCGGGCATAAAGCGACAATTCTCCGGGGGATCGGTAGCGGTTCAAATACAACGGGTCGAAGCAGGAGGTTACATTGCCTTTCTGCGTTCTTACTGTTTGCAGATACACGATAAACGCAATACGGTTCCTATTATACCTGCAACAAAAATCCACGCCGTTTTGAATAAAATTAAGTTTCGTATTGACAATATTAATGCTACCGTGAAATAATACAAGCAATGTTGCGAAAAGTGAGCCAATGTCCGGTTTGTGACGCTTCCCTTCGCGTGACCGAACTTTCCTGTCCGGTCTGCGAAACGCGCCTGCACGGGAACTTTCCGCCGCCCCCGCTCGCCCGGCTCGCCCGCGAACAACAAGAGTTTATCGAAACGTTCGTATTATGCCGGGGCGTGATCCGTGATGTGGAACGCGCGCTGGGCCTGTCGTACCCGACCGTGCGCGCCCGCCTGGATAGCGCCGTGACCGCGCTGGAAACGGCGGTTCAGGCGGAGCAAAACGAGCGCGCTCCGGTCACCCCGCCGCGCGCCGCCGACGCCCGCCGGCATGACTTGCTTCGCCGTGTCGCCGATGGCTCGCTGTCCGCAAGCGACGCCGCCGACGCCCTGCGAAAAATGGGAAGCTACGATGAACCCTGACGTTCGCATGGTGATGTCGCCCCGCCGCCGCGCCCGCGCTTGTTTTAGCAAGGACGCGCCGCCGTCGCGCGGTCATTATTTCGCGCGCCACCAAGCGCGCGTTGTCGCGCGCGGCGATTTGCTCGTTATCGAGTTCGTTTCTCCGGCTCCAAAGTCGTCCTTTCAAATCGTCGGAAGGCGGTTGCGCCGCGCCTGCGCCGGATTTGGAACCGCCGCCGTCGCCCTAACCGCCCGTTTCTCACGTTAGGAATAACGAATTTCCCGCTATTTTCGTTTCCGTTTCATTCACCGCTTTCAACATTTCGCTTACAAGGTCGCTTACACAAAGGAACAACCCACTATGCCGCGCGAAGAAAATTTGCTGATCCTGAAAATGCTTCAGGACGGAACCATCACCGCTGAACAAGCCGCCGAACTGCTCGCCGCGATGGACGCTTCCAAGTCCCGCGTTGTTCAAACCGGCGACGCCACTTTGGAAACCGCCGCGTCTTCCGCCACGTCGGCGCTTGCAACACCCACGCCCGTTACGCCGCCAACGCCCCCGGTTCCTCCGGTTCCCCCCACGCCGCCCGTCCCGCCTGTTCCCCCTATTCCCGGTGACATGGGCGGAGCGGATAGCGACACACTCGCCCGCGCCAAAGAGCGGATTCGGGCCGCACGCGAGAAGGTTGCGGGCGTGCAGGAGCAATTATCCGCCGCCGAGGAAAAACTCGACAAGGCCGACGAATCCGCGAACCCCTGGGAATCCGTCGCGGAGGCTTTGAAAGACGTGCCGGGCGCGCGTTCGCTCGGCGATACCCTGCGCGGGTTGGACCCGCAAAAGTTGGCGGCGACCGCGCGGCGTCAGGCGCGCCGGGTCGCGCGGCAGGTGCGCTCTGCGGTGGGCGATATTGACATCAACCTTGACCTGCACCTGACAGAGCGGATGCAGGGCGAACCCACTTTGTCGGCCCCGCGCGAGGCGACCGCAACCGTTCCGCCGGGCGGCGTTCTGCGCGTTCGCAACACGCTCGGCGATATTGAGGCGATTGGGGCCGATGTTCCCGAAGCGCGCATCGCCGGCGTTCTCAAGATATGGGCCGCCGACCGCGTCGCCGCCGAGGAACTGGCGAAAGAAATCGAATTGGTTGTGGAGCAGGGCGCGGACGGTCCGACCGTGTCCGTCAAGCATCCCGCCCGCGTTCGCCGCGTGGGACTGGATTTGAAGGTGTTCGTGCCGCAGGGGAGCGGAACCGATCGCGACAACACGGTTCGCGTGGGACGCGTGTCGCTCCTTTCGCCGTCCGGCGATCTTGCGGCCCGCAACCTCCGAAACGCCGCCGTGGTTCTCGCGACGCAAAGCGGCGACGCCAAAGCGTCCGAGATCAGCGGCGATGTGGCCCTTGAAACCGCATCCGGCGACATCGCCGCCGAGGGCGTGACCGGCAACGTTTCCGCGTCGTCCGCGTCCGGCGACATCACCGCTATTCGTCTGACCGGGCAAACATTCAAAGCCACCACGCAAAGTGGCGACATTATCCTCTCCGACTCCACCGTGTCGGTGGTCGCGGTCGAAACCGTGTCCGGCGACGCCACCGTCCGTGCGGTCACGGGCCGCACCGTGCGCGTTCGGGCGGTGTCCGGCGATGTGTCCGCAAACGATACCTTGTTCGAGGCGGATACGCATCTGGATACCGTCAGCGGTTTTCTTTCCGCGTCGCCGCGCACCCCGCTGTCGGCGGGAACCGTCACGCTCGTGACCGTGTCCGGCGACGCCGATCTGAAACTCCCCGCGCGCGCCGCCGGGACCATTGACATCAACACGAAAAACGGCGATGTCCACGCGCGCGTTTACGGAACCGGGAACGCGGAGAAGAACCTGAGCGGGTCCGGCATGGTGTCGTTCACCGAAACCATCGGTGAGGGGGCGGCGGCCAAGATCGTCGTCACCTCCGTTTCCGGCGACCTCCGCATTACGGAGGACAACTAACGAGGCGTCTCAAATTTTCACCCCTGACTTCCTCGCGCAAAACGAGGAAGTCAGGGGTGAAAATTTGGGGCGCACCACAACCAAACGCTCGCGATTGCGTTTGATATAACTCGCTTAAAAGCCGGTCCCGGATGCGCCTCGGTACAAAATTACGGGCGGATCGGGTTGCCCGGTCGCTTTCTGGGCCGCCCGTGCGGCGCGCAGATCGGCGAGCGCGCCCGGCACGGTGTGCGGGGCGACGGCGGGGCGGGCGGCGAACGCTTCCGTGAACACGGGCCAGAACGGTTCGATGTCGTGCGAAAGGTCGAACACCATCACGCCCTGCGTGGTCGCGCACGCGGCCTGCAAAACGCGCCGAAGATCCTCCGGGCGGTTTTTGAACTGGTCCAGCGCGATTCCCGCATACACAAATGTTTGGTCGTTCACGGCCCGGTTCGAGAACTGCCCCGCCGCCTCGACCGTTTCCCCGATAGGCGACCCTTTCGCCGCCGCCTCCTGAATGGTCGCGGTCTGATAATAACAGCCGGTCGTCACGAAATCGGTTAAGCCCGCCCAGCCGGTTTTGCGGTACGAGTCGCTGAGAAACCGGAAGCCCGCCGACAGGTCATCGGCGGCCCAGTTCGCGCCGACATCGGGGTAGTCGGGGTACCACGACCCGACATATGTCCCGATCACGGCTTTCGGTTTGGCGGCCTTTACGGTCGCCACCGCCGACCCCAAAAAGTTACGCATGGTGAGCGCGCGGAAAACGAGCCACGAATCATAATACGGGCCGGGAACCTCGTTGCGGTCGAGCGTGGGGAACGTGTACTGATAGCGGAAAATATCGTCCGGCCAGCGCACGGTTTTACCCAGCCATGCCTCAAAGGCGGCTTTGCCTTCCGGCGAAAAGTCGCCGTCCAAACCGGAAAAGCGCAAACGGTCATCGAAGGTCACGCCGTCTATGTCGTAGCCGCTCGCAACCTCGGTCAGCATATCGAGGAGGCGTTTTTGAACCTCGGGCTTGAACGGGTTGGTCATCAGCGGCACCTGACGCCGGGGCCGCAAGCCAATAGGAACGTACGCGGGCGACGATTCCATAAAAAGCCGCCGCCCGGCGAGGGCTTCCCGTCGCAAAAACTCGCCGCCGCGTCCGGTTCCCCAAAACGCCGCCCCGCCTGTGGGGATGGCGGCGTTCAAACCGGCAAACCCGCTCGCCGCGACCTGCGCGATCACGCGCCCCTGCGCGTCGGCTAAGACCACGACCGCATCGCCAATGCCGCGCTTGGGCAGGTCGGCGAGAAGGCGGTCCTGCGCCCGGTACACCGCGATCTCGTCGTCGGTTGCGGGCAACTCATCGGTGCGGGCCGCGAGCGGGTTCGCCGGGGACGCGGGCGGGGCGATTCCCGTAAGCGTCGCGGGTCCCGCTTTCAGTTGCGGCTGTTCCTCGTACAGCACGGTTTGCCAGTCCGGGTGATCGTAGCCCGGCCCCATCTGGAAATCGCGGTGTCCCTCGGAAAACGCGTTGAAGTTGACGAGCAAACTGATCTGCTGGGCGCGAGCCTCGCGCGCGAAAACCGCGAGCGGGTCGAAGCCGAGCGGCATCGCGCGCTTGGGAAGCTCGCCCGGCGCGGTTTTCGGCGGCCATTGCGTCAGCTTCGGCGCGAATTTGGACGGGTACATCACGTACCCGATGATGGGCTTTGCCTCAAACACGATGGTGTTAAAGCCCGCCGCTTTTATCTGACGTACCAGGGCCGTGATTTTGGCGTCCGTGTTGACGCGGTCCAAGTTCGCGGTGGCGTCAATCCACAGCAGGCGCGCTTGCTGGTTTTTGGCGCGCGTGGTCCGCTGGGCGATCCCGACGCCGTTGCGAGCCTCATCGAGCGGAACAGAGGGCAGGTTGGGGAACGGCAAATACGGCGCGACCACGGGCGGCGGCGGAACCACAAGTGGCGGCGCTCCGCCCGGAAGGGACGGTAAGCCTTGCGGCGCGGACGGGTTGGCAGGCGAATTGGTCACAGTCGTTTGGGCCTGAACCGGCGCCAGAGAAGCGGCGGTAACGATAGCGAGAGAAGGGGCGACAGCGACAAGCGCGCGGCGAAAAAAGCGGAGGCAAATCAAGTTCGGTTGGGTCTCCTCAGCACGAAAACGTGCGAAAGGAGGTTCGGCGTGACCGCTTGCAAAACCTGCCCGTACATACAAGGCGCGCAAATCCGCAAAGCCTTTGCGCCGTGTCAGATGTAAATTTTGTAGGTCGCCTGATGGAGCAAAAGGCCGATCAGGGACCACAATGCGCCGACCGTGAAGTCGCCCAAAATCAAGCCGAGGAAGAACGGGATCACGCGGCGGTGGAGGCTCATGCCGCCGTAGCGCGTGATGCAGAATTTGGCGAGCCAGGCGACAAAAACGCAGAACCAGAAATAGTTCATCGCGTACGAGATGCCAAGCGCAAAGCCTGCGGGATGCAGGGGCCACCAGAGAAACGACGAACGAAGCGCGGCGAGAGCGGCGACGGCGGCAAGGCCGCCCGCAAAGAACCAGAGACTGAGCGAGCCGGGCCGCTGTCCGACACTCAGCCACGAGTGCAGTTGCGCGAACGCTTCCTGCCCGACCCACCGCTTGTAACCTTCGGCCTTGCCCGCCGCTCCGGCATCGTACGTGATGAAGTAGTTCGCGGCGTAGGTCACGACCAGCGACACCGCGCACGCGAGCGCGAATATCTTCCCCAGAGCGCGTGGGTTCATCAGGCTTTGATCGCGCCCTTCGCCCATCTTGTAGCCTTCAAGAAAGTTCGGCATCGGGTGACAGCGGTAGCCGCGATTGAACCAGAACATCGCCTGCATGCCGATTAAGTTAGTGTCGCCGAGGGCGCGCGTGCCTAAAAGCGTAACCAGAATATCGCCGGGCTTGACCAGCACGATCTCATGCGGCGTCCCGAATTCGGCCCGAACGCGCGTGATGGCGAGCGAAAGAGCGAGCATGATGGCGAGAAACGCGACCGAGACGACCGGGGATAAATTGAGCAGGAAGTAGCACCACGCGACCAGAAACGCGAACGCGCCTGCCGACCCGATCCAGCCCAGACGCGCGAGGCGTGTATCGTCCGCGTCGTCGTCGCCGCCCGGAGCGCGCCTTGCGCCGAACGCCGAGTCGAAAGATCGGGCGAGGTGATAACGGTTGGTCCACAAAATCGCCGCCGCGACGCCGATCCACGCCCCGGCGCTGATTTCCTTCAGGAACGGCCAGCCCTGACCCGCCGATGGTCCGTCCCAACCCGCCGCCCGTCCCGCGACAAAGTAGCCGCGCGCGAACAGGTACGAAAACCAGCACGAGAATGCAAGATCGAGCGGAATAAAGTAAGCCAGCCCGATAGCGAACGGGTATAGCGAGGTTTGCATTCCGTACGTGCGGATCGCCTCGAACGGCTGAACCGTAAAGAACTGCCCAACATCGTAGAGCTTGATATACGGCCAGTTCGGAACCGTGGGGAAGAGTTCATGGATACCGTTGAGCGCGCCCACGCCAAACGCGAGGCCGAAGCCCATCCACATCAGCGGGGCCTGGAAAAGCGCGCCGGATGGCTCGGTGAGCGCGAGCGGCAACTGAATAATGGGGAACGCGAGCCGCTCGTTTTCGGTCCACGCACGCCGAAACAGCAGGGTCAAACACGCCCACAGAAACACGAGCGCTAAAAAGAAAACGCCCCAAAGCGCAAGCGGAACGCTCCAATGCACCAGATACCCGACCGCTTGGGCCTTTGATGCGTTGCCCCGGTACCACGCATTGAGCGCGTCCGTATCTTTGACAAACAACCCGGCGGGCAGGTGGCGCAAAAACGTGTCCTGCCACTGGTTCTGCGCGGCGAAGTAGTACGGGGCGGTAATCTGACCGAACAAGTTCTGGAGCATGTCATGCCCCGCAAACGTGTTCGAGATTACGGTCATCAGGTAGGCGATCAGCATTTCCTCCTGAGACAACTCCCGCCCCCGCGCGACACGACGCACCCCCAAATTCACGCCGACCAGAACAAACAAAAGAAAAACCGGCGTGATAAACAGCGGCAACGATGATCCGTCGAGCATGTAATAACGCACCTCGACCATTGTTACCCAAACCGCATTGAGCGCGGCGAGAACCGTCCCAATTCCCACCGCCCGCAAAAACCGCCCCCGCCCTTGTTGTCGCTGTTCTACTGTCATGCTGTTATCCGTTTGCGTCTGCGTTGTCGTGAGACTAAATCGCTCATGCCGCGCGGCACCCCCTCACGCCGGGGGAGGCCCCAACCACACGTTGGATCGGTTGTTTCTTTTGGCGGCAGGTCTCATTGTTTATCCGCTCAGGCGGATAAACAACGAAACCTGCCGCAATGATTAAATACACGGTCAAGCGTTAGGCTTGAGCCGCCCGCCCGGTCACGCTTGCGTGACATACGGCTTGGAGCGGGCGCCGCGTGGCATGAGCGATTTAGCCTCACGACAATGCAGACGCAAACGGATAACAAACTACCAGGCGTAGCCTTCGGGGGATGGTTTGTAGCCGGGGAAGATCTCGTCTATTTTTTTGAGCGATTCGTCGTCGAACGTGATTTCCAGGGCGCGGAGCGAGCCGTCTAATTGTTCCAGGGTGCGCGGGCCGATAATCGGCGCGGTCACCGCCTTGTTGTTCAGGAGCCAGGCGAGCGCGACATCGGCGGGTTTCTCGCCCATCTCGGCGCACAGCGCTTCCCATTTCTCCAGTTTCGGGCGGTTCTCCTCGATGGACTTTTGCATCCCCTCGGACGCGCGTCGCCCCTCGGACGCTTTTTGGAGAACGCCGCCCAGGAGACCGCCCGCGAGCGGACTCCACGGGATAATGCCCACGCCGTAGTCCTCGCAGGCCGGGATCAGATCACGCTCGACCGTGCGCGCGTTGAGGTTATACAGGCTTTGCTCGGAGACGAGGCCGAGGAAGTTGCGCTGCTTGGCGATATCGTTCGCCTTGACGATATGCCAGCCCGCGAAGTTCGACGAGCCGATATAAAGGACTTTTCCCTGTTGCACCAGAAGTTCCATCGCCTGCCAGATCTCCTCCCACGGCGAATCGCGCCAAACATGGTGCATCTGGTAGATGTCGATATAGTCGGTTTGCAGGCGTTTCAGCGAGGCGTCGCAGGCTTGCCGGATATGGAGCGCAGATAAGCGTCGCGTGTTGGGCCAATCGCCCATATCGCCGTAGACTTTGGTCGCGACCACGGCCTTTTCGCGCCGCCCGCCGCCCTGCGCGAAGAAACGCCCGATAATCTGCTCGGTCACGCCCTCGCCTTTTTTTTGCCCGTAGACATTGGCGGTGTCCCAAAAGTTGATGCCGTGTTCGAGGGCGCGATCCATAATGGCGTAGGAATCCGGCTCGCTGGTTTGCGGCCCGAAGTTCATCGTGCCTAAGCACAAACGGGAAACTTGAAGGCCGCTGCGGCCCAAACGGGTGTACTGCATTGTCGTTCCTTTAAGAAAGGTGTTGGGTGTTGGGTGTTGGGTGTTGGGCGACGGCTTGCATCGCACGCCGTCCGGTTCCTTTTGGTATACCGCACCAATGCGGTAAACAAGATGCAACGTAGATAACGTAGATCAGGAGTATCTCCTTGTCCCAAGAAGAAACCGTAAAAGCCCCTTACCGTGTTTTTGTTATTGTTGATCGCGACTACGGCGAGCGGCTTGCCGCACTCCCGAACGACGAACCGGTTTGGATTATTGATAGCCCCGCAAACACGCCTGTGGCGCGCCGCTTGTGGAAGGAGCGAACGGAACTTGATCATCTCCGTGGCATCACCACTTTTACGTCCGGCCCGGAATGCGCCGCTGAAGACGCCTTCATCAACCTTCTCGAAGATATAGAAGAGCATCACGGGGAATACTCTGCATTCCCGCCTTATTCGATCCTTGACGTTACCGGTTGCTTACCGTCTGAGCGAATCCGCGAAGCGCTTGCCGGGTTTGGCTTGGTCATTCACTCCGCAACCGTAGATGGTTTTGTTGCATTGCGAAATGACAAAGAAAAGTAACGGCCAACGTTAAGCGGCGCGTTTTGGTTTGGCTGGGGCGGGCGGGGCTATCGCGCCGGTTTTGCTGATTTGCGGAGCGCTTGCGCCGAAGTCCTGCCGCGACAAACGGGAGATGACGGGAATTACCGCCCCGGTTTTGTCGGGGAGTGGGCCGCCTGGCTTTATCTGCTTCATCGAGTGGATTTGACCGCCCAGGAACGCGCCGGTCTGGGGGTTCAAATGCGCCTCCAGAACCAGTGACAGCGCGGTCGGCCCGCTCAGGCCGAACTTGCCGTAGGTTGCGAAGTTGCCCAGCGAATACGCGATCAGGCGGCTCTTGTACACCTCCATGCCCCGGACCACGTGGGGGCCGTGACCCAACACCAAGTCCGCGCCCGCATCTATTACCGCGCGGGCGAACCGGCGCAGATCGCCCCGGCTTTCGCCCAGATACGTTTCCGTGCCGCGCGCGACATGCTGATACCCCGCTCCCTCGCCGCCGCCGTGGAATGAGACAATCACGATGTCGGCCCCGCGCGCCGCGTCCGCAACCGCCGTTTGTGCAAGGGAAATGTTATTGACATTCAGCGACACCTGGTTGTGCGCGAACGCGACCACGGCGATGGGGGTTTGCCGCACACGCAACTGCGCGACATCGCGGGCGTCGCCGCCCGCATGCGCGATTTGAAGCGCGCCGAGGGTTTTGCGCGTGGTTTCGCGACCGTGCGCGCCGAAATCCGATGCGTGGTTGTTCGCGAGGCTTAAAACATCGAAGCCCGCCGCCTTGAGGTAGCGCCCGTAGCGGGTCGGAACCCGGAACGCGAACGAATGGGCGCCGGTTTTACCGGTGACGCCGTTATCGCAAAGCGGACCTTCCAAATTACCGAACGTCACATCCGCCCGCGACAGGTACGGGCGGGCGGGGCGGAGTAATTGCGCGCCGTCGTGGGGCGGCAAATCGCGCGTGTCGGGGTACGCAGAGCCGAGCATAATATCCCCGACGGCGGCGATTACGAGCGGAGCGGCTTGTAGGGGCGTTTGATGACGCCGTTGGTTTTCCGTGGACATAGTGACTCACAAAATGCAACAAAACTACGACTTCTTGCCGCTCCACGGCAAAACGCACACCGGCGTGGGAAGCGCCAACGCCTCGCCGGTGCGAACGAGAGTTCCGTTCCGGTCGCGGTGGAACCCGACCACGTTATCGCTGTTCTGGTTCGCCGCGAACAACCAGTCGGCGGAGGGCGATACGGTGGACAAGAGGGCGAAGTTGCGCGGGGTTTTGCCGCCCGATGACGCCTCGCCAATAGGTTTGAGCGTCGCGTCTTTTTCCACATGAAAGACCGCGATACTGTCCGCGCCCCGGTTCGAGCCATACAAAAATTCGCCATCGCGCGACAGGTGGATATCCGCGCACGAGTTCGTCAGTTTGCCGTCTTTGAAAGCGGCGGCCTGCGCGTCGGTCAGGGTGGAAATGGTTTGCGCCGGGGTCAACGCTCCGGTTTTGGCGTCGCGGCGGAAAACCGTGATCGTGCTGTTCAGTTCATTGATCGCGTACGCGGCGGACAATTTGGGGTGCAGGGAGAAATGGCGAGGCCCGGCCCCCGACGGTTGCGCGACCGACGAAACCGCCTTTAGCTGGCCCCGCTTGTCATCGAATGCGTACACGGAAACGCGGTCGAGGCCCAGATCGCACGTATACACGAACTTGCCATCCGGCGTGAACGTCGCCGAGTGCGCGTGCTTGCTTTTCTGCCCCGGCCCCAACTCGCCCGTGTTGAACGCGTAATCGGTCGGCGGCGCGTCCAACCCGCCGTCGTCTCGTACCCGGACCACGGTGTGGGTCCCGTCGCCGTAGCACGACACCACAAGCCACGCGCCGCCCGGATGCACGCTCACATGGCATGGCCCGTTTCCGCGCACATTGACGGCGTTCAGCGGCGCGAGCGCGCCCGTGTCATCGGTGATAGCAAGCGCGGTCACGCCCCCGCCCGGCGCGCCATTAAACTCGCCCGCCTCGTTTACCGCATACAAAAACCGACCGTTCGGCGAAACGGCAAGAAAACTCGCGTTGTTCACCGAAGCGTCGTGGACCACGCGCATCGCGCCGTGCGGGTCCGCGCGCACCGTGTAAACGCCCTTGCCGCCCCGCTGATTGTACGTTCCCACAAAGAAAATCACGTCGCTCATTTTAATGCTTGTCTTCCCCACGCGGTCACCCCGGTCGCGCGTCTTGAACGTTATTTTACCGTTTCGCTCGGGGAAACCGCCCCATTCGGTTTCCCCGCGTTCAAAAAGCGCGCGGCGTCAGTGAAGCGCAGACGATTGGTTAATATTTCCTTAAACTTGTTGTGCTATGTTTATTTGTGACCGGTGGTGCGCCCCGCGCGAAAAGCGAGCGCCGCGTCTCGAAACAGGCGCCCCGCAACGACACGGTTAAAAAAGGAACTTTTGCAATCATGGTATTTTTTTCTCGCAAGGCGCGCGTGACGTGCGCCGCGCTTGCCGCCGTATCCGCCGCGACCGTTTCCGGCGCGCACGCGCAGGTGACCTCGATTCGTTACTACGGGCAGGCGACCTTCGCCGCGCGCTCGCTCACGATAAACGATGCGGCGAACGGAAACGCGCCGACCACGGTGGGCGGATTGTCCGGGCTTGCCTACAACGCCGCGACCGGGCAATATTATCTTGCGAGCGATGACCAGGGCAACCTCGGTTTGGGAAGCCCGCGTTACTACACCGCGACCATCAATGCCGGACCGAACGATGCCGCCGGTTCGTTCAACAACAGCGATGTCGCCTTTACTGGCGTGACCACATTCACGCGAAACGGCGCGCCGCTCGCAACCGGCACGGTGGATTTGGAAGGTCTCGCTTTATCCGCCGACCGCGCGAGCGTTCTGGTTCCCGATGAGGGTTTCGCCAATAATGGCCTGCCGCCCGTAATCCGCCGCTTCGACCGCGTGACCGGCGCGGAAACCGCCGTATACAGCGCGCCATCTTATTACACATCGGATAACGCCGCCGATACGACCGGTATCCGCAACAATACCGCCTTTGAATCGGTCGCCCTACGCACCGATGGCGGGTTTTTGGCGGGCATGGAAGGCCCGCTGAAGCAGGAAGGGGCGGCTCCCAATGTCGCCGGGAACGCCAACTCCGTTTTTAATAGCCCCAATCCAGTGCGTCTGCTGAACTTCGGCGCGAACGGCGTCGCGCAGTCCGAGTTCGTGTACCGCACCGACGCCCTGACAACCCAGATAACGGGCGCAACCCAGTTTGGCGTCGCCGGTCTGGTAGACATGATCGCGGTCGGCAACGGCAACTATCTCGCTCTGGAGCGCTCGTTCACGATCACCGACAACCCCGCCGTGACCGGCTACTCGATCAAGTTGTACCAGTTCAACCTGACCGGCGCGACCAATGTGTTCGGGGCGGACGATTTGGACAACATATCGTACACGGCAGTCACGAAAAGCCTGGTGCTGGACTTCGACACGCTTGGCATCCCGCTCGACAACCTCGAAGGCATCGCGCTCGGCCCGATAATCGGCAACCTGTCCACGCTGATCGTGGTCGGCGACGATAACTTCTCCACCGGGAACGGCAATGGAACTGGCACGCCCGCGCAGTTCAACCAAATCGCCGCGTTCGGCATTACGCTCGCCCCGGTCGCGGTCCCGGAACCGTCCACGCTCGCGCTCCTCGCGCTTCCGCTGGCGGGCGTCGCGCTCCGCCGCCGCCAAAAGTAGTCTTTCGCGCGGCTTTTGGTAACCACAAACGAAGCGGCCCGGCGCGCATCATGCGCCGGGCCGCTTCGGCGCCATTACTCGCCGAACCGATTAAAAGCGCACGCTCAAAATGGAACGCGTTTTGCGTCCGCGGGGACGCACGGCGCGAAATTTTATTGGCAAATAACCCAGGCGTTCCAGCGTGGGTTTCGAGCCGCGCCGAAACCGGACGAGGCGTTCGTTTTGAGGAGGCTCTGTTAAGGGTCCGACCGCTTTTTCTCTATACTCGGGGAGAATTCGGTACGTCGGACTAAGATAATAGAGGCGTCGTCGCGAAGTACGCCGCCCGCGAAGTCGCGCGCCCCGTTCAAAATCCCGTCCGCCATTTCTTTCAACGAACCGCGATTGCCCGCGAGCGCCAGTCGTATCAGCCCTTCATTTTCCAGAAACGCCTGTCCCTGACGCGCTTCCGTAACGCCATCGGTGGAAAGGATAAACGTATCCCCCGCCGCCAATTGGAAGTCAATTTGCGTGTATTTTGCCTTCGGCTCGATGCCTAAAGAGATTCCCGTTATATCCGGTTGCTCATACGCGCCGTTTTCTCGCACCAAAAGCGGCGGTTCCATGCCCGCAAGCGCCAGTGCGCCGTTCCCGGTTTCCCTTTCGATAACCGCAATTGCGATGCAAACCGGCGCGTTATCGCCTTCCGAATTGATCCCTTCATCAAACAAGCGGTTACTTTGATACAGAAACTGGTTCATCTGGAACAAAATGCGGCCAGGCTGTTCATGCTCACGAATATAGGCGCGCATGGTGTGCTTTAGCTCGGTCGTGAAAATAGCGGAGGCGGCGCCGTGTCCCATCACGTCGCCGAGAACCAGGGCGACATGACCGTGATCATAGGCGAACGTGTCCCAGAAATCCCCGCCCACCAGCGCTTCGTCCGATGCCATCGCATAGGCGGTTTGAACGGCAAGCCCGGAGAAAGCGTCCTCTTTGGGCTGAAACAACATCGGGCGCAATACGGCGAGCGCGATCTGTTTGTCGTGTATTTGCTCTTGCGATAGATTCGCCGACGCCGCCGGGCCGCGTGCGGCGACCGATATGGCGTCTTGAAGGGACAAGACCAAAAGAGTTGGGCTGTCACTCACCGGCGCCAGCGCGCGCCCGCTCAAAAGCAGGGTTCGCCGCCCGTTCGGAGTATCAACCGATAGATCGAAGTCATCGAAGGCGTTTCTATCCGCCACGGCGCCGGTTAAAAGCGCGACAAGTTCCGGGGCGTTCCACGGACCCGCGCCGAGAACGGAGAGCGGATGGTTGTTTGTTTGGGAAGCCGTGGTTTGAAAAGCGGCGTGGAAAGCGCGGTTGGCGAAAAGGATGCGCAGGTCGCTGTTCAAGATAATCAACGGGTCGCGAATAGCATCCGCAATGCTTTGGGCGTAGGCGATTATCTCCTGAGAGATTGGTTTTGGTTTATCCATGTCAAATTGCGTGTACCCATCCGCGCGAACGATTACGACGTACGACGGAGCGCGAAAGCGGCGAAGGGAAAGGCCCCCTAACCCCCAATAAGGGGGGTGCCAGAACCATACCTGTCGCCACTGGTTATATACCTTTGGTTCGCAAGCAAAGACGTCGCCGTACGGTCTTTCCGGTCCCCCCATTATTGGGGGTTAGGGGGCCTCGTCTCTCAATCTTAACTCCAACAAGGGGAAGCGTCTAAAGAACGTCGCCCTCCGACACTGTCAGGGCGCGGAACGCGTCCATCAGGCGGCGTGTGATCGGGCCGGGCTTGCCGGATCCGATAGAACGC
>CAXUMS010000075.1:18255-19872 GCA_964252165.1 uncultured Armatimonadaceae bacterium
GGCGGCGGTGCCGGTCAGGAAGCACTCGTCGGCGGTGTACGCATCGTAGAGCGTCAGGTCCGCCTCGCGGGCGGGAACGCCTAACTTCGCGGCGAGTTCGAGAGCCGCGCCGCGCGTGATTCCTTTTAAGCAACCGGCGGACGGTGGCGGGGTGACGATCTCGCCGTCCTTGATCAGAAACAGGTTGTCGCCGGTCGCCTCGGCGATATGACCGCGCGCGTTCAGCATCACGCCTTCGCCCGCGCCCGCCCGGTTCGCCTCCATCTTCGCGATGATGTTGTTGCAGTACTTGCCCGTACACTTGATGCGCGGGTCAATCGCGTCCGGCGATGGCACCCGCGTCGCGCATGTGATCATCGTCAGGCCCTCCTCATACATCGGGCCTTTGTATAGCGACAACTGCGATGTCGAGATAACGAGGCGCGGCGTTTGGTCTATCTGCGATGGGTCCAAACCCAGGCCGGTTCCGCGTGACAGCGTGATGCGGACATAGCCGTTTGCGTGGTTGTTGCGTCGGCATGTTTCGAGAGTGGCGTCCCGAATTTCATCATAATCCAACGTTTCCATCTGGAAACCGAGCGCGCGGGCCGAAAACAGCAAACGGTCGAGATGCGGCTTGAGGCGGAACACACGTCCGTTGTACGTTCGCACGCCCTCGAAAACGCCGTCGCCGTACAGGTAGCCGTGGTCGAACAACGGGAGCGTCGCGCCCGCTTTCGGGACAAACTCGCCGTCTATATATACATCATCGTTTTGCACAGGGACAACGGAGGAAACGATCTCCCCGCCCCCCGGCCCGCCTGTGTAAACGGTTTGATTCTTCGGTGCGGCGAAGTCTATGACCGCTTCAGTTTCCGTCATTTTGGTGTCCTTAAAATTACCGGCGATTTCATGCAACCCGGACGCGCCCGGAGTCGTCATTTCCTGCGTGAGTATAGCACAGGACGGGCGGCGACGTAAAAACCAGTCGCGAGAAAACAAACGCGTGACGCTACACAAACAATGAGTAAACGATAAGTAAACGCTACATAAACGTTGCATAAACGTTTTAGATTAAGGGTACGATAGCGGCACGCATCTCCATAGACAACTATTGCTATATGCTAATATAGTATTGCCTTACGATGTAAATACGCAGAATTAGGAACTTCTGGTATCATTCAAACACGCGGCGTGTGCGAAAGACAGTCGTAAAAGCGACGTTCCGCGCGAGAAACAGGATCAGGTTCATCCGCCATGCAGGCAAATCTGCAGGAATTATCTACGCAAACAACCGACTCAGTAGCCATAAACGCGATGGCGAGCGCGCCGCCGTTCGCCTCTCCGGCCCGCCGTCGCCATACAGATTTCGCCGCATCCCGAGCGCAACACTCCGTTGCCCACGATCAGGTCGCGTTTTGCAACGACGCGGCCCGTCTCGCGGCGCTGGTTTGCCATACGCAGCTCGGGGCGATTTTACTTGCGGAAAACGACGGCGCAGGACGTGTAATTTGGCGCCTGTCAGGCGCGACCGGGCCGGTATCGCCGGAAGGGGGCGTTTTTCTTGCGCGTTTCGCCGAGCAAATCGCCGCCGAACGCGCGCAAGGTGATCCCGCCGAAAACATGCTTCGGCTCCCG
>CAXUMS010000075.1:19882-22320 GCA_964252165.1 uncultured Armatimonadaceae bacterium
GGGGGGGCTGGGCCTCTGGGCCGGTGCGCCGCTTCACGCCCTTACGCCGAACGGCGGCGACGTGATAACGGGCGTTTTGTGTGTCGCGGAGACAGAGACGCGGGCGGGGCGTCCGCACGGTTTGACGCCCGCCGAGGCGGAAGGTCTCGAAACGCTGGCCCGTCAAACCGCAATTTTGCTCGCCCTCGCGCCCACAGCGACGGCGGAACTGGAATCGCGGCGGCGGATAGACGACGCCGACGCCCGCGCTCGTTTAAGCCGCGAAGAAGCGCACGCGGCGACGGTTCACGCCGCGCACTGGGCGGCGCAGGCGAGCGCGACAACCGCCCATGTGCGGGCGGAAAAAAAGCGGTTTTGCCATGATGTCATTCGGTGCGTCACGCAAGGCCGGTTCCGACTCGCCGATGAGGCCGAGTTCCCGAATGACGGCGCAGTGGCCGTGGACGCCACCGTTCGCGCGCCGGAAGAATACCCGCCGCTCCGGGTGCAGTTGCGCACGGTTCTGCTGGACGCAGGCATGGAACCCCACGCGGCGGGCGATTTTTTAGTGGCGATTGGCGAGGCGGTGACGAACTCGCTCAAGCATGCGCATGGCGGTCAGTGTACGGTAAAAATCACGCCGGACCTGGTGCGGGTTCGCGTTTGCGATGACGGCCCGGGAATCGCGCAGAACGCCCTGCCAGACACGATTTTGAAAGCGGGCTTTTCCACCAAAGCCTCGCTTGGCATGGGTTTTACGCTGATGCTGGAGATGGCCGATGCGATTTGGCTCGCGACCGACGAGGGCGACGGGGCCGCAATCCAACTGGAAAAGTGGATCCGTCCCGAGGCGCGCCCCGCAATAGGCGTCCCTGATTTATCCGCCTGGGACACGTTGTAAGCGTTGCAAAGCCTGAAAAGATTAAAAAGCGCGCGGATAATGAAAACGCTCATTGTCCGCGCGCTTTTTCTCGCGGCGCTTACGCTATAATGGGAAATCCGCCAAAGGAACGTGAGATAAAATGAGTGACATCAACGCATTACCCGCGACGCCGCTGCCCGCGCCGCTTCCAGCAACCACCAACCCCGCCGCCGCGTCGCCCGTTCGCAATGCATGGGATATGCAGGCTCCGCCGCTCACGTCGGGCGACCGCTTCGACCGCGACAAGTTTCTCATCAATCGGAAAGTGATGAGTATGGGCGGCAAGTATTTTATTTTCGATGAGAACAACGCGCCCATATTTTACGTGGACCGCCCCGTCTTCAAGATCAAGGCGCACTTCGGCGTTTTCGCCGATGAATCCAAAAACGAACTTCTTTTGAATATCAATCAGGATTCCGCCCTTGCGATTATCAATGATTCGTTTACGATTCAGGATGCGAGCGGAGCGACTGTCGGGCAACTGAAACGCTCCGGCTGGATGTCTATCATCCGGCGAACCTGGCGCATTTTAGACGCCGCCGGGGTCGAGGTCGCCCACGCGACCGAAGATAGTATGTGGAAAGCCCTTGCGCGCCGCACGCCCTATGTCGGCGTGATTATGGCGACCTTCTTCCGCACGAACTTTAACATCGTGCGCCCATCCGGCGCGCCCGTGGGCGCGTTTATTCGCCGCATCACGCTTACGGATAAGCATGTCCTCGACCTGACCGCCGACACAGGTCGTCAGTTCGACCGTCGCCTCGCCGTCGCGCTCGCGCTCGTCCTCGATAATGCCGAGCGACGCCATCAGAACGCGTAGGAAAAGACGAAAGACCTGAAATTCAAGGTCTCTGGTACGAGAACTCAAATCACAGGTCTTTCGTCTCCGTATGTTACAATAAGTTTGCAATGAAGCGTACACGCAACACTTTTCAACGCCGCGCAGTTCTCCAAGCTGTACGCGACCGGGCGGGCTTTCATCCCACCGCCGGAGAGGTTTGGGCGCACGTTCGGGAAACGCACCCGCAACTCTCGCTCGCCACCGTCTACCGCGCCCTCCACGCGTTGGTCGAACAACGCGAGATCGGTGAAACGCACGGCGAAAACGGGACGCGCTACGATGCATCACCGCTCCCGCACCATCATGTGGAGTGCCGTCTCTGCGGGACGCTCGCTGATGTCGCCGCGCCACTCCCGCCGTCGGTCGTCCGCGCCCTGCGCGCCGCCTCCCCGTTCCCGCTCCTCGACTTAGACGCCCTGCGTCTCACTGGCGTCTGCGCCTCCTGCGCCCAAACCACGCCGGTTCCTGTTGTTCGTTAGGTTTGTGCTGTCCGTTTTGTGGGTGCGCTCCTGCCGCGCGGCACCCGCTCAAAGCCGCGGGCGGCTCAAGCCGAACGCTTGACCGTGTATTTGCTAAACGAAAGGTCTCGGTGTTTTTCGACGTGTCGAAAAACACCGAGACCTTTCGTTTGCTGAAATGATCGATCCAACGTTAGGTTGGGGCCTCTCCCGGCCTGAGGGAGTGCCGCGCGGCAGG
>CAXUMS010000076.1:0-22213 GCA_964252165.1 uncultured Armatimonadaceae bacterium
GGCTTGAGCGATTTAGACCTACGCTAAGTAGACGGCGACGACCGACGAACAATGAATAATTAATCGCCGCTGGTTTTGGCGGCGGGTTGGACGAATGGGTCTGCGCCGCCGAAGTTGTTGCGGCCATCTTCTACGGGGCTGATCGGCGTGTTCTTTTTGATGTAGTTCAGGATTGCATCGCGGCGGGACGTGCCGAGATCGTTGAACTCGATTGATTTGGATTTCACCGAGGCCGTGAAGTAGAACGACGACGCGGCCCCGTTGTAGATGGTTTCGTCCTCGATGGGTTTTCCGTTCACGGTTGCGGAGACGAGCGACCACGCGCCGGTTTCCGCGTTTCGGGTGACGGCGTAGCGCAGGCCCGCCGAGGAAAGCGGGCGCGTTTGGGTCAGCAGGCTTTTCAGGGCGGAGCCTTTGATTTTGAATGTGAAAACCGTGTTCTCGAACGGGTCCACGGCGACAATATCGCCGAACGTGATAGCTCCCTTCAAGATAGGGGCGCGCACGCCGCTTCGGTTTTCCAGGTCAAAGTCCGCGCCGGGCGCGGCGGCCCGCATCGCATCGGCGACCAAATAGTAGTTGGTCGGATCAATATCGAGCGAGCGCGTGTCCGTGAACTCAGCGGTCGCCTCGCCGACAACCACGCCGTACTTGTTCTTTATTTTGTCCCAGTAGCCGTTGACCACGGACGCCACTTTGGGGTCTTCTTTGATCTTGTCCGTGATGGGAAGCAACTGCTCCTGATAGCGCGTGATACGCCACCGCTTGTCGGTCCCTTCGGTGACGGTGAAGTCGAGACGTCCCAACTCCCCCACCCACTGATGCGCCTGCAAGATAATCGTGCCGGGCGGGTCGAGCGGGCCGGGTTTCGCGGCGGTTTGGTACGCGCCGACGGGCAGGCGCGTGTGCGAGTGGCCGCCCACGATAATATCAATGCCTGGAATGTCCTGCGCCATCTTCTGGTCCACATCCAGTCCGTCATGGGCGACCAGAATCACCAGATCGGCCTGCTTGCGAAGAACCGGAACCAGTTCGCGTGCGACATCGAGGGGATCGCGCATCGTGTACGCTTCCGCCGCCGCCTTGTACGACCGGGCCGAGTACGTCACCAATCCGAAAATCGCAACCTTGAGACCGTTCCAATTCGCGATGGTATAGGGCGCCAGCGCGGGCTTTTTGTCGGTTTTGTTGTAAACATTGGCGAGCAAAAGCGGGAACTTGACGGTGCGCTTTAGTTCGTCGAACTGCGGAACCGTCATGTTAAAATCGTGGTTTCCGAAGACGCCGTAGTCGTAGCCGACCGCGTTCATCGCGTCGTAGTCCGCGCGGGCCTGAAACTCGGTCGAGAACGGCGTTCCGTCCATGCAATCGCCCGCATCGAACACATAAACATTACGCTCACGGCTCTTAATGTCTTTAATCAGCGTCGCGCGGCGCGCGATACCGCCGATATTTTTGCGAACCGGCATCTGCGTAATATCATCGCCGGGCGTTGCGCGGTCGGGGTACGAGAATGGTAATAGATGTCCGTGTTGATCGTTGGAGTGCAGGAGAACAAACGATTTGGTGTCACCGGGCGCGGCGCGCACCGTGGTTGCGGGCGCAAAAGCGGCGGCGAGACAAGTTCCGGTTACGGCGGTTAAGGTTACAAGGAAGCGCGCCGACGAGCGCGAAGCCCGTCCTCGCGGTTGGGAAAGCATGAATGGATGGCCTTTTTGAAGCGGAGAAGGTCGCACTCGCCATCAAAGGAAGCGAGCGCAACCGTGCAAATGCAAAATAAAACGCGCCCGATTGCGCCCGTGCAGTAGATTTGCGCGCCGGTCAATTATATCAGTTTTGCACTTACGTACGTTTAAGCGCGCCAGAGAAAGCCCCATCCGTTTCACAAAAAACTAATGTCGTACGACACCTCTTCCGCGTCGAGCCATGCTTCCAAACGCGCCAAAACCATCAGGTCGTAGAACAAGCGCACCTCGACGCCGCCGGTCAGCAAATCCTCGCCGACCGACACGCGTCCCACCTGCGCGGCCTCGATCATCGCCCGCGCGATCTCCAGCGGCGCGCGTGCGTTCTCGTACGACACGAAAACCACGATCTCGCGCGGGGTATTGTCGCCGGGCTGAGTGGGACGGTAGATGGGCTGGTTAGACATTTTGCGATAAAGCCGGGAGTTGATAGCGGGATAGCGAGAAAGCCGAAAAGCAAGAACGGATGACGCCG
Organism: uncultured Armatimonadaceae bacterium; assembly: GCA_964252165.1. Classification (GTDB taxonomy): domain Bacteria; phylum Armatimonadota; class Armatimonadia; order Armatimonadales; family Armatimonadaceae; genus CAXUMS01. Next base: position 2,221 of record CAXUMS010000076.1, read on the forward strand.
CAACGTCCGCCTTTCTGACTTTCTTGCTAACTCGCCATCAACTCACTTGCTCCCCCTTCACTCCCACGGCTCCGGGTAGACGTAGACGGACACGTAGCGGACGGGTTGGCGCGGCTGGGCCATAATAGGCGCGACGGCGTCGCGGAAGGCGAGATAATGCGGCGTTTGCTGGTGCGCGGCGAAATAGTCGGCGGTTTGGTACGCCTCGTACAAAAAGAATTGTTCCGGCTCGCCCGGCGCGCACGGCGTTTCCGCACGTAGCACATCAAAGCGCACATTGCCCGGCTCGCGCCGGGTTCCTTCGTGGTTTCGGCGCGCTTCTTCTAAGAACCTATCGCCGTCGCCCGGCGTCACGAAAGCGGTTACGCAGACAGTATACATCGGTTTATCCTGTTTGCTCGGCGGGTTCGGGCGCGGCGGCGTAAAGGGCTTCGGGGGCGTCGATGCAATTGGCCCATCGCTGATTGCCAAAGTCAAAATGCCACCATTCGCCCAGATAGTTGGCGAAGCCCACGCTCGTCATCGCATGGTACAAGATGCGGCGGTTCGTGGTGAACGGTTCCTTCGGGCGCTCCTCGAACCAGCGCGTTCGCGATGCGGGCGCGATCTCGTCGGGTTCGGTCCCCATCGGAAGCGCGCGGCCCGTTTCGCGCTCGACAAGGTACAAATCCACCGCCCCGCCCGTCCGGTGCGGCGGCGGGCAAGCAGGGTCTGCGTTGGGCGCGGCGACAAACCGCCGCACCAAAAGCGTCACCTCGTCGTCGGTCGCAAGGGGGTTTTCGCGCCGCACCTGTTCGGTGAAATTGTCGTACAAATACCGCTGAACCACGAGCGGGCGGTAGCCATCGAACACGAACAATGCCAAGGGGGGCGGCAAAAGCGCGGCGGCTTGACGCAATCGGTTACGAACGCCCGCCCTTACATAAACCGTCGCGCCCGCGCCGGGTATCGCCATATCGGCGTACAGCGGACGTGCGAGAACGCCCGCCTGCGCGTCCTCGCCTCCACCGAGCGCGATCAACGGTTCGCCGCAATCCGTTATCGGTAAGCGCGCCCAGTTGGGCGGCTCGGCAAGCGGCGGAATAGGCGGAAAGGATGAAGGCGGAAGGATGAAGGATGAATCGCCCGAACCTTTGGCTACAGGCTCGCCTTCTGCTCTTATTTCATCCTTCATCCTTCCGCCTTCATCCTTGATCTTCCGCTTTCGCCGCCCAAAGAAGGCCGCGCAGGGTCAGGTTTAGCACATCGGGCAGGGCGATAATATCGGCGTGATGCCCGAGCGAGTTGTAGAAAACGCGCCCATCGCCGTAGTATTTGGTCCAAACCACCGGCATATCCACCGGGCCGTTTTTGACGTGCGGGCCATCCGCGACCGGGAACCGCGTGGTCGCAAGAACGCGCACGGCGGGATCCACATGAAGGTAGTACTGCTCTGATATAATCGGAAACGCAGGCGGAACCGTCTGCGTGATAAAGTGGTCACGGTCGCGGATTTCCACGTTGTAGTGGGTTCCATCGTTGCCGGGGTGCGCGACCCACTGCCCGCCGGTCATAAACTGGTATTCGGTGTGGGCGCGGAAACTATCGCACATGCCGCCGTGGACGCCGCCCAAACCAACGCCGCTTTTCACCGCTTCGATAAGAGGGTTCGCCTGCTCGCTCGTAATGGTTCCCATCGTCCATAAAGGCACAATAAGATCGAGCGTTTTGAGGTTCTCGCCGTGCCTTGCGTACGCGTCGAGCGTGTCGCTCACCTCAACATCGAAACCTTTTCCGGCAAGCGCGGCGCGCAATAATTCCGCGACCTGCTCCGGCTCGTGTCCGTCCCAACCGCCCCAAACTATCAGGGCTTTCCGCTCTGTTGTCTCCGCCATATAAAAACATCCACTCCTTGTTTTTTGAACCGCTCCGTCCGTTACGGGCGCGCGGTCAACGCCGTTCTTCTCAAATATTAATCAAAAACGCGCGGGCGCGCTTTCGCCGCTTCCACTTTTGCCGCTTGGACGCGGCGCGGATTAAAGGTAATCCTCGAAGCGGATACGGGAATTGGCCCGTGCGCTAAGGGCTTCCGTGAGCGGCGCATCCAGTTCTTTATACGCTTCGGTCGCAAATGAGCGCGCCCCAACCGCCTCGCAATTAAACAGCAACGCGAGCGTTATACCCGTCCGGGTCCGAAAAATATAAGAGGACGAGCCGGGTAACTTGCCGCTATGAAACAAATTCACCCCTCGGCGCGCGTCGCTGAACGAATACACATTCCAGCCCAGGCCGTAGTAGCCGTGACCATCGGAAACCACCGGCGCGGCGGGACGCTCCCTGAGCAGGGTTCGGCTTTGACTATTCAAAAGGGCGAATTGGTCGGGGGGCGGATCCACGCTTTGGGCGAAACGGACAAGGTCCACCGCCGAGGCGACCCAGCCGCCGTGCGCATCAAAACTCTCGATGGGGTAAAGGTAAGGACGCGGAACGCGCGCGCCTTTGTCCTGCGGGTACCAGGAAGGAAGAAGGCGATTACCCGCTTCGTAGTAGCATACCTCGTTTGGGGCGCGGTCGGCTTTGCGGCCTTTGCCCACCCGCATACGCTTGATCCCAAGCGGGTCAAGGACGCGCTTTTGCACGAAAGCGGCGTACGTCTCGCCGGTCACCCTTTCGATAATACGGCCCAAGATCAGGTAGCCGACATTGGAATAAGCGTAACGCTCGCCGGGGTCGAACTCGAACGGTCGCCCCATTGTCCAGCGAATAATGTGGCTCGCGGAGGGCGGGGACGCCAGGTTCATCTCGCGCATAATGCGGGGCAGGGCGGTTGTTTGGTCTAACGTGACATTCCTATCCCAGCCGCCGGTGTGATGAAGCAAATGTCGAATAGTGACGTGATTTATTCGCGGATCGGGGATGGCGCCGGGCGCAAGAAACGGCTCCAGGCGCATATGCGGCAGGGCGGCGTCGTCCAAATCGAGCGCGCCATCCTCCGCCAATTTCAAGATAGCGGCGGCGGTGAAGGGCTTGGAAATGCTGGCGATACGACACAGCGAGGTGGGCGTAAACGGCGTTTTGGCATCGGCGTCGGCGTAGCCAAAACCGCGCGCGTAGACGAGGCGTCCTTTTAAGGACAGCGCAAACGCCGCACCGGGAATATTGTTTTCGCCCATGAAGTCGGTCAAAGCCGCTTCCAACTTCTCGTAGCCCGGTAGCGGTTCGCCGAAAAGCGGCAGGCGGACAGGATCGGCGGCGGACGGGCTAACGCTGGGTGGGTCGCCCGCACCCCGCGCAACGGTTGCAAGGAGCAACGGCGCGGCGGCGAGCAGGGCGCGGCGCGTCAACGTGGGGCGTATAGGGGGCGTCGTATTTGAGAAATTACACTCCGGCTTGCGCTTCATCGGTGGTTTCTATTCGACAACGCGGCACCGGTTTCCTCGCCCCATCGCGCCGGGATGGCGGAGTTACTCGGCCCGGGCGAGGCGGAGCAGATTCCAAAGCGGCTTGCCGCCGTCGCCGAACAGGGCGTCGTCTAACAGATGAATACCCGTGTTCGCGTACTCCTGCGCGATATTCATTATCTCGTCCTCGCGCTGAAGAACGCCTAAGTTGCTGGTTTCCGCCAGCGCCACGGTCTTGAGAATGGGCAGGTCAACCTCTCGGCTAATATGGTAATACCAGAAAATTCCCTCGCGTGAACCGCTTAGCGGCGTCCGCTCGCCCGCTTGGTACCCGAGCAAAACCGCCCACAAAAAGGCGTCCTTCAGCAGTAGGAACGGCGTGTTTTCCGGGTCTTTTTGCCCAACCGATAGCATTCTTTGGTAGAGCGGGTGCTTCGCACGCTCGATATACACACGGTCGTTCGGGTTGAGTTCTACAACGCTTTCCGCCATTGTCGCTTTCGTCTTTCGTTATTGTCGCAGCGGTTCAATGCTGGTTCCGCCGGTTCGGGTGTCAAAGGATAATCGGTATTCCTGTCCGATGCGCGGCGCGAGGCGGGTTCGCACGGTTTCGTTCCACTCGCTATCGGTGACGAATAAAACCAACTGACGCGCGATTTGCGGCAGATTATCGCATACGGTTCCCCGGTGATCGTTCGCGAGCCGACCGAACGGCGTGTCAATCACGAGCGGCGCTTCCTCGCCGGATTTGCGCGATAGAGCGCAGATAAAAGCGAGCGATAACACCTGCCGCTCGCCCGCCGATAACTCGCGCTTGGTCGCCATTCCCCATCGGTCAATCACCTCAAGGCGGAATGATTCATCAATTCGCACGTCTTGAAACTGCTCGTTTTTCCATGCCAAAAGGCCGAAGACCGTTTTCGTGTCCGCCTCGATAGTGCGTCGGGATTGCTCAAAGAACTCGTTTTTCACCTGCGCCATAGCCGCCGCCGCGCTTTGGGCGAGCGTCATGCAATCCTGAGAAAAACGCACCTTCTCATTGCGAGCGGCAGCCTGCGCCTGGTCGTTTTCCAGTCGCCCGATTTTGTGATCCAACTCCGCAATTTTCACGTCAAGGCGACCTTGCTCCATCAGGTCGGCGTCCTTTTTGTTTTGCAGGCCCGCCCGCAGTTTTTCGGTTTCGACCACGGCGTTCTCCGCGCCGCCATCGCCGATCCGCGCTTTTATGTCATCCAGGCGGTTGTACAGGTCGTCTTTCTGCTCGACAATCGCTTGTCGTTCCCGGTTTAGCGACGCAAGCGTTTCTTGTTGCTCGTTGGTTCGGGACGAAAGCAAGCGAAGCGCGCCGGACAGATCGCTGACCTCGCGCTCCATTTTGTTGGTGGTAGAGCGCCCCAACAGCGCGGTCAGCCTTTCGTGGGCGTCGTCGCCATCGCAAAACGCGCGCCCGCAAACGCAGGCGTGGCGCTCCAGCAAGTCCTTGACCAACTGCTCGCGGATGCCGGACGGGATTTCGCCTTTTTCGCGCTTTTGATCCAACAGCGCAAGGGCTTTCGGGCCGGGTCCGGCGAGAAGCGGCAGGTAGGCGACATTGAGGATTTGCCGGATGCGCTCGGCGTTGTCGCGTTCGCGCGTTGTCAAGTCGCCCAAACGCCGCTTGATGTCGTCGCGCTCGCGCTGAAGTTCGCGTACGCCTGCGGTTTGCCGTAGTTTATCTTCGAGTTCGCCGATTCGCTGGGTCGCGGTCGCTACTTCTCCGGCGCGGCGGTCGCGCTCGGCGCGCAAACGGTTACGTTCGCTCTGCGCCTGCTCCATTTCCCGTGTCAGTTCTTCGAGCTTGCCCCCGCCCTGCCTGCCGACCTCGCGGCGGTAACCGTCGGCGACAGTTTGCAAGTCGCTCGCGGCGCGCTCCAAAGCGGGAAGGCGCATCAAGTTACGAATGGCGTCCTTGACGCCGTCGTTGCCCGCGCGCATCAGGTCTTCCAACTTCTCGCCGTCGAAAAAGAAATACGGACGCACGTTTTTGGGCAAAACCTCGTTCATCTCCCGCGCAAACGCCGTCAAATTTTCGTGGTTGCCGTCCTCGTTAATTCGGGCGAGCGTCGCCGCGTTATCCACGACGCGCGTTTCGTTCTGCGCGCTCACCTTCCGCACGGTCACAAAGCGTGCGGCGATATAACGAGCGCCCTTGTTGCGAAAGGCGATAGTGACCGACGCGGTCGCCTCGCCGTTCACGGGCGTTTCGGCGAGCAAGGCGCGGTTCACGAGGGTATCCGTATCGCTTCCCGCATAATCGTACAAGCACCAGTTGACGGCGGAGAACAAACTGGTTTTGCCCGCCCCGTTCGCGCCGTGGAAAACCGTGACGTTGCGGTCGTTGTCGTCGCCCGTCGCAACGGCGATTTGCGCCGTGTTTTCGCCGCGATACTGACGGAAATCTCGTAAGGTAACGCTTTCAAGGATCATGATTGGCGCCGATCTCGCTTTCGCACCTGCGTTTCCACAAGCGTTTTAATCTCGTCTCGCAAACGGGGATTTTCCGTTTCTTGGTACCGCCGCTCCAGGATAACGACAGATGCGACCAAATGCTGTACATCGGAAGGTAGTTGGGCAAGCATGACTCCCAATGTTTGACGCAGGTCTTGAAAAGAAGCGGCGGGCGCGGACTGCGGCGGGGAGGTCACGCCGCCATTTCTGCCGAGCGAAACATCATTCATACGTGTCACTCTCACTTTCTTCCTTGAAATCCAGTACGCCGAATTTATCGGCGAGGCTCCAGATAGCGTTGTACGCGCTCGCCATGTTGCGCGCGTTGTCCGCGAACTCGGCGAAACGCCGCAACTCGCGCCGGAGAAGGGCGCGCTCGGCGGTGAGAGCGCCCGCTTCTAAATCTTCGGGAGATGGGGGCGTTGCGATCAGGTCATACAAAACAGCAAACTCTTTGCCCGGCGATTGCCGCAAAACGCGCCCGCGACGCTGAACAAACTCACGCGGGTTGCCGGACGAGGCGAGAAGAAACGCGGTTCGCGTCGCGGGAACATCAACGCCCTCGTCCAAACAGCGCATCGCAACCAGGGCGTCGAGCCTGCCCGCCGCGAACTCGGCAAGAAGCGCGCGGCGGGTCGGGGCGTCTTCGCCTGCGGTGAACGTGTGAACGCGCAACCCCTGCTTCCGTCCCAAAAGGCGCGTAACGCTCCCGATTTGATCGTCGCCGGACGCGCAATAAAACAGCGTGTGCGTGAGCGGAGCGGTTCGCGCGGTTAAAAGATCGCTTAGAACCATAAGTTTGTTTGTTTTCGGCGTTGTTCACAAGACGAGCGCGCTTCATCAGCAGACTTTTCAGCATCTCGTCCGCGCCGTTCTCGCTACGGGTAGCCCCGCCGCCACCGCCGCGCGCTTTTTGCGCGGCGAAAACCGATCCGATTTTGGCGGACAGGGCGCGGTACTCGGCATTTTCGTCGGACTTCAGCTCCACCAAAACAGGATGGTAATCGTACGGGGTCAGGCAAACGCCGATGGCCTCGGAAAGGCCAAACGTGAACGCGGTCGGTCCGAAGTACGCACGCAGGGCGCGGGTGCCTTCGGCATCGAAATAGCGCTCCGGGGTCGCGGATAAGGCCAACCGGAACCGAGCGGAGGCGGGCAGTTGCGCGCGACGCTTGGGCGCGCCCAGATGATGCGCTTCATCGGCGATGAAAAGCGCGGGCGAGTCTGGCTTGACCCCCTTCCACACAGCGCGGACGAACGGATCGCCGGTCAGCGTTTCGTGGGTGGTGACAATACACAGGGTTTTGATATCGCCCATCACCCACGCCGCGACACGCTCGCGGGCGCGGTTTTCCCATGTCGCCCGCGCGCCGTACGCGACAAGCGGACGATAGCCGAACCGCGCGGTTTCGTCCGCCCATTGATCCGCAAGGTGCTGGTACGGGACCGCGATAACCAGAAGAAGCCCGCCTTCCCGGTCACGCAGGCGCGCGGACGCGGCAAGCGCGGTGATCGTCTTTCCCGCCCCGGTCGCCATCTCCAAAACGCCGCGTCCATCCTGGGCGAACCAGTTCTCAATTGCCTGCTCCTGATACGGTCGCAGTGCGACAGGAAGCGCGAGCGAAGAAGCGGTGGCGGGAAGAAGGGCGGGCGCGGGCGCTTCCCGGACACGTTGCGGCCCATCGAAGCCGCTTTGGCTGAATAACAAAGAAGAAGAGCCGTCAGGCGGTGCGAGGTATGGTCGGTCATCCCCGCCGCGCAGGGCGATTATTGCATCACGCACCGCTTCGGGCAGATCGTAAACGCGGGCATTGGGATCCTCGTTGTTCCAAAGCCGCGCAAACCGCGCAACATCGGGCAGGCCATACGCGCGCCACTGCGCTTCATTGGTCCAGGACGGGAATAGTTTTAGCGATTCGTAGTTGCGCGTTCCCTGTACGCTGTCGTTGTACGAGCCGTTAAAGGCGAGTTGGTTGCCGTAAACGTCGGTGAAAACGCCGAACTTGTCATGGAAGTCGCCGCCGCCCAGTTTTTCACGCCCGACCGCAAGGCGAAACGTTATAATACCGTCCGCGACCATCCAGGCAAGAGCGGCCCGCGTGTTTTGCGTTAGGGCGACGCGTAAATTATCAACCGCGCTTTGCAGTGCGCTTTTAAGAACTGCGTTGGTTCGGGCCGCGTCGCCATTTCGCAGGGCGAGCCAGTCCGCCTCGTCCAAGATAGGCGATGTCACCCAGCGCGCCCGTCCGCCTCGGGCCGCGAACGCTTCCATACCTTCGGCGGCGAGCCGGAGCCATCCTGACGAGAAATACCCGACGCCCCGGTCATAGCCGACCGACCGCTTGAGCGCCGGAATGAAAAAAGCGGCGGCAAGATCGTGGGAAGATGTGTCCAAGAAAAGCGGCGGCGTCCAATGGGCAAGCGTGGGCAAGCCGGTATTGGCCTCGCCCAAAACCCCGCTTTCGGTTGCTTGGTACACGATGCTCCCCTTCTAACCTTCCTGTGTTGCCCGCCTTGATGTTCGGCGGCGTTCACTCTTCGATGCCAAAGTCGTCAAACAGCGCGTTCAACAAATCCTCGGCGGACGCCTCGGTTTCCACGAAAGGAGGCTCCGGCTGATCTTCCCGCCTATTCGATCCTTCGGGATCGGTTTCCTTCCTGCGGCGTCTGCGTGTACGAACGGTGTCCGGTGTTAGATGATCCCACGCGGCAAGCCCGTCAAGGCCGTCAACCCGGATAAAGCGCGGGTCGCGGCCCAGCGCAAGTTCCACCGATGTCGGGCGACAGCGTTTTTGCGCTAAAACATAGTTCACAATGTCTCGCCGCAACATTGGCTTACCGCTTCTTTTTAAAAAGGTCTCCGCAATATCCGCGATGTTTTCAAACGACGAGCCGCGTTGCGTGACGCGCACATCGGCTAAACCCCACTCTGCAAGGCCATACGTTCCCGGCGCGGTATTAACAAAAGTTTCTCGCTCCTCGAAAACAACGTTGTGGACCCGATCCTCGTTTATTATCCGCCCTTCCGGTAACCAGCCTGCGGCATTTACCCGTTCTGCAATAGCGCGAAAATGAAGCGGCGTATTGGCGTCTCGGAGCGCGCGCAACACGAGTTCACGTGATCCGACGCGAAGATCGAACTGCGGCGCGCTACTTCCTCCCGTAAACCCATTGGAAGAAGCGACACAAGCGCGAAGCGCTTTATCGTCTGGGAGAGTGGCCTTGTCCCCGCTCTCCGCTCGAAGATCGGCAAGACGCTCGCGCAATGCGTAAACGAAAGGCGCATCTACTTCATAAAACCTACCAGAGCGCATCAAATGCGTGGCGATTTCTCCTACTTGAATAAAGTCCGCACAGGTAATCGCGCGCGGCGGAACGTTGCAGGCGATAACGCGTCTGCGTTCGAGCCAGAATAAGTTTGGTGACGCCTCGACAAGCAAATGTATCAACCCCAACACGGAAAAGGCGCGGTCGGCGGGAACGGGTAGATATAAACCCCATTGCCGTATCGCTTCCTCAACCGTGAGTGCGCCTCCGACATCTCGTACAATAGTTTCCAGCGCGCTTGCCAGAGTAACAAGACCAAGTTCTTCCGCATCAAAATCCAAATTTTGCTGTGACGGTTTGAATAGGTTGCTAATCTTTTGTAACGCGCCAATCTCGATCTGGCGCGCGCGCTCCCGTGACACCCCCAAACGTATTGCGGTTTCATCTAAAGTGCGCGGTTTATCCGGCCTGGCGGCTTCCGCTTCGTGATCCGTCAAATAATAACGGTAGGAGATTGTCTTCCACTCTTTTATCGTCAACGCCTTTTCTTCGGGAAAGGTTGTAGGAAGAGCAAAAGAGGTAATGTCGCCACGTTTCTCAGCCGTCTCACGCCATCCGCGCCAGCGCGCAAGAGCCGCCGTAGGAAAGTCACCTTCGTCATTGGCGTCACTATCACGCTCCTTTTCCTTCGCGAAGAAGCCGATCAGCAGGCCGTGCCGATGCAGTAGTTCGTAAACTCGAACGTAGGCGGAAAGGTTCCAGCGAAGCGCGGGCGGGAAGGGCAAGCCACGGGCGTCCACATCCGCAAAGGCGGCGAGCGCGTCGCCGACGCGGCGCAAACCGGATGCGTGTAGCCGCGCGGCGACGCCCGGCTCCCATTCCGCGTCGTCCAGAACGGCGTTTCGCCACCGGTCCCGTAGCCACGCCGACCGCGCCGCGTCAGACGATTGCTCCCATTCGTCGGCGTGCGTATTGAAGCGGACGGCGGCGTGCGTACCGAACAAGTTCGCGGCGTAGTCGGCGGCGAGAACCGCGAATCGATCTGCGACATACAACGCGGTCTTGCTGTCGAGGCCGGATAACAAAGCCACGTTTTGCGTTAAAAGGTCGCCAAGCGAGCGCAAGCCGCGCGCGGCGAAGAACGTCATCGGGGCTTGCGCCTCATCCATTTTAAGCGTATCCGCTTTCGCACGGACCGTGTCGTCGTCGCGTACCTCTTCTTCGTCGCCGTCGAACACAATTGATACCGACCACGAAACGGGGCAAGGAACCGTTCCCGCGTATACACGCCACTCGTCGGCCCAGGTGCGCGGCGACAGTGGCGTCTCTTCGCTTGCGTCCGTAACCGAGGGAAGCGGCGCGCTCAACGAACGCGCGGCATCGCGACGAACACGCTCGGCGAACGATACGTATCGGATCTGGCGCCGTGGTGGGGCGTTGACATCAAGCGCCTCGAATAGTTCGGGTTGTGGCGCGGCAAGGTTTAACGGAACCGCTACCTCCTTCGCGGACGCTGTGGGATGCGCCTCGACGTACGCCGTCAACGCCGCCCGAAAAATTCCCATATTTGACGGGCTGAGGTAAACGCGGAGAGCGCGGGCGGTTTGATCCAAAGCATGACCAATAAGCGTGATGCGTCGCCGCCGCAAAGCGTACTCGAAGTTGGGGGGCAGTCGCAAATCGGCAATGGGTTCCTTGTAGAACGGAGCGATGTCAAACGCCGTCAGGCGCAACTCCCTCGCAAATGTCTCGTTGGTTGACGTTGCGGCGCTTGGCGGCGCGTCAGCGTTTTCACGCACCAAAGAGGGCGGCGATGGCGCGTCAGGCGGCATTGGAACTTTCTTGTTCAATGTGTACGTCCCCTGGTTGTTCTCGAATGTGAGCAATTTATCATCGCGCAATTGCTGAAAGACCTGGCGCACTTTGGCGTCCCGGTTTAGATTGTTCGGCGCGAACGCTTCTAACTCGTTTAGATAGGCGATATAGAAGGAACGAAAAAGAAATTTGATGTTGCCCTGCGTTTGGCAGTAGTCAGTTAACAATCGGTAGATAAAGGCCTTCCAAGTAGTGGGGGCGGGCTTTTTATCGGCGGCTTCGTGTTGATCGCCCTTGTTTTCGCGGCTCATGTAGACGAAATTAGATCAACTGAGCGCGGTTTCCTTTTTTCAGCGGGCAAGCGTGACCCGAGCGACCACAGTATGGCTATAAGGAGCGGCGCGCGGTCAATACCCAACTTCCCGTTCGCGCTTTACCGTGGAAGAAAAGCGTTGGGGAAGAGGTTCTTGCTGTCCAACTGCGCCGACACCAAAAAACAAAACCCCGCTACATTTGCTCATCAAGAACAAACGCAACGGGGTTTTGCGATAGCACCGAGGAGACTCGAACTCCTGACCTACGGGGTATGAATCCGTCGCTCTAACCAGCTGAGCTACGGTGCCATGTGAAAGGACGCCAAAAGGCATAATTTTATATCGCGTCCGCCCGCTGTCGTCAAGCCGGGGCGGATAATCGGTGGCGCGGCGTGTTGTGCAAAACGGCGCGGCGCGGGGATACTGTTTTGAGGCGCGAAATATGCAAGGCAGTTTCTTCGACATCGCAAAGGACGGCACGGGGGACGATGTGTATTTCCTTTACGGTCAAGGGGCGGACATCAGCGAGATGAACGATTGCGGCGAGTTACCGCTCGGCGCGGCGGCGGCGAAAGGCGCGACGGAGGCCGTTCGCGCCCTTGTCGAGTTGAGAGCCGCCCCAGATGAGGACGATTACGAAGGCCACACGCCGGTTGAGTACGCGATTTGGGGCAAGCATTATGAAACGCTGTCCGCCTTGCTGGAGATCGGGGATGACCTTGCGAAGCAAAAGCGGACAACGTTCGCCTTTCTCGCCGCTGTAGAAGCAGGCGATGCGGTTTTGACGGCGCGATTTTTAGACAATGGCGTTGACGTTAACGCCCAACAGGAAAGAAGTGGCGAGACGGCTTTAGATAGTCATCATAAAAGCCTCCATTCTTTCCGCGCCCAACAGGAAAGAAGTGGCGAGACGGCTCTTATGATTACAGCGGGCGAGAGCATTATGACGCGTGAGGCGGAGCGGTTGGTAGTGGCTCGCCTCCTCTTGTCGCGAAATGCGGATCCTAACTTGCGCTCACGCGGCGGTTTTACAGCCCTCAATACAGCGGCGAGCGAGGGATACGAACAAACGGCTCATCTTCTAATTGAAAGCGGCGCGCACGTAGAGATCACCGATGCCGTGCAACTTGGCGACGTACAAGGAACGCAACGGCTTCTCGATATGGGCGCGGAGGTGAACGTGCGCGACGCCTTCGGCGGAGATACATTGTTGCACCTCGCCGCCGAAAAGGGTTCTGCGGACGTGGTTGACTTGTTGGTGAAGCGTGGCGCAGAAGTTGATGCGCTAAACGACTATGGGCGGACTGCTCTATATAGCGGCGTTGAACATCAGCAGACTGATGTTGTCGCCAATTTGCTCAACCATAACGCAAACGTCAACCTCGCTTTTGAAGATGACGGTATGACGCCGCTAATGAAAGCGTCAGAACACAACGATGCAGAAACAGTGCAAATGCTCATTGATGCGGGCGCGGAGATCAACGCGGCAAACAATTTTGGCTATACCGCCTTGATGATTGCGGCGCAGAAAAACGCGCTGAAGGCGGCGCGGATTCTTCTGAAAGCGGGCGCGGACGTTCATCGGGAAAACATTCATCTCGGAACGGCCCTCGGCTACGCGGTCAACCTCGGGCATGACGAACTTGCCGCGCTTTTGCGAGCGCACGGCGCGCGTTTAATAACAGAGTAACGTTCGCCGCCGCCTTTACCGATCATTGCTTCAAACGACGTACGTTTTTGATCGCGTTACGGCGAACGGCGCGCGAACGTTTTGCGTAGTAACTATAGCGGCGAAACGCCGGGTTTGCGCCGGGCCTGCCGATGGTACACTTTTGTACCTTTCCGGGCTTTTTACCACACGACTTCCGCAGGCGCTTGCGTCTTGTTTGGCGATCCAACATCCGCCGCAATAAGGATTCTTGATTTTGACAGCAACTCCCTCGCCGCAGCCGCCCCAACATCGTTCCTCCCGCGTTGTTTCAGATGCCGCTTCTAAGCCGCGCGGCGGGTCGTCGTGGGCGTTTGGGGTTGCGCTCGCGGTTGCGACCGGGGCGGCGTTCGCGGGCGGGGCGTTCCTGCGCGAGCAACCGCCGCCGGTCGGACGTATCGCGCCCGGACTTCGGGTCGCCGCTCCCGCGCGCTTCGCGCAAGCGGGCGGGGCGGACGCGGCCCCGTTTACCAATGAGCGTAGGGCGTTCGGCGGCGATTCCTCGGGGCAAGGGAGTGTCGCGGACGACGGTGCGGACGATGAAAAAGACGGCGTTAAAACGTTCGAGGATGTGTATAATCTGGTTAAAGAGCATTATGTGGATGCCCTGCCGACCGACACGAAGATGAGCCGGGGCGCGGTGCGCGCGATGATTTTGTCCTTGAACGACCCGAACTCGGTTTTCCTGGAGCCGGAGCAACGCGCGGTGTACGAGCGCGAGGCGAGCGGCATGTTCGCAGGTATCGGGGCGGCCTTGTACGTTGACTCTCGCAAGCGCGATGGTTTCACCGAGCGCAAGATCGTGGTGCAGGATGCGCTACCCGGCTCGCCTGCCGAGAAGGCGGGCCTGCGAACCGGCGATGTTATCACGCACATTGACGGCAAATGGATCTTGGGCGCGGACCCGCTTCTTGATTATAACCGTGTGATGAAAAAGTTCGAGGCGCGCGACGCGACCGAGGACGAGGTGCAACGCGCCGCCGATGCCGCTCAGGAGCGTATCAAAGGCGGTTTGGGTTTGTTCGCGGCGCAGATGCAGTTGCGTCAGGGCAAAGACGAGCCGCGCACCTTAACGGTGGAGCGCGCCACTTCGCCGCGACCGCTCAAGATAAGGCTGACCACGGCGGAAACCGATGTCGCGACCGTGTCCGGCGTCCGCCCCAACAGCGCACGCGGGGCCGGGGACGGCGCCTATATCGCCGTGCGCGCGCTCACTGAGAAAACCGGCGATGCGTTCGCGGGCGCGCTTGCGGAACTTCCTGCGTCCGGTACTTTGACTCTTGACTTGCGCGATAATCCGGGCGGTTCGCTGGAAGCCGCCGAGGAAATTGACCGCCTTCTCACGGGAGCAAAAAGCGGCGCGTTCGCTATCGAAATAGGCGCACATGGAAAACGAACGCCGCTTGTCACCGCTCAAAGCAATGCTCCGGCCACAAGCGCCTCGCGCACGGTTACGGTTTTGGTGAATCGGGGAACGGCAGGGGTGGCGGAGGCGCTGGCGGCGTCGCTTGCGGATAAGGGCGTCGCGACGCTTGCGGGCGGGCGCACGTTCGGCGATGCCTCGTCGCAAACGCTGTACCCACTCGCGGATGGTTCCGCGTTCACGCTCACGACCGGCAAGCTCACCAGCCCCAAAGGAACCAGCTGGGCGGTGACCGGCCTGCTTCCCAAGCGGGTCGCGACGCGCGGCCTGTCACGGTAAACGTTCCCCTTGTTGTTTTGCCTTCGGCGTTTCCAGGCTCTTTTCAAACTATGCGTAACGTACTCAAAGGTTTTGTCGCGGTCAGTGTGGTTCTCACGGCGTTCTTGTGCGGGTTTCGCGCCGACGCGCTTCGCGACGCCCCGCGTCACCCACAGGCGGCGGCGTGGCGCCTATCTACAACGCCCGCCGCACTGCTCGCGCGGCTCGCGCCGCTTCGCGCCGGAGCGTCGAGCGCGGACGATAACCTGACGCCGACCGACACGTTCTACGCCGTGCTGAACACCATCCGCGATGATTTTTACAGCCCGCAACCGGGCGGCGACCGAACCGCGCCGGATGCGAAGAAACTAACATACGCCGCCGTGGACGGGATGCTCGCCTCTATCGGCGACCGCTACACGGAGTTTTGGACGCCCGACGAGTACCGCGACAATATGCAGGAAACGCGCGGCGAGTTTGTGGGTATCGGGGCGCGGCTCGATTTTACCAAAGACAAGCGTGTTCTGGTGGTGGAACCGATTGAAGGGTCGCCCGCCGCCCAGAAAGGTGTTCTGCCCGGCGACATCATTGTCGCGATTGACGGTCGGACGCTACTTGGCCTGAAACTGGACGCCGTCATTGACCGCATCCGCGGCAAAGAAGGCACGCCGATCAAACTCACAATTGAGCGCAAAGGCGCGGCGCATCCGTTGACGTTTGCGCTCATTCGTGCGGTGGTCAACTCCCCCATTGTGCAAGCGCGTATGGAGGACGACGCCCGAAAAATCGGCTATATCTCCCTTGATATGTTCAACGAAAACGCTGACAAGCAGTTCGACGCCGCCCTCGCCAAACTCGAAGGGAAAGGAATGCGCGCCCTGATCTTTGATTTGCGCGACAATCCGGGCGGCCTTTTGGATGTCGCGCAGGATTTGGCGTCACGATTCATCGAAAAAGGCCCGATTGTGTGGACGCGGGAAAAGAACGGGCGCATGTCGAGTCTGAATGTCGAAGGAAACAAGCATCGGGGCGGCCTGAGCCGGGGCGTTTATCCGGTGGTAGTGCTGGTCAATGGCGGGTCGGCGTCCGCGTCCGAAATTGTTTCCGGGGCCATTCAAGACTCCGGCACGGGCGTTTTGCTGGGTACGACCACGTTTGGCAAGGGCCTGGTGCAAACGATCATTCCCCTCGGCGATTCGGCGGTTAAGATCACGACTCAGCACTACTTCACCCGCAACAAGCGCGACATCAACAAAAAATTGGACGCAACCGGCAAGCGTATCGGCGGCGGTATCGATCCCGACATTAAGGTGGAACTTACCGAGAAAGATCTGGACGCCAAACGCGCCGCCCTCCGCGACAACCCGCAGGATAAACGCGCCGCCGACCGCGTAGACCCACAACTAAACAAAGCCCTCGAAGTCCTGAGCGCAAAACTAAAATAAACGAGAAAGAGTTTTAACCACAAAGACGCAAAGGACACAAAGTTCAGAGTAGGGGAAGCGAAAAGTGATTTTGCTTTAACCTCTTCTTTGTGTCCTTTGCGTCTTTGTGGTTAAAATCCTCTCCTTTCCCCTACTTCTTGCCAGTGGAGCCGGGGCGGGTGATGGGGATGGCGGCGAGCCACTCCGGGAGGGCGTCGGGGTCGTGGCTTTCGACCTGCATGGGGAGAAGGGCGACCGTGGGGGCGTCAAAGGCGATTTTGCCGCCCGACCGGTCCACCAGAACGCCCACGCCGCACAGGTCCGCGCCGCACTCGTTCACCAGTTCGATGCACTCGCGGATCGAGCCGCCCGTGGTCAGCACATCGTCCACGACCAGAACGCGCTGGCCCGGTTTGATATGTTCGGCCCGCCGCAGGAACCGTTTACCGTCCGCGCTTCGCTCGCCGTACGCGGCGGGAACCCCCAAATGCCGGGCGACCTCGTACGCGAGCAGAACGCCAAGCGTGGTCGGCCCAAGCACGACATCCGGGCGCGTTTCATGGGCGCGCTCGGCGAGTTCCGCACACAACGCCTCAACATAGCGCGGTTGGTTCAGCACATTAAACTTCTCGAAATACAAATCGGAATGCTTGCCGCTGGTCAGCACGAAATGACCGGAAAGCAGCGCGCCGCTGTCGCGGAAGATAGTAAGTACGTCGTTTTCGGTCATGGGAAAAGTCCTTTGATGGCGTACCGCGCGGGTCGCCCGTTGGTTTTGCGCCGTTTTGGCGGCGCAAGTATACTAATTTTATCAACCCACGGTCAAGGCGCGACGCTCGCTCGCGCTTTCAAATCAATTATGCCAAACACCGAAACCCTTATCGCGGATGCCGCGCCGCAAACCGAAATCCTGCGGGATAACCTCCTCAGCCTGATTCGCCGGACCTCGTCCGATCTGCCCACCGATATTCGTGTCGCTTTGCAAAAAGGGCGCGACAAGGAAACGCGCGGCAGTCGCGCCCTGCTCGCCCTGGATACGATTGACTGCAATATCGGGGTCGCCGCCGAGGAAGCCGCGCCCATCTGTCAGGACACGGGCATGATCAAGTTTTACGTGCATCATCCCGCAGGCTACGACACGCTTGCGTTCGAGGATGCGGCGAAGGAGGCGGTGGCCGAGGCGACCGCGATTGGTTATTTGCGCCAAAACTCGGTGGACTCGCTCACCGGCAAAAATACCGGCAACAACCTGGGGCCGGGAACGCCGCTGTTTCACTTTCAAGCGTGGCGCAAAAGCGAGGTGGACGTGCGCCTGATGCTGAAGGGCGGCGGGTGCGAGAATGTCGGCGCGCAGTACAGTCTGCCCCAGGACTTCCCGGAACTCGGCAAAAAAGCGGGCCGCGACATCGAGGGCGTCAAACTCGCGGTTCTCCATGCGATCTGGAAGGCGCAGGGCAAGGGGTGCGCGCCCGGCTACATCGGCGTGTGCGTGGGCGGCGACCGCGCAAGCGGTCTGGACACGGCAAAGGAGCAACTCCTCCGCGTGGTCGGCGACACGAACCCCGATGCCGCTCTCGCCGATATGGAGGCGGAGATCGCGCGTATCGCCAACGGCTTGGGCGTCGGCCCGATGGGTTTTGGCGGCGACACCACGGTTCTGGGCGTCAAGGCCGCCTCGCGCAACCGGCTTCCCGCGTCGTTTTTCGTATCGGTTTCGTACGCGTGCTGGGCGCACCGTCGCCGGGGCGTTGTGCTGGACCCCGCGACTAACGCCGTTACCTCATGGCTGTACGAAACCGCCGACGAAACATTGCCGCATTAGCCGCGGTAGGAGACTGAAGATGACCGTTTGGCGTTTGATGGCGCATTGGCACGAGCCGGACAAAACGGTTGCTTGGGCGCGCAAAAATGGGCGCGTAGGTATTGGCTGGGATGATATAGGCGACGTGCGCCTTTACTCCTCGGCGCAGGCCATCTCTGAAGCGGTCAAATCGGCGATACCCGGTTTGTCTAATTGGCCTTTTAGCGGAACGCAACTTTGGGATTTTTCACGTGTTATGCAAAAGGACGATTTCGTAATTTTGGGAACGTTTAGCGGGCGGGCGCAGGTGATGCAAATTATAGGAGACTATGAGTTCAATGAAAACTCTGACACTCCAGCGGGCGGTTGCTTACATCAGCGCGCCGCGCGGGTAGTCGCCGTCAACCCAGATACGCTATGGAAGTTGGCGGGGTCCGACGCCGCCCCCGGATACAGCAAGCGATGGACTCTGTTCAAATGCGCGCTTCCCGTTACCGAAGCGCGAATCAAACTCGCCTGATTTACCAGGAGTAACTATGCCGCAAACGCTTTCTCGCCCAGATTCTGATGTCGTCGCGCCCGCGCCTGACGCCCTTGCGCCTTCGTCTGACGCGGCCCCGCCCCTTGCGCTTGGCGAGCCGTTCGCAAATCGGGTGCGCTGGACGCGCGATGTATGCGATGATTTGGAACGTTATGGTTTTCTTCCCGACCGGTACGAACTAATTGATGGAGCCGTAATCTCTCAAATGGGACACAATCAACCGCACGCAATGACGATTACCCTTTTCGTCAAGTGGCTTTACACGTTGTTTGCGGGCGAGTTCATACTGTCCCAGGTACCTGTTGAGATCGCGGAGCCGGATCGCCCGAATTACTACCCTTTGCCGGATGCCGCCGTAATCGTGCGCCCTGTGACAGAATTTCCTGTGACGCCGCCCGGCCCCGGCGACATTCGTCTTGTCGCTGAGGTGTCCGATTCGACGTTGCGCGATGATTTGACGGTGAAGGCTGGTTTGTACGCGCGGGCGGGCTTCCCCGAATACTGGGTTTTAGATGTCACGGGGCGGCGCATTGTGGTTCATCGCGCGCCCGTCAACGGCGTGTACGGAACGGTTTTCGTGGTTGCCGATGGCGAGGAGATCGCCTGCGAAGCGGCCCCGGATCGTCCGGTTTCGGTTGCGGCGTTGTTCGAGCCGCTTACCGCCGCAACCGAAACCTCCGCAACGTAAACCCGTTTATTTAGTATTTGTAACCACCTTGCGAAAACAAGAAAGCGAAACAGTGACAACATGGCGCAGGTGAAACTGACGACGCCCTTAACCGAAGAGGCCGCCCGAAGCCTCCGCGCGGGCGATGAGGTTTTGATTTCGGGGCAACTCTTCACGGGCCGCGATCAAGTACACAAGTACCTCGCGGGCGGGGGCGAACTGCCGCCCGGAATCAACCTCGCAGGCGGGATTATCTACCACTGCGGTCCGGTTGTCGTGGAGAAGATCGGCGATAACGGCGCGCGGGCGTTCACGGTGACGGCGGCGGGACCGACGACCTCGATCCGCGAGGAGCCGTACCAGGCCGGGCTTATCGAACAATATAACCTGCGCGGCGTTATCGGCAAGGGCGGCATGGGACTGAAAACGCTGGAAGCGTGCCGAAAGTTCGGGGCTGTCTACCTCCACGCTATCGGCGGGGCGGCCCAGGTGTACGCGGACTGCATCCAAAGCGTGGAAGATGTGTACCTGGAACAATTCGGCTCGCCCGAAGCGGTCTGGGTCCTCAACGTGATAGACTTTCCCGCCATCGTGACAATGGACGCCCACGGTTCGTCCCTGCACGAAGTCGTCCAAGAAGAATCTCTCACCCGCCTAAAAGCCGCTCTCGCCGTCTTCTAACCCTTTTGCGCTTGTTTGGCGATACCGTCTACGTTGTCGTTTGACTAAATCGCTCCTGCCGCGCGGCACTCCCTCAGGCCGGGAGAGGCCCCAACCTCACGTTGGATCGGTTGTTTAAGAAAGCGAAAGGTTCCGCTGTTTTTCGACACGTCGAAAAACAGCGGAACCTTTCGCTTTAGAAACACACGGTCAAGCGTTAGGCTTGAGCCGCCCGCGGCTTTGAGCGG
>CAXUMS010000077.1:0-21833 GCA_964252165.1 uncultured Armatimonadaceae bacterium
ATCGGCCTGCCCCCGGAGGTCGAGGCCGCCATCCCGCCTACAAAGCGTTTGGAAGCGAAGCGTACCTTGCGACCGTGGTTTGGGTCGGTGGTAAAGCGTGGGGAACGCTCGCGTTTGTGTCGCGCACGCCGCGCGCCGAACTGTTCACCGAGTTCGACAAAGACATGGCGCGCTTGATCGCGCAGTGGATCGGCGGGGAACTGGCGCGTTTGGAGGCCGAGGACGCGCTTCGGGCGACCGTCACCCATCAACGGCGTTTTGTGCGCGAAATCCTGGCGAGCGTCACCGAGGGCAAGTTGCGCTTATGCGACAGCGCGGACCATCTGCCCATTTCGCTTCCGCCCGCGTCCGAGGCCGTGGACCTGACCCCCGCCGCGCTTCGCGTGTTGCGAAAGCGCACGGAGGCCGCCGCGCACGGTCTCCATTTTTCAAGCGAGCGTATCCACGATCTGCTGACGGCGGTGGGCGAGGCGGGCATGAACGCGATCAAGCACGGCGGCGGCGGCGTGGGGCGCGTTCATGCGGACGTGGAAACCGGCTTGATTCAAGTATGGATTGTGGACAAGGGAGACGGTATCCGCGATGAAGACCTTCCGCGCGCCACTTTGGAAAAAGGCTGGAGCGGCGCGGGCAGTCTGGGCCACGGCTTTTTCCTGATGCTCCGAACCGCCGACCGCACCTTTCTGCTGACCGGCCCGCAAGGCACCACGGTGGTTTTGGAACAAGGGAGCGTCGCCCCCCAGCCCGCCTGGTTCCAGGCGGTCAGCGCGAACGCGGTGTAGGTTTGGGTGTTGGGTGTTGGGTGTTGGGTGTTGCTGGCTTTACCAGACGAAACGCACCAACCAAGCGGTATTCTCAGAACACCCAACACCCAACACCCAACACCCAACACCCAACACCCAACACCCAACACCCCGGTTTTACCAGCCGTAAAGGTCGAGGCGAACCCGCGACGTTGCGACGCCGAGAACGGCGGCCCCGAGCAGGAGCCAGACCGGGGAAATTTTAGTTCGGGCTGTTAGAAACAAGGCGGCGAGCGCGATAACAAGGGTCGACGCGGACGTGACCGAGGCGCGCGCGAGGTTCCATGCGGTCGCGACGAGAAGCCCGATCACGGCGGGGGCCGCGCCCCGTCCGAACGCCCCCATCCAGCGGTTCCGCGCCAAACGTTGCGCCCCCGCCGCCGCAAGGGCGGCAAGCGCGGCGGGGGCGGAAAACATACCAAGCGTCGCCGCGAGCGCGCCCCAAACCCCGCCCGCTTGAAACCCGATAAACGTCGCGACCGTCATCACCGGGCCGGGAATCAGGTAGCCGAAGCCGACGCCCGACGTGAACGCTTCCGGGGTTGTCCATGCGTGCTGGGCGATGCTGACCCGCTCCATCAGCGGCAAAACCGCCTGCCCGCCGCCGAACGCGAGCAAACTGATCAGCGCGAACTGTGCAAATAGCGTCGCCAGAAGCGTCAGGTCTGGCGCGGGTATTGCGGTCATGGAACCGCCGCGCCATTCTCGGTTGATACGTCGGGCTTCCGCAGCGCCTCGCGCAGAATCCCCAGCCCGCCGCCCACGGCGACCAGCAAGGCCGGGTTGACGCGCCACACCGCGGCTGCGGTAAACGCCGCGAGGGTGACCGCGAAGGCGGGAACCTCCTGAACGGTTTTGCGCCCTTGCTTCCCGATAGCGACCGCGATCAGGCCGACCACCGCCGCCGTGAGACCGCCGAGCGCGTCGCGCACGATGTTCACGTGCGCGATCCGCTGGTAGACCGCGCCGAGAAGGATCATCGTCGAGACGGATGGCGCAAGAAAGGCGATAGTCGCGACAAGGGTTCCCCGCGTCCCGCGCAGTTTCCAGCCCAGGTACGCGACCACCTGCGCGACCACGGGTCCGGGAAGCAGTTGAACATACGTGAACGCTTCCGTGATCTCGGTCTCGGTCACCCACCCGCGCCGCTCCGCAAGATTCCGGTTCAAAAGCGCGAGCAAGCCGCTTTGCCCGCCGAACGCGAGCGCGCCGATAACGAGAAACGCGCCCGCCATATCCCAAAGGCGAGGCGTGTGCGCGTGCGCTGGCGCGTTTAGCAAGTCGGATGGAGCGGCGGAAGCGTTATCGGTCACCATTGGTCGCAACCGTCCACGGAAGAAACGCGTGTTGAGGAAAAACCAACGGCGGATAATGGCATCAAGAAAAGTTTACCCGAACCGCATCAGGCGCGAAAAGACGCGCCTCGGAAACGTCGCGCATCAACAATCACTCCCAACAAATGCCCTTAAACGTTTTGCTACCGGCACTTGACAATGGAAGCAAGCAGGCGCTATAGCTCCTCAACACCATTGTTACCAGACCGCCCGCCGACTTTGTTGTCGTCGTGATGCGGCCCCTTAGCATTACACGTCATGACCCGCACCCTTTTTCTGATCCAATTGGTACGTCACAAACGGATGTTCTCCGTCTGTAGCGGCGTCCCGTTTGTGGCGAACTCGGCGGGCGTTTTCATGCCCAACGATGTGTGAGGCCGCTCGGTATTATAGTCTACCCGCCACACCTCCAACGCGGCTTTAACTTCGCCCAGCGTCTCGAACCAATGAACATCCAAAAACTCGTCGCGGAACCTGCCGTTGAGCGATTCCACGAAGGGATTATCGGCTGGTTTCCCAGGGCGTGAGAAAGCGAGTTTTACTCCATGATGGTATGCCCAAGCGTCTAATTCCTTGCCTGCAAACTCAGGCCCGTTGTCCACCTGAATGGCTTTTGGAAGTCCGCATAGCGTTATCGCTCGGTTCAAAACCTCGGTCACACGCTTGCCCGTTTAAGGAAAAATCGGCTTCCAAAGCGGGACTAACTTTGCTAATGTTAGCGACTAACGTAAGGGCGCGAAACGACCGTCCATTGGTCAGACGATCCGAAATAAAATCCATACTCCAGCAGTCATTGGGGGCGATTGCAGGTGTACAAGGCACTCTCGGAATCGCTACCCGCTTCTTTTTCTTGCGCTTGGTTCGCAACTCCAAGCCTTCCTGTTTGTACAAGCGGTAAATCCGCTTGTGATTCACCTTCCAACCCTCCCTTCCCAAAAGGATGTGCAAGCGACGATACCCCCAGCGAACACGTACGGCTGCCAAATCCCGTAGCCGCATCTTCAAAACAGTTTGGTCTTTGGCGCGGCTTTGATAGCGCAATGTAGAACGGCCAATCCTTGCCAGGCGACAGGCATGCCGTTGGCTGATCTTGAAGCCGACCATAAGGAAGCGCACCACTTCCCGTTTTATGATCGGCTTTACAGCTTTGTTGTGATGACCTCCTGCAACATATGCTTATCTGAAGAGAGGTCGGCGACAAGCTGCTTGAGCTTGCGGTTCTCTTCTTCAAGTTGCTTTAAGCGGCGTAGCTCGGCAACACCAACGCCCGCATATCGGCGTTTCCAGCGGTAGAAGGTTTGTTCACTCACGCCGTACCTGCGGCACACATCTGCGACCGTCGTTCCCGCTTCCGCCAAACGCAGAGCGGCGACAATTTGTTCCTCGGTAAAAACCTTTTTCGGCATCTTCTGATCCTTTCCCAACAGCCGTTTGCAGATTCTGGCAAACAGTCGTTTGAAACCTTCAAATTGGATCAGTTTTCGGGGAATGGGTCACTTTTGGCTACGATGGCGAGTGTATGAAACGAGAAGACAAACCACCTTCGTCGCCTGTCGACTCTGCGACGACCTCTGCTACGACGTACTGGAACGGCGGTCATACCAAACATCGCTTGCTCTACCATTACTCTACTATTGCTCTACCATCTGGTTTTTGTTCCTAAGTACCGCCGATTATGCGAAGCATAATCTTAGCGTCGTCGCGTCCTTGAGGGCGACATCGTTGCGCGGGTTCGTTGCGCGGGTTCGTTTGTTGTTCGAGCAGGCGTGCGAGGTGAATGAGTGGCGTATCGAGGAGTTGGGCATCCAGCCCGACCATTTGCAACTAATGATCCAAGTGCATCCTCGTGAAAGCGTGGCGTCCGTTGTGAAAACGCTCAAAGGCGGTAGTAGCCGCGTGTTGCGGGTTGAGTTTCCTGAGTTGGAGGAGTTTCGTTGGTCTTCCTCTTTCTGGGCAAGCGGTTACTTCGCGGAAACGGTTATCGTTTTCTTTCCGTTGATTTCGTGTTATGCTTTAGGGCATGGTTTCTGAAGTTGTTTTGTGTCCGCACTGTGGACAGGCGGGGTCCGTGGTTCGTTTCGGCTACAACGAAAGCGGCACAGCCCGTTGCCAGTGCAAGGACTGTAACCGCACGTTCACGCCTAAGCCCAAGTCGCGGGCGATGACTGAGGAAAAAGAAGAGCGCATCCTTGCCGCTTTGTCGGAGCGCTTGTCCATTGACGCCATCTGACGCCATCGCGCGCCTGCTCCATGTGAGCAAGAAGACCATCTACGACACGCTCAAAAAAAGACGAAGCGCAACCGCCCCTTGAAGACACGCTGTTGCCCGTTAAGGTTGATGCGGTCGAAATGGTCGAAATGGTCGAAATGGACGAGATGGACGAGATGGACGAGATGGACGAGATGGACGAGTTGTGCGTGTCGTGGCGCAAGAATCAGTGGCTTTGGACGGCGGTATCACGATATACGGGTCAGATACTCGCTTTCGTTGTGGGTAGTCGAAAGTGGGAAATGATCGAAGAGTTATGGGAACGCCTGCCAAAGGCGTATCGTCATCGCTTGGTTTATACGGCAATTTACAATTGCCTCAGCACGGACGGTTACGGAGCATACGCCTCGTTCTTTTGGGCGTGGCAACATCGTTTGTGTCAGAAGTTCGATGGCGGCACGTGTACGGTCGAGGGCGTGAACAACTCGCTTCGACACCGAAACGGGTGGTTGGTGCGTCGTTCATCCGCACGGGCGCGGAACACAGACAACCTGAACGCCCGCATGAGGTTGACCGTGGACGCGCACAACAAGGCCGCGCAAAAACGAATGGCGTCAACGCGAATAAAACGATAACCTTAAAGAGAAAGAGTAAAAACAAGGTTTATGTCAAACTTAGATGAAATTTTCAATTTTGTTAAGGAAAGCGGATTCCACCCCAGGATCGCGGAACCGGGTATTTGGTTCGACCGTGCAGTTTTCACCAAAGAGTCTTTGAGTAGTAAATCGCCTGTAATCAATATACACAAATATTGCATTTTGATCGATTATTGCATTTTGATCGATGAAGATGATGAAAAATATTTCACAGTGTCACTACTCGTTCGGGTAGAGCCAGTGCCTACCCAAAGACAATACAATGAGATGTTGCAAATGATAAACGAAATTCAAAGAACTTACAAGGTTGCAAAAATCGTTACAAACGGCACAGCAATAGTAATTAATGCAGAGCTGTATATGGCCTCTAAAGAAGATTATAAAATAATATTCACAAAATGCCTTGACACACTCGCTATAGTCAAGGGAAAAATATTTCTTAAACTTCCCGAGGGCTTGAGTTTTATAGCCTGATCATTGGAGAAATTGCAGGAGTTACCATCCCGCTTTTTATTGTTGCGATCTATCGTCCGTTTGCCTCCCTACTTCCTATGGCATTCAGCAGGATAGCACATCGAGAATAGCGTCGTGGTTGTCGCGCCGTCGAGCGCGCACGACGACGTTTTCCTCTGGGGTGCGATGGGCGACGATGAGCAGGTTCAAGTCGCCTTTGAACTTGACTTGGCCGCTCGTATCGTCACCGCCTACAACGAGTGCAGTTAAAAAAGCGTTACAGCGTCTGGTTCAACATGAAATGGATGCTCCTCTACCAACCAAAAAGCCGCACGGTTTCCCGTGCGGCTTTTTCCATCAATGCGCTATCAAGCCCGCGTTCACTCCCCGTTGGTGCCGGAGGCGGGGACGGCGTCCGACGACTGCTTGGACACGTCAATGTATTCAACGGTTTTCACGCGGTCGCCGTCGCCCAGGTTGATGACGCGGACGCCCTGCGTGGACCTGCCGGACGACCGGATTTCGCTGACCTTGACCCGGATCGCGATACCGTTCTCGGTGACCAGGAGCAGGCGCAGGTTGTCGCGGTTTTCGCGCGACAGCACGGCGGCGGCGACAAGGCAACCGGTTTTATCGGTCAGGTCCATCGTTTTGAGGCCCTTGCCGCCCCGGCTTTGGATGCGGTACAAGCCCATGTCGCTTCGCTTACCATAACCGGTTTCCGACACAACCAGAAGTTCCGAGCCTTCCGGCACCAGGTCCACCGTCACCACGCGGTCGTCCGGGCCGCCCAGAGTGACGCCCCGGACCCCGCCCGCGGATCGTCCTCGCGGCGGAACATCGGTTTCCGGGAACCGAATCGCCATGCCCTGCACGGTTGTCATGATAACTTCCGTGTCGCCGGGCGTGTGCTTGACCCATTTCAGGGCGTCGCTCGGTTCCAGATCGAACGTGATCAAACCGTTGGCGCGCAGGTTGGCGTACTCGGAGACCTTGGTGCGCTTGACCTCGCCGCGCTCGGTCGCCATCAGCAGATAGCCTTCTGCGGTGCGAAGGTCGCGGATCGGAACGGTCGCCGTGATACGCTCATCCCCTTGAATCTGGATCAGGTTCACAATCGCGGTTCCCATCGCCGTCCGCGACGATTGCGGGACCTCGAACGCCTTCAAGCGGTACACGCGCCCGCGGTCCGTGAAGAACAAAAGGTAATCATGCGTGCTGGCGCGGAACAAATGCTCGAAGTTGTCTTCGTCTTTGGTTCGGCCCGCCGTGCGTCCTTTGCCGCCCCGATGCTGGGACGGGAACGTGTCCATCGCCAGGCGCTTGATATAGCCGGTGCGCGTGATCGTGATAATCATTTCCTCGTCGGCGATTAAATCTTCAATATTGATTTCCTCGGCCTCGGTCGGAATGATGCGCGAACGGCGGTCGTCGCCGAACTTGTCGCGCAGATACTTGAGGTCAGCGCGAACCAGCGCGTTCAGGCGGCGCGGATCGAGAAGAATATCCTCAAGGCGCGCGATTTCCTTGAGCAAGTCCTTGTACTCGCCCTCGATCTTGTCCTGCTCCAGGCCGGTGAGTTGCCGGAGCTGCATGTTCAAGATCGCCTCGGACTGAATTCCGCTGAACGCGAACCGGTCAATCAGACGCGTTCGGGCGATTTCCGACGACGGCGAGCGTCGGATAATCTGGATGACCTCGTCCAGAAACTGAACCGCGATCTGCAAGCCCTCCAAGATATGGGCGCGGGCTTTAGCGCGGCCCAACTCGTAGCGCGTCCGCCGCGTGATGACGATCTTGCGGTGGTCCAGATACTCCTGCAAGATCAGCGGAAGCGGCAGGGTTTTCGGGCCGCGTCCGTTGTCCACAAGCGACAACATGATAACGCCGAAGTTGAGGCGAAGCGGCGTGTGCTTGAGCAGATAGTTCAGCACCTTTTGCGGCAGCACATCGCGGCGAAGCTCTACCACCATCCGCATCCCGGTCTTGTCGGAGAAGTCGTCCACGGCGGTGATGCCCTCGACCTTTTTCTCCTTGACCAGAGTGGCGATCTGCTCGATCAGGCGTGACTTAACCACCTGGTACGGGAGTTCCGTGATAACGATGGCGGACTTGCCGTTGTCCATCGGCTCGATGCTGGTTTTCGCCTGCATCGTCACCTGCCCGCGCCCGGTCGCGTACGCGGACTTGATGCCCTTCGCGCCCAGAATCAGGCCCGCCGTGGGGAAGTCCGGGCCGGGAATGAACTTCATCAAGTCCTCGACCGTCGCGGCGGGGTGGTCCAAAAGATATGTCAGGGCGTCGCATACTTCGCGCAGGTTGTGCGGCGGCATGTTGGTCGCCATACCGACCGCGATACCCGAGCCACCGTTGCAGATAAGGTTCGGGAACTTGCCGGGAAGAATACTCGGTTCGCGGCGCTCGTTGTCGTACGTCGGCACGAAATCAACGGTGTCCTTTTCGATGTCCTCCATCATCTCCATCGCAAGCGCGGTGAGACGCGATTCGGTGTTGTGGTTGACAAAACCGTTCGCGACAAACGAATGGCACTCGCTGTCCACGCGGAGGGAGTAGACATTTTGCACGCCCGCGTCCTCGATAACTGTTACCTGCTCGAACAGGTACCGACCCCGCGCGAGCGTTTGCACCTGCTCGAAATCGGTGGGCGCAAGGGCTTTTTCGAGGCGCGGCAACGCGCTTTCTAAACGGTCGGGCCGATCAAAATTGTTCTTGCCCAGCCATTCTCGTTGGCCGGTCATTTGGAACAAATGACCAGCCCCGGCGTTTGCGCGCACGAAACCGGCGAGGAACGGGATAAAGTCAGTTTTGGACAAGGCGCGACCCGTGTACGTCGCCCTGGCATCGGAGAGGGCCTGACGCTTTACGGTTGACGAAAAGCCGATCTTCTCCTCGAACCGGCGCAGGTTGTCCTGTCCTACAATGCCTAAACGGTGCGTCCCGCGCGCTTTCTCCTCGCCAAGCGAGGCGACGATACCGAAGCGCAAAAGCAGCGTTTGCACATCGCGGAGGACATCGCGGTTCTTGGCGCAAAGTCCGACGCGAAGCAGGCTGCGGCCTGAGCGCTCGACCGCGCCATCGCCCTCATAGAACCCGCGCAAAAACGCCGCCGCCCCCGCCTCGTCGCTTTGCAAAACCGCGTCCGGCACGCGCCGCGTCGCCGATTTACCGGTCAGACCGAGGTTGCGGAGAAACGCGATAACGTGGGCGGAAACGATCTGCATCTGCCAGAACGGCTTTTTACCGCAGCTGTTCGGCTCGCGCAAAAACGTGTGCAAACGGCATGTCGGGAACACGCGCGCCCATGTCGCCTTGAACGCGTCGGCGAACTCGCCTTCCGTATTCGTGAACTCGATAACTTTAGGGCGAACCGTCCCTTCGGCAAGTAGCGCGCCCAAAAGGAAAGCGACATCGGGCGTCAACGTGTCCGGCAACGTGTGCCGCTCGGTCCGCCCGCCGTCCGCAAGAACCGGGTGAAGCGGGCTAAGATCGAATGGGGCGGCAGGCCAGAACGTGTCGGTGCGGTCGAGAACGACGAAATCGCCGACGCGCAGATCCGCGATGGTCTTCCACACCAAAGAAACGCGCTTGTCCGCTTCGTGCGGCACGGCGACAAGAAGCGGGTGATTCGTGGTTCCCGTCACCTCGTAGCCTCTGCGGGTTGCAACCCGGCGCGTCGGGAACGCGCCGCAGTCAAACCACTTGCTCGCCGTGTTAATCGCGCCATCCCGCGACAGAACCGATAAGGAAACGTCCTCGCCGCCGTCCGGGGAAACCTCGCCGATACGCCGCATTCCTACTGTTGTTGACACTAATGTATCATTAATGACACAATATCTCATCGCCGCCGGTGGATCGTCATCAATCGAGTTGTGGACAAACACGCCGCTTGCGAGCAGGAAGTTGTGATGCTCGTCCACGGTGATGTCGTAAACATCGGCGGTATCACCGAGCGGCGCAACGCTGACGACGCGGTGATTGTAGGTGCGCGCCGCCTCGGTCAATTCGTCCATATCGCGGAAGTACGCGAGCGCGGTTTCTGAACGAGGAACCCAACCGCCGTTTCGGTTGGCGTCGTACGCTTCTACGGTGATTTGCGCGTCTCTACCCAATTTTGTCAGCAGGTCGGAGCCGTAGCGCGCGATACGTCGGCGCATGACGCGCTGTTTGTGAGCCGGGTCTTTCCACTTTTGCATCAGCGAGGCGGCGGCGCGGGCGGCAAGTTCCGTCATTTGGTGCGGGTTCGCGGCGAGGCGGCGCGCATTGCTTTGGCGTACGCCTTCCGCTTGCGCCTCGCGGAATTCCGCGTCGCCCCATTGACCGGCGATCTTCTCGCGATGCAGAACGCGCGTTTCCGGCTTGTCCCACAGCGCCTGGGCCATACGGGCATGGTGATCGTCCGCGAACTTGGCGCGGTACGCGGGGTCTTGCCAAAGCGCGCGGGCGTTCTCGGACAATCGGGCGCGCAACTCGTCCGACGCCATCGCCGCGACAATCGCCGCTACGATCTCGGCGCGCTTCGCCTCGTCGCCCCACATCGCGCGGCTTTTCTCGCCCACGATGCGGCTGACGCGCTCGCGCTCTTCCGGCGATAAGGGCCGCTTATCCAAGCCGGTCAAAGCCTCGCTCATACGGGCGCGATACTCGTCATCGGCCCACAACGCGCGCATGCGCCGTCCAACCTCGGCCCGCGCTTCGGGGTCGTTCTCGTACTTATGCGTAAGAGCCGCGCCCACGCGCTTGCCGTTCACAGCGCGAAACTCCGCGTCCTGATTTTGCGCCGTCATGCGTTCGCGGCGCGCCTCGCGCGCCTCGGGGTGCGCGTCGTAGTACCGCTGAACGCCGTCACGCTGGGCCGCGCGGAACGTTTCATCCTGCCAGAGCGTTTGCAGATGCTCGGCATGGATGTGCAGATGCTCCAGAAAATAAACGCGCTCGATGTTGTCGGGACGATTATCGAAGCGATCGAAGTTCTGGTGATGGCGCACGAACGGGCCGTGCATTTGCCGCGCCGTACCCGTCGCCTCATTGTAGGCGTCCGCGAGACGGTGAACAAACCGCCACTCGCCCGTCGCGGGTTGCTGGACGCGCAAGTAATCGTTCAAGCCTTCTTTGACCGGAGCCATATCGAAATAGCCGGGCATCAAACTGTCGTCAGGCGTTAGCGAACGGGCTTCCTTGTACGAGCCGTCACGGAGCAAAAAGCGGTGATCCGGAGTACACCGAATAACGTCGCCGGTATCCAACGTGACCGCGACCAGAGCCGCGCCGCGCCGGGTAATGCGCGCATTTCGGCCTTCGCCCACGACTATTTCGTTCTTCGCATTTACCGAATACACGTAAAAACGGGCGTCCGGGCCGAGCAAAGCCAATTCTGCAAACGACTTCTCGGTTCCGTCCAGAAGTTTGATCTTCGTGTCGCCCGTGAAACAGCCGAAGTTGCCTTGTCCGTCCACAAGGGGGTAGCGGAGCGAGAACGGTTGCGCCATGCGAACCATCGTCATATACAGCGCGGTGTCGCCGTGCGGATGGTAGTTACCCATCGTTTCGCCGACAACCTTTGCGGATTTCAGGTGCCGGGAGTTCGGGGAAAGCCCGAGTTCGCGCATCGCGTACAGGATGCGGCGCTGAACCGGCTTCAACCCGTCGCGCACATCGGGCAGGGCGCGGGAGACAATCGTACTCATCGCGTAGCCTAAGTACGACGTTCGCATTTCCGCGGAAATGTCAATCTGGGGACCATCGTAGCCGCCGGACGGCGCGGGCAAACCGGGAATGTCAATCGGCGGCTCGCCGGGCGGGGCGGATGCGGACAAGGAAGGGTCGTTAATCATAGTGTTGTTTCTGGTCTATCAAATAACGCGGGAGCGA
The DNA here is from genome assembly GCA_964252165.1 of uncultured Armatimonadaceae bacterium. Taxonomy (GTDB): domain Bacteria; phylum Armatimonadota; class Armatimonadia; order Armatimonadales; family Armatimonadaceae; genus CAXUMS01. The sequence continues at coordinate 11,345 of CAXUMS010000077.1, forward strand.
AAAACCGGGGAGCGTAAGCGGGAGTTTCTTCAAAATTACGACGCAAAAAAGGCGACCTCGTAGCGCAAAAGGCCGAGGCCGCCGCCGTGATTTTTCGTTTATTATCTCAACAGGTATCTGTCATTATTTTACAGCAAGCGGCCTCCATAGTCAACCAAAACGGCAAAAAGTCGTTTGCTATAGATACTGCGACCGGGGAACATTCAGTTACTCCGCGCCGCGAGCGCAACCCGGAAATGCGGCGTTTGACGCGGTTTTCGTGCGGGTCGAAAAGGGAAAACAACCAGAAACAAAACTACGGAAACAACGAAAGAACGAACAAGGAGCCACAGATGGAACGCCACTTGGCGCAGAACATGATAAAACGGAAAAAGCCCGAACTTCTGCGGGTAAGGCATTGGCGTTTCTTCGACTTTTGGGTTCCTCTTGGCGGCAAAGACCGTGGGCTTATCAAAGGGCGCGACACACCGCGCCCCTCGTTTGTTCGCTCCGCCCGCAACGAGGGATTTTTTCTTATCTTCATACCTCAGGAACATTAATATGATGGCCGCAGGATTTTCTTTCTCGTCGCGAGCGTTTCGCATTGTTGTCGTCGCGGCCTTCAGCGCGGCGTCGGCTTTTGCCGGCGCCGCCGGAGTTGCGCACGCGCAGGCTCCGGCGGGCGCGATTCGTATTGCGACGTGGAATGTCACCGATTATTCCAGCGGACGTGATGCGGCTTTTAAGACCGCGATCTATGGGCAGTTCAATGGGCAAAGTATGGCCCCCGACGCGCTTATCGGGCAGGAGTTCACGAGCGCGGCGAGCGTGACGAACTTTCTGAGCATTTTGAATACCGCCCCGAACAGTCCGGGCGACTGGCGCGCGGCCCCGTTCGTCAACGGCCCGGACAGCGACAGCGCGTTCTTCTACCGCTCGTCGCGCATCACGTATAACAGCACCACTATTGTCGCCTTTGGTGCGGCGGGGGCGAATGAGCAACCGCGCAACACGTACCGGTACGACATCGGTTTTGTGAACGATCCCACGCAAACGTCGCTCGCGTGCTACTCGGTGCATTTGAAATCGGGCAGCACGACCGAGGACCAGGCGCGCCGGTTGATTGAAACCCAGCGCATCCGCGCCAATGCGCAGGGGTTGCCATCGAACTATAACTTTCTTGTCGCGGGCGATTACAACATTCAGTCCTCGGCCCAGGCCGCTTATCAATCGCTGACCAGTCTGGCGGGCGGCAGTGCGCTGGGGCGCTTCAACGATCCTATACGCACGCCCGGTTCCTGGAACAACAACAGCGCGTACCGCTATGTCCACACGCAGGACCCGACGGGCATTGCGGGCGGGATGGATGACCGTTTGGACCAAATACTTTTGTCCGACGGTTTGTTCGATGGGCAAGGCGTTGATTATCTGGGCAGTTTTTCGCAACCTTACTCAACCACAACCTGGAACGATCCTAACCATTCCTACCGCGCGTGGGGCAACGATGGCAGTGCGGCAAGTTTCAATGGCCCGATCCAAACCACAAATAATCAGATGGTCGGCCCCCTTATCGCGCAGGCCCTGATCGACAGCGTGGGCGGCAACACGACCGGCGGACATCTGCCCGTATTCCTTGACTTGCGCGTGCCATCCGCCGTCGCCGTGCCGGAGCCGTCGTCGTTCGCTCTCGCGGGAACCGGCCTTTTGACGCTGCTTGCGGGCGGATGGGCGCGCCGCCGTGCAAAACATGGAAAGCCCGCATAATTAGCGCGGCGGAAGCGGCGTCTAATGGAACTTCGGCCTGTTCCCGTTCGTTACCTATGATGAAGGCGCGGCGCGCGAAGCGCAACCGGCGTTTCGCGCCGCGTCAGGATGACAGGTAAACCTATAATGAACCAAACTAAAATATCGCGGCGCAATTTGTTTCTTGCATCGTTCGGGGCGACGTTGCTTGCCGGATGTGCGGGACTTGCGGCGGCTCCGCCGAAAGCGGGAGGGAAAGCGTATAAAATGACAGGCAACGAACCCAAAACCACACTCACCGCGCCCGAGGGCCGCGAGATCGCGACCATCGCGGGCGGCTGCTTTTGGTGCGTGGAGGCGATTTTCGTGGGCTTGCGGGGCGTGGACAAGGTCGTCTCCGGCTACAGCGGCGGCATGGTTCCGAACCCGTCGTACGAGGCGGTTTGCGGCGGCGATACCGGTCACGCCGAGGCGATCAACGTCATTTTCGACCCTAAAGTAATCGGCTACGGCGACATTTTGCGCGTGTTCTTCACCACGCACGACCCGACCACGCTGAACCGTCAAGGGGCCGACAGCGGCACGCAGTACCGCTCGGCGATCTTCACCCATTCCCCGGAGCAAAAAGCGACGGCGGAAAAGGTGGTCAAGGAAATCACGGCGGAAAAACTGTACAAGGACCCCATCGTAACCGAGGTGACGCCGTTCACGAACTTTTACGCCGCCGAGGACTACCATCAGAACTACTACGCGCGCAATTCCCGTGCGGGTTATTGCTCCGTGGTTATCGAGCCTAAGGTACGCAAGTTCCGCGAAAAGTACGCGAACCTGCTTAAAAAGTAGCGTCTGGTCCGCGCACGGCGGATAACGCAATAGGAATTGCAACATCGCAAAAAGCCCCCGGCGTCGCCGGGGGCTTTTTGTCGTAAGCGGTCCGCACGGATTGGGTACGTACAAGGAAAAAGGGCGTGGCAGTAATGGCTGAGGAAACGAAAACCGCCGCCGATATTCTGGTCGAGCGGCTACTGGCGTGGGGTGTCGAGGTTGTTTTCGGGATGCCTGGCGACGGCATCAACGGCGTGATGGAGGCGCTTCGTAAGCGGCAAGACCGCATTCGCTTTATCGCCATGCGCCACGAGGAAGCCGCCGCGTTCGCTGCGGTCGGCTACGCCAAATTCTCCGGGAAACTCGGCGTGTGTCTTGCGACAACCGGGCCGGGCGCGATCCATCTGATGAACGGGTTGTACGACGCCAAGATGGATCAACAGCCTGTGCTTGCCCTGACCGGGATGCCGTACCACGATTTGATCGGCACGGTCTACCAGCAGGATGTGGACACGGCCCGCTTGTTCACCGATGCGACCGTGTTTTCCGAGCGCATCATGGGGCCAAAGCATGTGGTCACGATGGCGGACCAAGCAATCCGCCTCGCGCTGTCGCGCCCCGGCCCGGCCCATCTTGCGTTCCCCAATGATTTTCAGGATTTGCCCGCCGAGGGAAGCGATGAAGCGTCTCCGATGAACCGGCCCGGCGAATCTCAAACCGGCGTGCATACGTCCCCGGTTTGGAGTGCGCCGCGCGTGGTTCCCACAACAAGCGATTTGAAGCGGGCGGCGCAAACGTTGAATCAAGGCGGCAAGGTGGCGATGCTAATCGGGGCCGGGGCGCGCGAGGCCCGCGCCGAAGTCGAGCGGATCGCCGACCTTTTGGGCGCGCCGATCGCCAAAGCCTTGCTGGGCAAGGACGCTTTGCCCGACGATCATCCGCACACCACGCAAACTATCGGCGTTTACGGCACATCGGCGACGCACCGGGCGATGCAGGAGTGCGACACGCTGTTTCTCGTTGGCACATCATTTCCGTGGATTTCGTACCTGCCGAATCCCCAAAAGGTGCGGGCCGTCCAGATTGACCGCAACCCGGAGCGGCTTGGCTTGCGCTTTCCGGTTGAGGTCGGGCTTGCGGGCGACGCCCGCGAAACTTTGCGCGCGTTGATCCCGCTTCTCGCGCGCAAAACCGACCGCGCTTATTTGACCGGCGTTCAGGAAACAATGGCCGAGTGGCGCGAATTGATGGATACGCGCGGGGCGTCCGAGGAGATGCCGATGCGCCCGCAAGCGTTCGCGACCGAGGTCGGGCGGCAAATTGCGGACGACGCCATTATCACGACCGACAGTGGCACGAACACCCTGTACTCCGCCCGTTGCATTCCGATCCGGGGAACGCGTCGTTGGTCGTGTTCGGGCCTGCTCGCCTCGATGGGGTGCGGCTTGCCGTACGCGATTGGCGCGCAGATCGCCCATCCAAACCGACAGGTGATCGCCTTTACGGGTGATGGCGGCTTGACCATGACGCTCGGCGAACTGGCCACGCTCGCCAAGTACGAATTGCCGGTCAAGGTGTTCGTGATGAAAAACAACGTGCTGGGGCAAATCCGCTGGGAGCAGATGATGTTTCTGGGCAACCCCGAGTACGGCGTGGAACTCGAAAATATCGAGTTCGCGCGGGTCGCGGAAGCGTGCGGCGTGAGGGGCGCGAAGGTGGAGCGTCCCGGCGATGTCGCGGGCGTGGTCGCCGACGCCCTGGCCGCGCCCGGCCCGTTTCTGGTCGAGGCCGTGACCGATCCATTCGAGCCGCTCATGCCCGGCTCGCTCAAGCCCGAGCAGGCGGAAAAACTCGCCCAATCGCTGAAGAAGGGGCAGCCCAACGCCGCGCGTATCGGCGTAACGCTGTACCGCGACGCCGTCGAGGACCACGACACCGATAACGGCAACCGCGAAACGATTATCCACGCCCTTGCCGAGAACGCGCCTGATCTGCTACCGTCCGGTGCGCAAACCGAGTAGATGCGGGGCGTCCGCGACAAGCGCGAAAAAACGACACCCGTTAGAAGGCGTCGCTTTTTCGCGCTTTCGATTGAGCGTTTAGTTTAACGTGCGTTCTTGTTACCGATTGGTTAACCCACGAGGGGCTGAGGTCCTCGGTGACTCGTTAAACCTGACCCACGTTGGTTTACGCAAAAGTGAAATCGCTTACGGAAACGTCGTCTCCCGCGACGGCAAGCGCGGCGGCGTAGGGGCCGTTCTCGGCTACGTTTAGTTGTTGTAGTAAGAACCAATGGGGAATCGGCGAGCCGTCCGATGCCCAAAGCGCGGCGCGGCGTTTGTCCGCGCCGGGCGTTACGGTGAACGTGCGCGGGTCCTCGGTTAGCCCCGTTCCTACGGCCTTCAGGTACGCTTCCTTTAATGTCCAGATAACAAAAAACGCCTCCCGTTGTTTATCCGGCGTTTGCGCTTTGATATACGCGCGCTCCGGGACGGAGAAAACCGAGCGCGCCACGGCCTCCCTATCGCGGTCGCCGGTGACGCGCTCGATGTCCACGCCGACCTCGCGGTTCCAGGTAACGGCGATAAGCGCGGTGTCGTCGGCGTGGGAAACATTGAAGCGAAGCGGGCAGGGCGCGGCATCGTTTGCGGGGGCGACGGCGGGTTTGCCCTGCAAGCCGTACGCAAAGCGGATTTCGGCGGCGGGGCGGGCAAGATAGCCGCTTAAAAGGGCGCGAAGCGCGCCGCGACAAGCCGCGAACCGGTCGCGGTCGCGCGCAAACGCAAACCGGGCCGCTCGCGCGAGTTCGTCCGGCGACAATAGCAAGCGCAGTTCGGCGAGCCGCTCCGGGTTTTGGTTCAGGTCAACGCGCCACACGTGCGCGTCGCCCGCGCTAAGCGGCGATGGGTGGTTATCCGTCATTTTAGGCCCTCTTGCTCTCTTGTTTATTCTCAGCCTTCAGCCTTTGCCGGGTCACTGGGCGGGACGGCGAACAAAAGGCAAAGCGAGGCGGCTACCACGCCGGAATCGTTCAGGAGGAGCGCGGCGGCGGCGGCGGCGAACAGGGCGGCGTGTGCGGTTTGCGTTGGGGCGGGTTCGCGGAGCGGCTCGCCGGGTCGCCATCTCAGGGCGGAAGCGAGTAAAACGATCTCGGTGACCAGCAAAACCGACCACGGGCTGGAAACGAAAAGGCGCACGCCAATTTGCGCTTTTCGGACGGCGATCTCGCGCAGAACGGCGGGACCGCGTTCGCTTGCGGAGGCTATCGCCTCGCCGATATGGGAGCGGGCGACGGGGCCGCGACGGGCATCGAGAACGGCGAAAACGGCGAGCGCGGCGACCATAGATAAAACAAGCGCGCCCGCGACAAGCGCGGTTTGGCGCGGCGTCCACGCAAAGCGCCGCTTCAAATGCCGCAGGGAGAGCGTTCCCCCGCCGACCAAAGCGGCGGCAAGCCCGCCCGCGTCCGCGCCCAACCGGGGCAGGGCGAACACGGCGCACACGGTTCCGACCCAGAAAAGCGCGGCGAGAAACGCTACCTCCCCAAGCGCGCCCGCGACCGCAAGACCGGCGCCCAGAAACACGCCCTCGGCCTCGTTGCCCAAGCCGTAAAAGCGCGCGGCCTCCTGCACCGAATACGATAAGGGCGAACGCGCGAGGAGCGGACCGCCCGCGAGCGTGTCCGCGCAAACCACGGCGCACGTTAAACCGGCGATTGCAAGAGCGGCGCGGCGCATAGCGAGGCGCGGCCAAACGTGCGGAAGGGCGAACGCGCAAGCGGCTATGACAAACGCGCCCGCGAATGAGGAAACCGAGGCGTTTATCAGCGGCCCAGTGGCGCCGATCCAAAGCGCGACCGGAACCGATAGCGCGACAAGATGAAAGGAATCCGCGAAACGCGCGCGGCGTTTACGGACGAGCGGGGCGGCGATCAAAAGCGCGGCGAGAAGCCACGGAACCGCGCGGATAAAACGCTGTTCGCGGCCCTGCGCGGCCCAATCGAATGCACGGCGCGCGAGAAAGGCCGGAACGCCGTCTTCGCGGATGGGGTTTGCGCTTTGCGCGATGGTTTGCGCCGCCCGCCCCGCCCCGATACGTTGCTCGCCCGGCGGCAAGCCGAGTAGCGCGGCGACACTCGCGGCGATGTCGGTGTTCGCCACAAGGCCCGGCGTAAGCCGCGTCGAGGGCGAGGTCAACAACGAAAGGCGCGGCGCTTCCTTTTCATCGTCAAGATCTGACCGCCGCCACAGCGCGACCGGGGCGACACGTTCGCCGCGCTCCTGAGCGGCGCGCGAGGCGACGGGCGCGACCAGCAAAACGAAGGCGGCGCGGAGTAGCGGCGACACATCTGATTGCGGCAATGCGCCGGGCGTTGTTTGGCGGCGGGCGTTCCCGGTTAACAGCGCAATTAAGTGACCCAAGCGGCGCAGGGCGGCTTGGCGTTGCCGGGCGGTTGCGCGCGTCAGGGCGAGCGGCGCGTACGCATCGGCCCGGCGCAGATCATCGAAAACGACTACGGCAAGCGCGCCGGGCGGCGCGGTTCCTGGTTGCAGACCGGGCGGCGTTCGAGAAACGGCGCTTATTTGGCGCGGGCTGGCGAAAAGCGCGGCGGCGGCGCGGGCGACGCGTTCCGGGTCGGTCGCGTAGCCGTCCGGCGCATCAGGGTCCGGGGCGCGCAAGGCGGCGGGGCGCGAAACAAGCGCGCCGCCGCCCGCGAGAACGCGCGCCGGGGAGACGCCGCCGCTGTTGTCCGTGGGATCGAGCAAAGCGATACGAACGCCATTTTTCCGTAGCGTTGCAGCGAGCGATGGCGCGCGGGGGGCGGACGGGGCGCGCGCGCCCCACGCGAGCGTTTGGCAGGCGGCATCGAAATCGTTGTCGTCGCCGCCGGAGCGGGTCGGCGTCAGGCCGAGCGCGGCTTGAGGGGTTCCGATTTGAACAAGGCGCGCAAGCGTCGGTTCGGCTTGTATGTCCTCGATAGACAGGCCCGGCGCAAGCAGTAAAACGCCGCTTTTACCGGTGTTTGGGGCGTCAAAGGAGCCGTTTCGTACCTTATTAATGGGCGACGAATTAAGCGGGTCGGAAACCGGCCCGGAACGCGCTCCCAAAAACGCCGTCAATACAAGAATACAAAGAAACAGAAACGCGAAACAGCGGCTTATTGATGTTTTCAAGAACGGCCTCGGCGAACCGCCGCAGCGTAGACGGCATGGGTTCCTTCCAACATCGCGCCTTCGGAAAAATGGGCGCGGGCGCGCGCTTGCCCGTACGCCCCCATCGCGCGCGCGGCGGGGAGGTTTCGCAAAAGCGTTTCCAACGCGTGCGCGAGTTCAACCGGGTCGCCGGGCGGAACCAGCAGACCGGTTTTGCCGTCGTCCACCAACTCCGGGACGCCGCCTACCCGCGACGCCGCTACCGGCAAACCCGCCGCCATCGCCTCGATCACGGCGAGCGACAAACCTTCCTCGCGCGACGGCAGGCAAAACACATCCACGGACGCAAGCAGGTCCGGGATGTCGTTTCGCGCGCCCAAAAGTTGCGCCGCATCCGCGAGGCCCAGTCGCTCCGTTTGGAAAACAAGCGAGGGCCGGAGCGGGCCATCGCCCGCGATTAAAAAGCGCGCATCGCGGAGCGGTTCGCCGTTCCGCGCGCGCAAAAGCGACGCGGCCTCCAAAAAAGTCGCCACGCCTTTTTCCGGCGACAAGCGCGCGACGCAGAGCGCGACCGGCGCATCGGCGTCAATCTGGAGCGCGTCCCGAACCGCTTTTCGCTTTGTGGCGCGGGCGGCGGCGCTGTTTTCATAGCGCGTGATGTCCACGCCATTATGCACGACGATAATGCGCGCGGACGAGCGAGAAACGATACCGGCGTTCCGGGCGCTTTCCCCGACCGCGCGCGAAACCGCGATAATGCGCGATGCGCCCTGAAGGCACACGCGCAAAACGGCCCGGCTTGCGGGCGATAAATTATCCGGCACGAGGTTATGAAGCGTCACCACGAGCGGCAAACCGGATGATGCGCTCGCCGACGCGAACAGCGGGATCAAGCGCAAACCGTGACCGTGCAAAACGGTCGCGCCGCGCGCCCGCGCCCACCGCCCCGTTCGCGCGCCGGACGCGAGCAGGGCTTTCGGCCCGCCGGAGAGACCTTCGAGAACAAACCGGTTCGCGGCGTCGGGGACGACTTCTGCGAGCGTGTCCAATACGCCGTCCGGGGCCGCGAGTAGCGCGCTACCCTTCGGCGCGGCTTGTATCAGCGCGCGGACGTGGGTAATCATGCCGCCCTGCGCGGGCCGAAGCAGATGACAAACGCGCATTTATCGTTCGCCCCCGCCGAAAATTGCGATAGCGGCGTTGGTGAGAACCGACCAGCGACCGCCGATGACGATTTCCACCACGCCGAAGCCGATCAAGCCGCCCGCGACCGTGGACAAACCGCCCAGCAAGCCCGCGCGCACGGCCCTCGCCCATGTTCCGCCGCGAAGCGCGCTCAGGGCGAGCGGCGCGAGCGCAAGGCCGATAAACAACTCGGCGATAACGATGTAATAAGGCGTATGACCGATACGCGCGCAGTTTTGGTAGCGCCACCAATGCGCATGATAGGCGGCTTCCTCGTAAAATGGGATATTGAGGGCGCCCAGAAGCGCGGCGGCGATTGCGCCGCGCCACAGCCCGCCCTGCTCCATCGCCCGCGCGCCCAAATACCCGACCTGCACCGACACCGCCATCCACGCGAGCGGCATCCACCACGGCGAGAGCCACAGCATCGGGGAGCGGGCGACGGAGTAATCGAGCGTCCCGGTGAAATGAACGCAAAGCGCATCGGCGACCAGTTCGACCACGCCCAGCGTCAGCCCGAAACCCCACAAAAGCCGCGCCATATCGCGGTCCCGGAACCGCGCGCAATGCAGAAGGAGAACGAAAAGGTTGACAAGGGCGAAGAATGCCGCCGTTCGCCCATCCGACCACGCTTTGTCCCAGCACAAAAACGACGCCCCGACCGAGACGCCCACGGTGAGCAAAACCGCGCGCAATCGCGCCCGCTCCAAAGCGTCGGAGGCGGAGGCGGCGTCCGGGCGCATTTGGGCTAAGGTCGGCGGCGCGGCAAGTTCGGCATCAACAAAAGGCATCGCCTCATTATACGGCTCGCCCGCGCCTCGTCCCTTGTCGCCGTCCGGCTCGCTTGTCACCGGGAGGACGCGAAACGGAACGCCGAACCGGAGGGGTGCGTTACAATAATGCGGCGCGCATCCAATCTTTCGCCGCGCACATGTTTTGCAGGAGAAGAAATAATATGTCGGACACGAATGTATCAGCGGAGCGAACCGGTCAGGTCACGTTCCAGGGGAACCCGATGACGCTGGTCGGGTCGGAAATCCATGTCGGCGACACGGCCCCGAGCGCGGGCGGCGTGGGCGTTGCGATGAACCCGGTCGCGCCGCTCACCGATGGCGCGGGCAAAGCCAAACTTTTTATCACGGTTCCGTCCGTGGACACGCCGGTTTGCTCGATGGAAAGCAAAAAGTTCAGCGAAAAACTAAAAGCGCTGGACGCATCCGATGTCGCCGTGTATGTCGCGTCCGCCGATCTGCCGTTCGCGCAGAACCGCTGGTGCGGGGCCGAGGGCGTGGACAACCTGACCATGGTTTCCGACTACAAGGACGGAGACCTGGGCCGGGCGTGGGGGTTGCGCGTCAAGGAGATGGGCTTGCTCGCCCGCGCCGTTTACGTGGTGGACAAGAGCGATAAGGTCACGTACCGCGAGATCGTTTCCGACATCGCGGGCGAACCCGATTACGACGCGGCTTTGGACGCCTTGAAGGCCGCCGCGTAAGCGCGCCGGTTCGATGGACCGCAAACCGCGCGTTTTGCGTGAACGGTCTATATATTTGCGTTTTGACGAGGTGGCATTGTGACGGGATGACATTGTGACAAGGAGATAA
>CAXUMS010000078.1:0-21800 GCA_964252165.1 uncultured Armatimonadaceae bacterium
CGGCGCCTTGATGTCTTTGAGTTCGAGCAGGCCCGAAAGGACCACGGCGGGAACGGACAGAAGGAATGAAAAGCGCGCGGCGGCCTCGCGGTTCAGGCCGGTCAGGAACGCGCCGATTAGTGTGGAGCCGGAGCGCGACATGCCGGGGATCAGCGCGAACGCCTGCGCGATTCCGACCGTCACGCCGTCTTTGATCGTGATGTCGTCGAGGGCGCGTTTCTTTTGCGTCAGCATTTCGGCGGCGTAGAGCGCGAGCGCGCCCACGATTATGGCGACGCCGATAACGGTGTTGCTTCGGAGCGGCCCTTCGATAAACTTTTTCGCCGCAAGACCGACAACGCAGATAGGGATGGTGCCTAAAACCACGGCCCAGCCCACGCGGGCGTCGAGCGACGACCGATCCGCGCCGGGTTTAAGCGATGTCAAGAAGCCGCGCGCGGCTTTCGCGAGGTCTCGGGCGAAGTAGGCGATAACGGCGGTCACGGTGCCAAGTTGGATAACCGCCGTGGGGGCCGCGCCCGGATCGTTCCAGCCTAAAAGGGCAGGCACGATCTTCAGGTGCGCGGTAGAGGAAATCGGCAGAAATTCGGTCAGTCCCTGAACAACGCCCAGGGTCACGGATTTAACAAGGTCCAATCGGATTCGTCCTTTGGAAAGGGTTGGGATAAAAGCGCGCTGAAAGTCCGAAGGACGATCTAACGAATCGGTGTATCGCCTGCATCGCGCGGTGTCAATCGCGCGGGGCGGGGGACGTTGCGGTTGCGGCGTCGCCCACGCCGCGACGAAGCGCGGGCGTTGGGGCGGACGCGATCACAGCGGCCCCGCCGCTATTGCCTCGGAGAGCGCGCTCCAATCGCAAAACGCGTGTCCCATTGGCTCCGCCATTTCCGCCATTGGTCTGCACGCGAGCGGCGAGCAGGCGACGGTTCGGTAGCACAACGAAGTGCGTCAGCAACACGCGGGCGAGAGCCGCAAACGGGGCCGCGAGGAACATTCCAATCGCGCCGAAGAACTCGCCGCCGACCAGCAGGGCAAGGATGATTACGACCGCGTGGAGGTGCAAGCGATGGCCCAAAAACTTGGGCATGATGAACTTGCTCTCGACCAAATGCAAAAGCGTGAACATCACGGTTACCACAATCCATAATCCCGGCTGTCCCGTTTGGTTGCCGAAGATAAAGGCGAGAAGGCAAACGGGAATGCCGCCGAGAATCGGCCCGACAACCGGGATGGCGCGCGTGATGCCTGCAAAAAGGCCCAGGATGATAGCGTAATCCATCCCGATATATTTCAACATCGCGCCGACAAAAACGCCCGCGATAACCGCGAGCCAGAACTGCGCCACAATGTAATCGCGCATAATGCGGGCGCACTCGCGGAAAATCGCGAGCGTGGGGCGCAGGCGGTTACGCGGCGTGAAAAAGCGGATCTCGCTGCGGAGCGTGCGCGTGTCGAGCGTGAAGTAGAAGGCGAGAACCGGTATAAGAATTAGTTCGATAATGTGCGAGGTCCACGCAATCGCCCCGCCCAAAAGTCGCGCTCCCCATTCGCCGGGCGACGGCATTTCGGCCTTGCCGCGTTGCGCTTCCAAGAAGTCCCGGAAGCCGGGCGGTAGATCCGCGTATTGCTGGCGTAGTGACGTGAACTGCTGCGTGAGTGTGGCCTGATAGCCGGGCCAGCGCTCCTGCAAGTTCTTCCATTCCTGCTGGAACGGCGAGAAAAGCAGATGAACGGACCACACGACCACGAACAACAAAAACGCGTAAACCAGCGCGGTCGCGATGGTGCGCTGGGGGCGAGGGCGGAGACCGCGAATTTTGATCCGGCACAGGGGGTCCACGAGCGCGCCCGCCGCCGTCGCGATCACGGCGGCGATAATCACGGTCGAGATAATCGCGCGAACGCGCCACAGGACATACGCGGCAAGCGCGGTCAGACCGATCCGCAGGAGCAGGCCCCACCAGAACCGGATTCGACCGTCCGCCGTCATCGCGCCGTCTGTTGTATCGCCGTTTGTGTCGCCGTAGACCATTGGTTTATCTTTAGTTACACGCCAAAAAACTCAAACACCCACTCGCGAATACGTAGCGCGGCGTCGCCGTCGCCATAGGGCGACGCGGCCTGGGACATCGCTTTGTAGGCGTCCGGGTCGGAAAGCAGCCGCGACGCTTCCGCGACCACCGTGCCCGTATCGGTTCCGACAAGTTTCGCGTTGCCACTGTGGACGCCCTCGGGGCGCTCCGTGGTTTTCCGCAGAACGAGAACCGGCTTGCCCAAGCCGGGCGCTTCTTCCTGCGCGCCGCCCGAATCGGTCAAAACAAAGTGCGACGCCTTCATCAGGTGAACGAACGGAAAGTATTCCTGCGGTTCGGTCAGCAAAATGCGGTCATGGCCGCCGAGCAATGGTTGGACGACCTCGCGCACGACCGGGTTCCGGTGCATGGGTAACACGATATGAACATCGGGAAAACGCTCCGTAATCTGCAACACGGCCCGGCACACATTCGCCATCGGCTCGCCCCAGTTTTCGCGCCTGTGGGCGGTGACCAGAATCATCCGACCGGGTAGCGCGACCGCGCGAGCAAGCTCAGGATCGTCAAACCGGTAGTTCAACTCGGCGACCGAACGAAGGGCGTCCACCACCGTATTGCCGGTAACGCGAATAGTTTGCGGCGGCACGCCTTCGCTTAGTAGGTTTTTCTCGGACAGCGTCGTGGGCGCAAAGTGAAGGTCGGCGAGCCGCGTGGTCATACGCCGGTTCATCTCTTCGGGGAACGGGTCCCATTTATCATCGGTTCTCAGGCCCGCCTCAACATGACCGAACGCGGCGCGGGCGTAGAACGCGGCAAGGCTCGCGACAAATGTGGTAGTCGTGTCGCCCTGCGCGATAACGATGTCGGGCTTTTCGGCTTCCAAAACCGGCGTCAGCGCGGTCAGGGCGCGCGCGGTCAAATCCGTCAGCGTTTGCCGGTCGCGCATCAAGCCTAAATCGTGGTTGGGCGTTATCTTGAAAACCGACAACACCTGATCCAGCATTTCGCGGTGCTGTCCCGTGGACACGACCACAAGCCGCGCCCGGTCGGAATGGCGCGCGAACTCCTGCACCACCGGCGCCATCTTCACGGCATCGGGCCGGGTTCCCAGAACGCACGCAACCGTAATTTTTTTATCGGTCATCTTAATTCAGTTTTAACCGCAAAGGCGCAAAGAACGCAAAGTTCAGAGGATAAAAAACAAGAAACGTAAATTTGGTTTATCCTTGTCTGAACTTTGCGTTCTTTGGGCCTTTGCAGTCAAAGTTCTTCCTTCAGCATTTCGTAGCGAATATACAAACGTTTTTGTTTTTTCACCGTGCGGATTTCGGTTCCCCATTCGCGCATACCGGCTTTTTCCAGTACGCGGCGCGATGCGTGATTGTCGGCATCGGCGAACGCGATCAGGCGGGCGCGCTCCAAAGCGTCAAAGGCGTAGGCCACCGTCAGCCGGGCGGCCTCGGTCATCAAGCCGCGCCCCCAGAACGGGCGCGCGAGCAGGTAACCGACCTCGGCCTGCTTGGGATCGTAAACGTCCGGCGCGGCGTCGCCGCCCCGAAGTTCCATGATGTCCGTGGACCCGATGATCTGGCCGGTTTCCTTCAGCGCCACAGCGAAGCCGAGCGACGCCCCTGCGCGCCGCCGTTCGGTTTGCTCAGCGAGAAACGCACGAACCGATGCCAGATTTGTCACCGGCTCCCACGGCAGATACCGCGTCACCTCAGGATCGCGGGCGTACTCCAGCATCGCTTGCGCGTCGGCGAGAACGAGCGGACGAAGCGAAACGCGCTCGCCATCCAAACACACGTCATCGGCGAACGGACCGGGCGCCGCGAGGGGCGGAGCGGGGCGGGGCAGGAAAGGAAGTAGGGAGTACAAATTTGGCATGGAACAATCTCAGCGCGCCCAGCGCCACGACACGAAAAGCGCGACCAGACAGCCGCCCGCCGTCAGCCCGTATATCGCCCAGACCGCCTGCTGAACCGACAAGCCCCGGTCGCGCAAGCGATGGTGAATATGCGTTTTGTCGGCCACCTGCGGCTTCTTCCCCGATGCGATACGCCGTCCGATGACATATAAACCGTCGAAAACCGGAACGCTCAAGACAAGAAGCGGCACGACCACGGACACGGCGGCGGTGATCTTCGACGCCCCAACCACGGCGAGCATGGCGAGAACGAAACCCAGAAACTGCGAGCCGATGGTTCCCATAAAGATCGAGGCCGGGTTGTAGTTATGGCGCAGAAAACCGATACATGCGCCCGCGAGCGAGAACGCCATAATCGCCACAGCGGCCTCGCCCCGCGCGGCGGCGATCAAGCCCATTGTCGAGGCGGCAATCGCGCAGACGCCTGCGGCGAGACCATCCAAGCCGTCTAAAAAGTCAAAGGTTTTCGCGGCGAGGAACACCCAGATCATCGTGAGAGGGTAACCGACCCAGCCCAGGTCAAGGTAGTTTCGGGCGTCGTACGGCTCCGCCCCGGTAACGGCGTGCGCGAACGGATTGGTAATTCCTTGAATTCGCGCGCCCAAAAGCGCGGCGACAAACGCCCCTAAAAGAAGAGAACCGGCTTGGATTGCGGGCTTCAGGTCTTTCTTGTCATCTAACAGGCCCATTCCGGCCACAATCGAGGCGCCGAGCAGAATACCCAAAATGGGATGCTCGCCCTTGCCGACCGCAAGGGCGACTTCCTGCCCGGCGAGGGGACGTAGCAAAAGCACGGTCGCGATAAAGCCCGCGAACATGGCGAGGCCGCCCCAAAGCGGCATGTCGCGGTCGTGCGAGTCGCGGGCGCGCACCTCGCGCATCGCGCCGAACCGCTTGGCGAGCGTTTTCACGAACGGCGTCACCGCTACCGCAATTGCGCCGGACAACAGCGCGGCGATCCCCATCCGAATCAAAAGATTGGTAAGCGTTGTCGTCATTCCCGCAAGTACCCGCCGTTCTCCGGTTCGCCCCGCACAAGCCCGAGCGCGACCGCATCCGCGCCCCCGTATGGAACCGGAACAATCTCAACGTTTGCGCCTTGCAAAACGTCCAGCCCCCAACCTTCCGGCAGGTCGCCGTGAAAAACCACGCGCGTAATTCCGGCCCCGACAATCATCCGGGCGCACACATGGCACGGGCGAATTGTGCAGTACAAACTCGCGCCGTGCGTGGAAACGCCGTGCAGGGCGGCCTGTATCAACGCGTTTTGCTCGGCGTGAAGCGTGCGAATACATTTCCCGTCCTCGATCAGGCAACCAACCTCGTCGCAGTGCTTTTGGCCGGGCGGCGAACCATTGTATCCGGTCGAGAGAATCCGCTTGTCGCGCACGATTACGGCCCCGACATGGCGGCGCAGACAGGTTGCGCGCGTGGCGACATCACGCGCGATAGTTAGAAAATAGTCATCCCACGACGGGCGCGTGTCCAATAGTTTACGTTTCGTCTTTATTCGACTTCCCGGAGCGAACGCATTTCATCCGGCGTCACGGTCAAAATCACTGTAATTCGTTTCTGGTCGGCGGCAGGTAAACTCTCACTCAAAACGCGCCACAAGCGACGTTGCCGATCTAATTGCCGTTCGTTTTGAAAGCCGTCCCAAACGAGATAACCACTGATCTTCGCTGGGCGCGGCTCGGTTTCAAGTTCCGTTTCTCCGCCCTCAAACGCACCCCGAAGTAGTTCTTCCAAACGAACTTTGACCATTTCGACTTTGGGCGTTTCCGCTAAAGTTCCATTACGCCCCACTTTTCCGTTACCGCTTCCATTTGACGGGCGGGCGTTCTGCGTCGTAAGCGGATTCGTCTCCGCTATGTCGTCGTCCTCGTCTTCTAAAATAGATGTATGTTCGAGCGGCGTCAGCGTTAGAATTGCTGTAATACGTTGCTGATCTTGAACAGGCAGACGTTCGCGGAGCGTCTGCCAAACCATGCGTTGACGCTCAATCTGTGTCTTGTCCTCAAAACCATCCCACAAAATAAAGCCGCCGACTTTCATCGTGGAGGGCGTCTGCGACAACTGCATTTGTGAGCCGGGATAGTCCAGCGCAAAAATCTCGCTTAGATGTTGGATGAGTTGTTCCATCGGTCTACTCCTATCGTCACCAAGCCTATCGCCGCCTCTACTAAGACTTCAGTATGGTAAACAAGCGCATCGCCGCGTATCGTGGTTTGATCACGCACCGTAAACAACCGCTTTGAGGTGATAAAAGCGCGCATCGCCTTTTCGCTTCGGTAGCGATGGTTGTTTTGCCATCGTGCGACGACCGTACTTAGAAGAGCCGCTACCGCCTCACGTTGCTTACGCGACATTCCGCCAAAAAAGTCACCAATCTCCGCGTGAAGTCGCAGGTCGTGCTTCGCCGTGTCGACCGCGCCCGCTCGCAACCGGTAGGCGTGCATCATACACTCCACAGCGACGCCCGCCGTGTAACACGCCATCACAAACTGCGGTGGCGTTTGCTGGAGCAACAGGTTCGCCGTGGTTACGTGTTCCTGCGCCGCCGCGAGATAAACATCCTCGTTAAAGCCGCTATCGGTAGAACGCATGAGAAAGTTTTTACAACAGCGGCTTTAACGTCTTACACCGACCTACCGATTACTATGGCTTCACCGGCGGCGCGGTTGCGACGCGCGCTTTGCTTGCCTGCGCCGATGGGCCTTGTCCGCCCGGATAGCCTTGCACAACGCCCGCCTTGCGGACCTTCTCGACCGACTCAAACGCCCAGTGGTCCGTCGGCACATCGGGGAACGGCGTGTCGCGGAGCGGGGCGGCGGTTTGCGCGGGCAACTGCGCCGCAACGCCCATCCGGGCGAGAGTTGCGGACAACGCTTGGGTGTCCGCCCGCGCCGCGACAATCTCCGGCGTAAACTCACGCACCAAACTCGCAAGGGTTTGCTTGTCGCTCGCGGATAAACGCGTTTGCGCTTCGCCGGACGGAAGCGCGCTCAGGCGCCGGACCACCTGCACGGTCGCCTGCGCGAAAGCGCGGCGGGAACGCTCGCCCGCCGCTTCGGTCACGGGCGCGCCGGTCGCCGCCGACCAAACGCGGTTGAGCGCACCGTACGCCCAGTGCGACGAGGGCAATGTCGCGGCGGGGGCGTAGAGAGCGGACGAGGCGGAGGCTGGCGCGGTTTGCTGCGCCTGCGCCGCCGCGCCAGAAACGAGAACCGTCAGGGCGAGCAGGCCGCCCCCGAATGCGATCTTGACCATGATGTTTCTTTCAAGCGGAAGTTCCCGCTGAAGAATAATACGAAATTAACGTCCTTTATGTTCGCGCAATGTCGAAGCGCGCTGTCCCCGATTCGCTCGAACATTTGCCCGCCGCGCCGCGCTTTAGTTCCACATGGGGAAGCGGTCACAGAGCGTCTTGACATCGCGGCGCACCACGGCAAGTTCCGCCTCGTCTTTGCGGGCGACCAGGGCGCGGTCAATCAGTTCCGCAATCGTCGCCATGTCGCCCTCGACCATGCCGCGCGTGGTAACGGCGGGCGTTCCCAAGCGGATACCGGACGTGACAAACGGTTTCGCGGTGTCGTACGGGATCAGGTTCTTGTTCGTGGTAATTCCGGCCTCATCGAGAACGGTCTGCGCGGTTTTTCCGGTCAGGTTCTTGGGGCGCAGGTCCACGAGCATCAAATGGTTGTCGGTTCCGCCCGCGACCAAACGGTAGCCCAAACCCGCGACCGCCTCGGCGAGCGCGCGGGCGTTGCGGCGGATCTGCGCCTGATACGCGCCGAACTCGGAATGCTGGGCTTCCTTGAACGCGACCGCTTTGGCGGCGATCACGTGCATGAGCGGGCCGCCCTGCATTCCGGGGAATACGGCCTTGTCAACGGCTTTCGCCCACGCGTCGCGGCATAACACCAAGCCGCCGCGCGGCCCGCGCAGGGTTTTATGCGTGGTGGTGGTGACAAAATCGGCGAACGGAACCGGGGACGGATGCTCGCCTGCGGCGACAAGGCCCGCGATATGCGCCATGTCCACCATGAAAACCGCCCCGACCTCATCGGCGATGGCGCGGATTTTCTCCCAATCAATGATGCGCGGGTAAACCGTCGCGCCGCCAATAATCATTTTCGGCTTGTGCTGAAGGGCCAGATCGCGCATCTGATCGTAGTCAATCAGCTCGTTGTCTTCGCGCACGCCGTAATGAACCGCATTGTACAAAATGCCGGAAAAATTAACGGGCGAGCCGTGGGTAAGGTGTCCGCCTTGCGCAAGGTCCAGCGCAAGGAACGTATCGCCGGGCTGCATCACGGCGAAGAAAACCGCCATGTTCGCGTTCGCGCCGCTGTGCGGCTGAACATTGGCGTGGTCCGCCCGGAAAAGGGCTTTGGCGCGATCAATCGCGAGCGTTTCGACCACATCCACGTACTCGCAGCCGCCGTAATAGCGCTTGCCCGGATAGCCTTCGGCGTACTTGTTGGTCAGGCTTGAACCCTGCGCCTCGCGAACCGCGCGCGAGACGACATTCTCGCTCGCGATAAGTTCGAGTTTATCGTGCTGTCGCCCGTCCTCGTCCTTTATCGCTGACCACACATCGGGGTCAACCTCGGAAAGCGACGCGCCAAAGTTGGCGGCAAAACGCCCTGGTAGTTCCTGCTCAAGAATCGCCACGCTGATACTGCTCCTCGGTTCCGTTCCGCATCACATTTTTGACAGCGTTGACGCGGTGAATAGGGCCTGCGATCCCCCGAACAAACGAGCGGGTAACGCGCCCTTGCCTGCCTCAAACATTGTAACATAACGCAAACAAGCGACGCAACGAAAACAAGATGTTTTATTACTCGTGTAGTCAATTAATTGCGTTCTGGAAAAAACGGCGCGTTTAACCACATCCACGCTATTATTCCGGTTAGCGCGCCGTTATCTCGGTTATAATGGTTCCTAAACAGCAGGCGGACATACACCGGAAACGGCGCGCTCCTTAGATTGCGTAATACAAGTAGGATGACCACTCGAACAACTCAAACCGCCCCGACGACACAAACCGAAACCGCGCCCGGCGCGGTAAGCGCGGATGAACAAACGCGTTGCGCGGCGGAAACGGCGGCGGAATTTGCGGCGATTTTAGGCGAATGTGCGGACGGCATCGCGGTTTTAAACTGTGAATACCGGTTCCTTTTTGTAAACCAGGCGGGCCTACGACTTTTGAAGCGCACAGCGCGCGAGGTGATCGGTGAAATGGTGACCGAAGCGGCGCCCCATTTTATCGGAGCCGAGGCCGCTTACGAGATACGCCGCGCGCAGAGCGAGAAAGTCACATCGGTTTTAGAAACGCGAATTGACGACACCGAAGATTGGTTCGAGATTCGCTGTTGTCCGAACAACGACACGCTGATTTTATTTTTTTACGATATTTCCGCGCGCAAAGCGTTGGAAGCCGAACGCGAAAAACGACTCATCAATGCAACCGAACGCTCTGAGCGTGACAGTTTGACCGGCTTGTGGAACCGGCGCGCGTTCGATGCGCGTCTCGCGTCCGAGATCGAGCGCGCCCGCCGCGACAACCTGACGCTTGCGGTCGCTGTGATGGATTTGGATAACTTCAAATTCTTCAACGACGCCTACGGGCATTTATCCGGCGACGACGCTCTGCAAAAACTGTCCGCCGCCATTCTTTCGTGTTGCCGCTCCTATGACATCGCCGCGCGTTTGGGCGGCGATGAGTTCGCCCTGTTGATGCCCGGCATGGCGACCGGGGATATTCCCGACCTGTACGCGCGTCTCGCGCTTGCCGTGGATGCCGTGGAGTTCACGCCGAAGGGTTACGCCGTGCCGATTCCGCTATCGCTCGCAGTTGGCGTCGCCGTGCTTCCCGACGACGCCTGGACGGTGGACGACCTGCTCCTCTTTGCGGATGAACGCCTGGCGCGCGACAAGGCGGGCGAGCGCGACGGCGGCGCGTCGCCCGACGACGCCACGATACGTGCGCTGTTCAAAGGCGATAAAGACCTTGCGATGCTCGACGCGCTCGTGACCGCTGTGGACAACAAGGATCGTTATACGCGCCGTCATTCGCTCGATGTGATGACGTACAGTCTTTTGATCGCGGAAGAACTCGGTTTGGATGCCAAGGACGCGCGCTCGCTACAAATCGCCGCGCTTCTTCACGATGTCGGCAAGATCGGCGTCTCTGACCGAGTTTTGCGCCTCCCGACACGCTTGTCCGACGACGAATACAACGCGATCAAACTTCATCCCATGATGGGGGCGGCGATTGTGGGCGCGGTCGCGGGCCTGACGCACCTTTTGCCCGCTATTCGCCATCACCACGAGGCGTGGGACGGAACCGGCTACCCCGACAATCTGGCGGGCGAGGCGATTCCGTTGTGGGCGCGCATTCTTGCGGTCGCGGATGCGTACTCGGCAATGACCACCAACCGCCCGTACCGCCGCTCGCTCGGCCCGCTCGCCGCCGCTCTAATTATCGAATCCGGTAGCGGAACGCAATGGGACCCCGCCTGCGTTCAGGCATTTGGGCGCGCTTTCCGCAAAGCCAACCCGGATATTTTCTTTAAGCGGTGACAGGCGAGAACGCCCGCACAAGGACATCTTTACCGATTTACTGAATCACGTTATTTGACAGGAAATCTGCAAAAGAGTAATTTCGCTTGATACTGTTAATCTTATTCATCGGTCTGCGCGGTCTGCGCGGTCTGCGCGGTCTGCGCGGTCTGCGCGGTCTGCGCTACACGTTGCATAATCGCCCGGTCAATTAAGTTTCGGACAAGCGGCTCCATCTTCGCGTTTCTAACGCGAAGGCTAAAGGCGAGCGGACCAAGTTCGACGAAGAGCTTACCGATAGCCTCATCCGCAAAGCTACTACCAATCACGGGAATGCCTGCCCAATCAATTGTGAGTGACTGGCCTGGAACCGCATCTAGAAGATTGAAGAACTTTGTTCGCAGATGTCTTCCTGCCGAGCGACTTCCAAAACCAACAGTTTCTTCACTCATTTTTACCACTAAGGCGTCGTCTTCCGATGTATACCGGGCATCGATCATATCGAACATTTCGCCGCGCCGTGGCGCAAAATCGAAAACGTCCTCCATCCTAAAACTAGGAAGTGAGCCTAATTGAGCGGAAACCATCGTTCCACGAAGTGCGGCGTCCTGATCAACTACAATACGCTTAGATCTTTCCTCGCTAACATCTAAAACGCCCCGACCGGACGCAATAGAAAATCGGCCTCCGGTTAGTGTTGCAATTCGTAGCGAGCCAGCAAGCCCATTGCCTTGCCCAAACTGCGGGTTACGCGTCACTCCCGCTTTAATGGCTTCACCTAACGCCTCGGTATCGTTTTGCAACGCGGGAAATCCTTCGCGTAGTGAGTTTAATACTCCAATACCCGAGTCCGCTACCGCGAAGCGAACTTGATTGTTTTTCGGATACCAGGTCGCCTGAGCCAAACCGCCTCCGCTGTGTGCATGATTTAACACATTATCCGTTATTTCGTTGAAGGACCATTCAAGCCCCTGTAACACATCGCGCGAGAGCCGGAGCGTCTTCATAATTACTTCGAGCAAGCCATTGACGACATCAGTTTGCTCGCGTGATGTTGAAAACCGATGAAGTGGATAGTTGTTGTAATAAGACGACGCGTCAACAAATTCGTAAGTCTCAGGTGCTAAAAAGTGCGCCCAGTTCGTGTTGATGAATAGCCGTTGTAGATAGTTCTCCTCCGGTATAATTACCGAAAAGTTTATCCCGCTACGGCGCAGAGCCTCCATTGGTGTAATGAAAGGAACCATTCCGTCTGAGAACGCCGCTGGACAGTACGAAAAATCAACTCGAACTTCCTCAAAGCCACGCTCCCGAATTCGAGCGGCCTCCTGAACGAAATTTGATACCGTTCTAAATCGCACTTCCTCATCGATAATCAAGACGTTTAACTCGTGTCGCATAATTTTATCGTTATCACACATGAACCTTGATAGCCCGCAGGAGATCCTTCCACACGAGTGATAGGGCGAGGAGCCACATAAACGCGCCGATGAAGGCGTCCAAAGCGCGCCATGCGTTCGGTTTGCGGAAGACGGGCGCGAGGCGCGCGGCCCCGTACGCGAGCGCGAAAAACCACGTGAGCGAGGCGAACATCGCCCCTGCGGCGAAAAAGGCGCGTCGCACGCCCTCATACTGCGCGGCGACGCCGCCCAGGAGAACAATGGTGTCCAGATACACGTGTGGATTGAGGAGGCTAAAGCCGAGCGTCGTTAAAACCGCCGTTCGCGCGGTTGCGGGGCCATCATTGTGAGCGGCGGTTGCGTCGTCGTCGTCAAGCGTTGCCGAGGAGGGTTTGTGAGCGGCGCGCAGGGAGCGCAAGCCGTACACGAAAAGGAAAATGGCCCCCGCCCAGGCCGCAAAGCGGGTCGCGAGCGGAAAAGCGCGCACCAGGCTCCCAAACCCGCCCGCGCCGAGGCCTATAAGAACTGCATCGCACAGAGCGCACGTGAGCGCGACTGGGAGCAAGAACCGCCTTCGCAGTCCTTGACGCATAACAAACGCGTTTTGCGACCCGATAGCCACGATCAGGCCCGCGCCCAGACCCAGACCTGTTAGAAAATCACGCAAGGAAGATAGCGCGCGTTCCTACTGCGTCGGGCCGTTGTCCACGCGCATTTCCAGCATATTTTGCAACGTGACGGGCAATGCGGACAAAAAGTTATAGCCGGTTGTTATTTCCAGATCGCGCGTCGTGATGCGGTACGTTCCCCAGTTGACGCTACGGATGCCCTGAACGTTCGGCATATCCACGGCGATAACGCGCGTTCGCGCCGTAATGCGGGAAATATCAAGGGCGGGGTCGTCAAGGCTGGCTACGGCGTTCGGGTTGTTGTCCGGCAAAACCACGATAACTTTCCACGTCGCTTGGGGGATCACCGTTCTGCCATTAACGAACGCGCCCAGCGCGCCGCGCCCGCCGGAGATGATATACAGTTCGTTGCCCGCGCTTGCGAGCGTGCGGCAGTACGTTTCGAGTTGCGCCCACGGGCCTTGGTTGTTGTCCGGCGCCTGCGGCAAGATATTCGACATCAGAAAAACCGCATCGTTGTCCACAACGGTTCGGGTGCGGTCACCGGACGGACACATATGGCCCCGGTCGTAGTTTTGCGGGTTGTTGGTGTCGCCGTAATCGCCGGTGGGAACGCGGTACCAGAACGGGGGCAGGGTCGTATCGGTGATAAAGCCTCCCCGGCCCGCCGTTCCCGTATCGCTTTTCACCAGATGCCATGCCAACCAGTTCGGCCCGCCGTTGTAGCGGTTATAAGAAAGCGAGTATTGCGGTCGCCGGATGAGAAAATTGTCGTCATTTCGGCCATACGCGCCGGATGCGCCAAATGGGCGCAACTCAACCGCCGCGCTCGGGTTTCCAAGCGCGAGATGCAACTTTGTTACGCTTTGCGCTCGCGCGCTTGTCGCTCCGACGGCGACCACGGCGGCGATGGTTAAAGCGAACGTCGCTACGTATTTGCGCGTATGAGAACGAAGAACGCGCGTTGTTTTATGGTTCAATATAAAGTTTGTAAGCATACTTGAAGATGCGGGTAATAAGTAGACCAAATTGCATTACCCGCTTCGTAGTGTATCAGTACAACCGAAACCGCTTTCGTTTTTCGCTTCAAAAGGAAGTATACGTGCCGATAGTAAGTAAGACTTGTTCGCCGGTTCGCCGGTTCCCGTATAACGCGCTGGGGAAACAAACCGGCGTTCGCGGCGCTGTCTCGGTTCTCGCGCTGGGAACCACGCTCGCGCCTTTCCTTTTGGCTGCGCCCGACGCGCAGGCGCAGAAACCGGCGGGGCGCGGCGCCGCCGCGCCGGGGGTAGGGGCAAGCGCGGACGCTTTGTACAAATCCGCGCTCGTAAAAGCCGATGGGGGGGACTTCGCCTCGGCGGTCGCTCTGCTTACCAAAGCCGCCGCGCTTGCGCCAACCCGCACCGATATTTTGATGAGCCGGGGCGTCGCCTTTATGCGGGTGAACAACCTGGAGCGAGCCATCCCCGATTTCGCCAAAGTAATAGCGATTGACCCCAAACAAGCCGATGCGTACTCGTTCCGCGCCGCCGCGCGCGCGGGCGTCGGCGACATCAAAGGCGCGCGTAAGGATTTGGATACCGCGCTGACGTTGCGAAAAAGCAAGGACGACTACGAGCGGCGGGGCTTGCTCGCCGCCCAGTTGGGGGATTTCAAGAACGCCGTCGCGGACCTGTCATCGGCGTACGCTCTTGACCCCGCTTTTGTGCAGGCGCTTTACGAGCGGGGCGTTCTGCGCCTCAATACGGGCGATGCGGACGGCGCCATCGCGGACATGACCGAGATCATCGCCAAGCAGGGCGACAAACCGGCGGTCGGGGCGTACATCACGCGCGCCCGCGCCCGAGCGTCCAAAGGCGCGCTCGCCGACGCGATCAAAGATCTGGACACGGCATCGGCAATCAAGGATGCGCCCGCTCTTATCTGGTCGCTTCGCGGGACACTCCGTTTTGCGAGCGGGGATGTGGCGGGGGCGCAAACCGATTTCGACACCGCCGTTACTCGCAACCCCAAAGATACCGAAGCCCGGTTTGGACGCGGCTTGTTTTACGCGACGCGGGGCGAGTACGACAAGGCGGATGCGGATTATTCCGTTGTCATCGCGGCTTTGCCCAACGTGGGGGAGGGGTATTTGCGTCGCGGTATCGTGCGGCTTCGCGCGGGCAAGCCGCAGGAAGCGTCAAACGATTTCACCAAAGTGATCGCGCTGTCGCCGGGGCGTCCGGATGCATACGTTCAGCGGGGCAACTGCCGTTTGATCGCGAACGTTCCCGACAAAGCGGTCGCGGATTTCGATGCCGCCTTGAAACTTGCGCCCAACTACGCCGACGCGTTTTTAGGTCGTGGAACCGCCTATGGCGCGATGAATGAAACCGCAAAGGCGCTCGCCGATTTCCAGAAGGTAACCGCCCTCGATCCTAAATCCAAGGAAGGCTGGCGCAACTTGGGCCTGGTTCAGCGGCAAACCGGGAAGTTCGACGCCGCCGTTGCGAGCCTCGCCAAAGCGCGCGATGTCGCAGGCGGGGACAAAGCGTTTACGGCCCTCGCCCTCTTCGACATTGGCCTGACACAGGCGCTTGCCGGAAAAGGGGCCGAGGCCGCGCAATCGTACCGGGCCGCCGCTCCGCTCGCCTCGCCCGACCAGATCGCCGCCGCCCGCGTTCAAACCGAGGCCGCCTTGAAAGCGTCGCCCGCGCCGTCCGCAGGCGTTAAGGCGGCCTTGAACCAGGCGCTGGGCGCGCTGGGATAAATCCTCAGCGACGGGAACCGTAGTATTCGACGGCGCTGTGCGGCGCGTTTACCAGAGGGAAAACGGTTTGGCGCGGCGCATGGATAGCGAGGAAGGGGCCGCCGAGTAGGCGACCCGCACGTTATGATTCGCAAAAAAACCGCCCGCCCCGCAATTTACGGGGCGGGCGGTTTTCGTTTTTCCGAAGAGGTTTAGAAGCGACCGAACGCGCCCACGGTGATACGGCGACCGGTTTGGAAGCGGGTTCCCTCGAACGACGAGCGGAAGTTGATGCGCTCTTTGCTGTTCAGCAGGTTCTCGACCAGGAACTCAAAGCCAATCGCCCTGCCAGCAAAGTTCGGGCGGGTCGCGAGCCGCAGGTTGACCTCGGCGCGCCCTTGTCGCCCGTCATCGCCGCCCAAACCGAGGCGGCTGGTATCCGACGAGTACAAACCGCTGTTGTAGATAACGTTCAAGCCCGCTTCCGTGCCGTCCGCAAATCGGTAGGCGGCCCCGGTCGAGAGCGTGTTGCGCTGATCATGGTCGAGATACCCGACCGGGACGAAGTCGCCGACGTTGTCGCGCTTACCGCCGTTCAGCGACTGAACGCGGCTGTTGCTGTACGACAGGTAGCCGTTAAAGCCCGGCCCGCGCGGAATAAACTCGTACGACACTTCAAAACCGTTCGCGCTTGCCCGGCCCTGGTTGAAAAGCGAGTACACGGCTATTTGCGAGTTTTGAACCAGCGCGCCAACATTGGTGAAGTTCTCGATTTCCTTGTTGTAGATCGAGAACCGGGCGACCTGATTTTCGCCGAACTGTCGCTCCATATCAAGCTCGTACACATCGGCGGTTTCCGCCGGGATCGGGTCGCCTATATAGGCTCCCTGACCGAGCGTGGGCCGGGTGAACGTTTGGTTGTAGCTTGCGCGCAAAATCGTCGGTTGGTTGCCGAGAAAAGCGAGATACCCCTTCGACGGTAAAACATACGCGAAGTTCAGGCGCGGCGACACCTGATCGCTCTTGATACTGCGCTGGGCTTGATTCGTCTCGTTTTCGTAGATGTCGTACCGGAAGCCGAAGTTTGCGGTTAGCGGCGAGGTGATCCGCCAGGTATCGCCGACATAGGCGGACGCGTAGTAGCCTTTGCGCAAAATGTTCACGACCGGCGAACCGACCGCGCCATTGTTCGGATTGACAACGTACTCGGGATTGCCGAGCGCGTCCACGCGTCCCGTGTAAGCGCCGTCCGGAAGCAAGCGCGCATCGCCGTAGCCTGCGAGTGCGTTCAATGCGGTTTGACTGCCCGGGATTAATTGGTGCGATTCCTCTCCGCGAAGGTTGGCGTACAAACCGCCGAAGCGCAGAGTGTGTTTCCCTTTTCGCAAAGAAAAATCGCCCTGCGCCTGCGTTTGATCGTAATCGTTGACAACCGTGGGCCGAAACTCGACGCCGTCATCGGACGGTAGGGCGCGCAAATCGAAGAGGTCGGTGCGCGTGTTGTTCAGCACGGCCTGCCGGGTTTTACCGAACCCGACCTGTAGCAATGCGTTCAAACCATTTGGCGTCGCTTTGCGGTATTGAAGCGCGCCGAAACTGTTCACATCCTTTTGGTAGATGTCCTGCCGCGCATCGGCCTGATTGGTCAGCGGCAGATCGAAGCCGCCAACGCCGGTATATTTGTTGAACGGGAAGTTGCGGATGCTGTTATCGGGGCGCAAACCGCCAAAGCCGAAGCCCTGCCCGGCGGAGTCGTAGCCGTCGTCAAGGCCGGTTCTATTCGGGTTTCCCGTGCGCCCGTACGAAAAGTCGAACAAACCCGTGATGGACTCGGTGCGGTTTGCGCGAAATTCAACCTTGCCAAAAAGCGTTTCCGAGCGACCCTGATTGTTCGCGGTCAACACATTGGGTTGCGGGGACTCGTTCGCGACATTGGTGTAGCGCTGAGACCCGTTCAGCACGTACCCGATGCGCCGCTCATAAATACCGTCGGCGTTTGGGCGGGACCCGCGGGGAACCACGCTCGCGGCGGCGGTTACGAACAACTCGTTGCTGTCGTAGCCGCCATCAGACAGGGCGTACTCCAGATAGTTATTGCCGTCCGAGGGAATCGCTCGGGTTTCATAGTTCAGAATCGCGGCGGAGTCCGCGCCGAACTCGGGCGGCAAACCGCCGGTCGTAACCGCAAGGGTGTCGAGGGCGTCTACCGGCAGCAACTGCGCCAAGCGTCCTTGCAAAAACTGCGGAAGCAGGAAGCCGTCCACAATCTGCGCTTTGCCGTCTTGATCGCCGCGCGCATGGGCTTGACTAATGGAGTTTTCCACAAAACCGGGAATGGCGCGCAGGGCTTTCGGGACGCTTTGCCGGTTTCCCGCCGTGACCGGGTACAAGCGGAAAAAGTCGCGGGAACGGCGGTACGTGTTGGTGGTGTCGTCGCGGCGGATAAGCTCGCGCACGCCGGACACAATCAATCGCTCGCGCGGAACCGGCGTCAGCAAAATCTCGACATCGGTCGCCGCGCCATCAACCACGGTCACATCCTGCGCCGTTCGCGTGTAGTTGAGCGCGGTCACAATCACGCGCCACGGGTGCGCGGCGAGCGGGCGCGACGTAACCTGGCCCGAGGCGTCGGCGGTCAAGGAAACACGAAATTCCTCGCCGGTCGGATCTTCGAGCGTGACTATCGCGCCGCTAATCGCCTCGCGCGTGCGGGCGTCGCGAATCGTGAAGTTCAGCGTGCCGTCGGCGCGGGCGGGGCGCGCGGGCAGGGCGGCCATCAACGCGACGGAGGCGACAATTCCGCCCATAGCGACGCTTCTGGCCGCGAGGGGAACTACCCCGCCGATCAAGGCGACGACGTGAGGGCTAATAGCGGTCAAGGCCGATAAAGCCGCCGGGGCCGCATTGCCCTTGCGTCGTTTCTGATTCGGCTGGATCGGTGTTGTGAACCGATCAGTCATAATGGGAATCCTCCTCATCCGGCGCGGGACGAATGTATGAAAATAGTCGCAGGGCGATTGGGGTAGCGAGCATCGAGAAAATCAGCGGAAGCGCAACGCTTTTTAAGGTCTGCGGCGCGGGAGACAATATCATATTCGGCGTTTAGCCTGTTAAAGAAGAGGCGCCGTCAGTTCGTAAAAGTATAGCGTTTCCCCGTTACCAACGTCAAGCCACGTTGCAAAAGGGCCGAGACTTAAGATTTGAGTTTTGGAAGGGGGAAAAGAGGGGGAAGAGGTAGCCCCTTAACCCCCAATAAGGGGGGGACAAGAACCTGCCGTCAAAGGTTGATGCATTGGCTCACAAGGTAAAGGCGTTATCGCCTTGTCTTTCTTGTCTCCCCCTTATTGGGGGTTAGGGGGCCTCTTTCCCCTCTTCTTTCTCCCCTTCCAAAACTCAAATCGCAGGTCCGCTCCGCTACAGCGTGTCGTACTTACCGATGAGGTCAGTGAGCGCTTCGCGGAGCAGGGCCGATTCTTTGCGGGCTGTTTTCTCCGATAACGCCTTCAGTTTGCGAACGGCGGGGGCGGGATAGTAACACGATTTCATCACCATCTCCTCGTTTGGCGGAAGCCCGACCGCGTTGCGGCCCTGCTCTTTGCGCGCGGCGAGGGCGGCCTCGGAAGCCTTCAAAACGCCCTCGGCGGTGCGCGCGTCGCGCGGGAACTGCGCGACCCCGATAGTCACTGTGACCGCGCGACCGTCCGGCGCGACCCGACGCGCCGTTGTTTCGGCTTCCACACGAGCGCGAAACGCCTCCGCGCGTAAAAACGCCGCTTCCAGAGTTGCATTCGGCAGAAGAAGCGCGAACTCGTCGCCGGACAACCGAAAAGCGGTTGCCCCGTTTCCCGCCTCGGTTTGCATTTCGCGCAACAAGTCCGCGAGGGCGGTTAAAACCCGGTCTCCGGTTTCGCTTCCGAACTCATGGTTAATCTCGCCAAACAAATCTACATCGAGTAGCGCAAGACCCGCGCCATCGCCTTTTTGCATTGCGGTTTGCGTGGCCAGCGCGACGCGCAACGCCTCGCGTCCCGCAAGCCCGGTCAGTTCATCCTGTACTCTCGCCATTGTTCCTCGAACCTTTCCTCAGATGCACACGCACAACATCGTATTATGTACAATACTACAATGCAATACCAAAACGCAATACAGGATATAACTACTTATTTGTGTCGGGTAGAATCTGAAAATAGAAACGTTGAGAACAATCGAACCCATGCCGAACTTATTCCCCATCAACAAGCGTGTGCAAAGACCCGCGCCGCGCGCCGCGCTTTTGGCGCTGGCGCTTTTCGTTTTGCTCGCCGGGGTTTGCGCGGGCGTTCTGTATCTCGAACTCGGCCTGCTCCGCGTTTTACCGGGCAAGAACGGCCTTGATATTCCGCAAACGCCGAACGCCCGCGCACTGACGCCAGGCGCGTTTGGGGCGTGGGCAAGAGAAGAAGGCGAATCAACTGCAGGCGAACGTTCGTCGAAAAACCCGACGTTAAACGTGGACGTTCCCGCGACGGATGCGCCGAAAAAGCCCGCGCCTTGAACCGGCTTCTGTAAACAAGGGGTTGTGTTAGCAACGAAAATACGCTATGTCGTTCAACAACTACGCCCGCCAAGCGCGCAATCCGAACGCACCGCTTCCGATGCGATTCTCCGCTCTGCGGTCGTGCATTATTCGTCTTATTGGACCGGATGGCCCCGCCAATGGCGGCTATCATGCCGCGTCCGCTCGCTTTGATGCGCGTTTCGGCTTCAACGGCGCGAACCCACCGACCGAGCGGCAAATCCTGAGCGCGCTTGATGCAATGGAAGTATCACGCAACCGTTATCTGGAAAAATTGCGGGCGTTCGAGCGAAAGCGTATCCGCGAAAAAGCGCGCGGCAAACGGCGACCGTCGCGCGCGGACATTGCCGCTCTGCGTCCGTGGGAGGAGAAGATAATGATGGTCTCGCTGGACGAGTTTTTGCGCACGGGCAATTTAGGCGATTTGCGGCCCGGAATGTCGAAAGAGGAAGTGCAAACGCTTCTCGGCCTGCCCGACGACACAGGTAATACGTCGCGCAAGTATCCGCAACCGTCCATCTTCCTGTACGGCACGGTTGAACTCTGGTTCCGTCAGCAATAACCGCGCGAACTTGTAGGCGTATGGTGGGAGGCGGGCGACAAAGGCGCGTTCCGCCTGACGCCTGCGTGCGCGGTTGAGGATTGGGCGTTCACGCCGGAGTGGACGTTCGAGCAGGTTGAGGACTACTTGCGGGAAAAGGATATGTCATTCGATTACCGAGATTCGCCATCGCAGGATGACCCAACGCCACGGCTCGCCCTTTCGAGCGGCGTCACCATTTCCTTCCACGGCACCAAAATCTACGGCATTCACGGATGAGCCTCGGACGCGGAACCGGCCCCGGCGTGTGCGGCGGCAAGATGGCTGCCTCCGGACTTGCGGCGCTTGCTACTGCCAGGGAGGCTCATCGTTGACCGGGTCGCTCTTACCGCGCGTTTCGTTTGAGCCGTCACCCCCATCCTGCGCGGCGAGGGCGTCGCCCTTGCTTTTATCGCCCGCCGGGGCGTCCGGAACAGCGGGCGGCGCGGCGGGGGCGGCGGGAACGGAAGAGGACGTAGAACGTTTTGCGCTGTCGGTGACGCCATCCTCATCGGCGTCACGATCTGTGGCTGCCAAAGGCTCGTCCGATGACGAATGAGATGGAGATAAATCAATGGACCAGCGCTCTTCGTCGGCAACTCCGCTTTGCCGCCGAGATCGCGCGAGCGGTTTGTCGCCGAACGAGGGCCGCCTCGATGCGTCGCCATCGCCGCCACGTTCTCGTACGTTGCGGAACAGGCAAACGTAGATTTTGCGGTTTGCCGGTAGTTCCGCTCCAAAAGGTGGGTTTTGCCGGTAAATTTCGCCCGTCGGTCTGTTGGCGTCATAGGTGGAATTGACGCTTTCCACCAGATGAATGCCCTGGATCTTCGCCGCTTTGTACGCCGCGCCAAAAATCTGTCCGGTGTAATCGGGTGCGGTTACGCCGCCCACGGATCGCGCCGACGTGTCCACAAAAACCGGCGTCTTTGTGTTGACGTTGGTTGTCGCGCTGGTTTGAGCGTGGCCTGGAAGTCGGGTTGCGATGAAACCCGCGAAACGCGGAAACGCCTCGTTCGTCACGTTTCGCACCGGCTCCAACTGCCATAATGTCAGCGCCAAAACGCTCGCCGTGAAAAGCGACCACCACGCAATCGCAAGCGAAGCGCGAAACGGGCGCACGCGCTCTTCCCGCGCGTCGCGGCTCCATGTTTCCCGCATTTGCTGGTCGCGCGCCACCCGCGCGGCGGCTTGCGCGCACATCTTCGGAGGAACGAGGGGGTTGCCCCATGGCGCCAACTCATCCGTCGCGGAGTAAAAATTGTAAACGTGGAGGAGCGTATCGTGCTTGACGCGGCACATGCCCAAATCCGACAAGCGGCGCGCGAACGGCGATAACGGCCCAAGGGCCAGTACGGTCGCCTCTGATACTAAGATATGC
>CAXUMS010000079.1:0-21747 GCA_964252165.1 uncultured Armatimonadaceae bacterium
GCGCCTCCCCCGGCGTGAGGGGGAGCCGCGCGGCTTGAGCGATTTAGACTTCCGCAACGTAGACGGCAACGCCAAACAAACCACAAAAACGCGTTACTTGATGAGTTTGAGTTGGGCGGGATTGGTTAGTTCGATTTCGGTTGCGTTTTTGTAGGACACGAACTTGCCGGTAACGAGAACCTTTTTGCCGGTTAGGGCTTGCAGATCGGGGAACTTGGCGAAATCTTCGGATTTTACCACCGCCGTCAGGGCTTTTTTGTAATCCTTGTCGAAGTTCAGGATAACCAATTTGCCGCTTTTGGGCGCGTAGGTTTCGGAAACCGTGCCGGTGAACGCGCCGGACTTGCCGACCATCTTTTCCGCCCCTTTCAAGTCGGTCGCTTTGAGCGCCTTCGCGACAGCGGAATCGGACGATTTGACGGTAGGCCACGCGGTTTTCGCGGCGACCTCATACTGCGGCTTTCCAGCGGGTTTGGCGCTTTGCGCGTTTGCCGTGGGAGTTAGGGTCAAAGATGCGGCGGCGACGGAAACAACAGCGGCGAAAACCGCGATAGAACGAAATAAAATCATTGGGAGATTTCCTTTGGGGGGAAGCGCGCCGGGACGGGCGTGGCGAGCGGTTTGGAATTTTGGCGTTGGATGTTTACGGCGTTGCGGCGGCGCTAAGACGCGCGCTCGTAAATAAGCGCGGCGCGAGTGTGGCAAGGTAGCGCCGCCAAACGGGCCACGCGTGGCTACCTTCGGTTTCGACATACTCGTGCGGGGTTTCTTTTTGTGTCAGGAGCGCGTCGAACGTCCGGTTCTGCGGCAACAGAAAATCGTCTTTCCCTATGGCGATCCAGAGCAAGCGGAGCGGATACTTTTTGTCGTCCTGTTTTTGACGGGAGAAGAACGGATCGAGCGGCGCGGTATCGCGGATCGCGCTACTCATGCCGCCAATCCACGCGAACCGGTCTCGGTGATTCAGACCGATCAAGAGCGATTGGTTGCCGCCCATCGAAAGTCCCGCGATGGCGCGGTGATCCCGGTCCGCCTCCACACGATAGCGCGTTTCCGCAAACGGGAGGACATTTTCTAAAAGGTCGCGCTCAAAGGCGACCACGTTGCTTCCGCGCGTTTCCGGCGCGCCCGACCCAATGGCGTGTCCGTCGGTCATCACCACGATCAGCGGCTTAACCGCGCCCGACGCGATGAGATTATCCAAAATGACATGGGCGCGCCCGAACTCGGTCCAGGTCGCTTCGTTATCGCCGGAGCCGTGGAAAAGATACAAAACCGGGAAGCGGGCGTTGCGGTCCTTGTCGTACGCGGCGGGCGTGTAGACGCGCAAGCGGCGCGGTCCCAACTCTTTGGAATCGTAGTCGTGGAGGTGAACGGTTCCCCGCGCAACTCCGGGTACCGGATCGCAGGGCGTCGGCTTGGCTCCCGGCACATCCAAAACGCTGGTTCCGGGCGAGCGCATGGGCTTGATTTGCCGATTGGCGGGGTCGAGAGCATTTAGCCCGTCCACTTGGAAACTGTAGCCATAAATATCCGGCGCGACCGGGCCGACGGTCACGCTCCAAACGCCAGTCGCCTCATCCTTGACCAACGGGTACGGCTTGTTGTCCCACTCGCCCGACACGGTGACTGAGCGGGCGCCGGGGGCGCGCAAGCGGAATGTCACCTTGCGGTCGGCGTTTATCTCGGGCGACACCAGCGGGCCGGGGCGGCGCTCTTGCGCGTGCGCGGCGGTTGCGGCGCAGTTCAGCGCGATGCAGTTCAGCGAGCCGAGCGACAGGAAAGCGATGTACGCCCCGAAAGCGCGTCGGTTTAGAAATATACGACAGGGCATCTTTTTGGCAATTTTCATTACGGGCTATTTACCTATCGAAATGCAGTGAGTACTAAAACAAGTCGCTGATAAGGGAATAACTAAACCCGAGTCTTGAGTTGAAATTTAGGTCGGTCGTCCTTTTGTTGCGTAGAATGAAGTCGCCAAACCCACTTCTGCGCGCAAAGGACGGCCTTCCATGCCAAGTATAGCGCAAAGTATAACCGACCAGATGACCTGCTTGTACGTTTTCGTAGACGACTATCTCAAAGCCCACCCCGCGCTGGGCGCGTGGCGTCGCGCGCCCAACGCTTCGCCCGTCTTCACCGACGCCGAAGTCCTCACCATCGGCTTGATGCAGGGTTGTCTTGGCGTCGCCAACCTCAAGAAAGCCTACAACCTCATCGCCCACAACTTCCGCAACGCTTTTCCGCTCTTGCCCTCCTATGGTCAGTGGCTCGCGCGCCTCCACGCCCTCACGCCGCTTGTCGGGCATCTGGTTCAGCACGCGGTTCATCAGGCTCCAATGCCACTTGATAGCAACTTGTACTTAATGGACAGCAAACCCATTCCGATGTGCAAGCCGATCCGCCACGGACGAGTGCGCCTACTTCGGGAAGACGGCGCACACTTCGGTAGGCGTACTTCGGCAAAGGAACTTCGGGCTGGTTTTTTGGCTTCAAGCTGCACGTCCTGACGCACCACAGCGGCATGATCCTGGGCGCGTTCTTGACGCCTGCTAACTGGCCTGACCAATCCGTCGCCGACGCCCTTGCCCAGACCGTGGAGGGTGGCGTTCTTCTCGCCGACCGTGGCTACGCGGCGCAAGACCTTGCTGATACGCTTGCGGAAGAGGCGGGTTTGCTCCTCATCACGCCCAGCAACTGCGGAGAGCAACACCGACCGCTCATCTCCAGCCTGCGCGAACGGGTGGAGACGACCTTCAGCCAACTGTCTGACCGCTTCGTGGATCGGGTTAAGTCCCGCTCCTTCGATGGATTATGGAACGCCATCAAACTCAAGATGCTACACCTTAACCTCTGCAAAGCAGGTTTCGTCACCGCATGAACAACCCAAGACTCGGGTTAACTAAGGTCAGGTTGTTTTCGCAGGAACATATCCACGGTTGGGACATCGCTAACGCTCACATTGATGGTGTTTTTCTCGTAATACCAATAATCGTCATAGCCGCCAAATCGTCCGTTGTAGCGCACCTGCGCCCACTCTCCTGCGGCGACAATCAAGGTCGATTGCGCCCAGCCGCGGACGGGCGCGCCGCAACTCCGATTGTAGACGAACTCCACGCATGCTTTTCCGTCCTCTTGCATCGTGATCGTAACACCGCCTATTTCGAGGCTTTCCGACGGCGGTTCCCATGTACGCGCGGGGGCGGGCCAATCCGTGGAAACCGCTCCCAGGTTCCCGGTCTTAGGATAAGCCACATGGCGTACCAAAGACGCGTTTGACGGTTTGACGCCTTCCAACGGAATAGGCGCTACTTCGGGTGAGTTGACCATTTCGGTTAAACCCGATATACGTCGTTTCTCGTTGGACACGCTAAATTGAATGTGCTGAACCACCAGCATCGGCGCTATTCCTCCGGCTTATGCCAGCTAATCGGCGTACACTAACCGACGTTGCGTAACCGTTGTAGTTTACCCTTATAATAGGGCTTATGGCGACGACGAAGCGACCGGGCGACGGGGGGCGGATTAGAGGGCGGGTTATCGCGGCGGCGGCGCTACTGGTTCCGGCCAACGCTTTTTGGATCATCTCGTCCGAGGTTGTGTACTACCGGGGACATCCCACGACCGCCTCGTTATTTTACAACGTGGTCTTCTGGCTTTGCCTGCTTCTCGCGGTTAATGCGGGGCTTGGGCGCATCTCGCCCCGGCTGGCGTTTCGGCGCGATGAACTGCTTGCGCTCTACGTCCTGCTCGGGGTCACATCGGGCTTGGGCGGACACGACACCGCCGAGGTATTGCTCCCGACTATCGCGCACGCCGGGTACTTCAAAAACGCTGCGAACGGCTGGGGCGACACAGTTTTGCCCCTGGTTCCCGCCTGGCTCACCGTCAAGGACGAGGCCGCCCTGCGCGGGTTTTACGTCGGGCATAGCAACCTGTACACGGTCGCCAATCTTCGGCCCTGGGCCGCTCCGCTTTTGCTATGGACCACTTTTCTCGCCACGGTGACCGGCGTTTTTTTGTGCATCAATGTTTTGTTCCGTAGGCAATGGACCGAGCGCGAACGGCTGGCGTTCCCGCTCGTGCAGATACCGCTCGAACTCACCGCTGGCATGGGGTTTCAGGCCCCCGGTCAAACGCCGCTCTTACGCAACGGCTTGTTTTGGGCGGGCGCGGGCGTTGCGGGCGGGCTTCAACTCTGGAACGGCATCGCCGCCCTGTCCCCGCAGGTTCCCGGCCTTGCGATCAAGTACACGGACTACAGCGGGATGTTCACCAGTCGTCCGTGGAACGCGGTCGGATGGCTCCCGGTCGGGTTTTATCCGTTCGCGGTCGGTCTGGGGGCGTTACTGCCGCTCGATTTGTCGTTCTCGTGCTGGTTCTTTTACCTGTTCTGGAAAGCGCAAAATGTGGTTTCGGCGACATTCGGTTGGGACGCGATCCCGAACTTTCCCTACACCACCGCGCAAACCCTCGGCGCGTTCCTTGCTATCGCCGCCACCACGATCTGGTCCGCGCGCCGTCACTTGGCCGTGGTCGCGCGCAACTTTTTGGCCCCCGCCGTTCCCGCAGGCGATGAGGACGAACCAATCTCCTACCGCGCCGCCGTTTGGGGCATCCTGGGCGGCATCAGCCTGCTTTTCGTATTTTGCTTCGCGGCGGGCTTGTCACCGCTTTTAATAGGGGCGTTTCTCGCCATCTATTTTGCGCTTGCCATCGCTATCTCCCGGATGCGAGCGGAACTCGGCCCGCCCACCCACGACATCCACGAAACCGGCCCGGACTCCATTCTGCCCGCGCTGATCGGCCCGTCCAATATCCCGGACAAAAGCCTCGCCGTGTTCTCGCTTTTCCACGGCTTCAACCGCGCGTACCGGGGCCACCCCGCGCCGGTTCAGATCGAGGGCTTCAAGATGGCGGAGCGCATTGGCGCGTCGTATCGTCCCACGTTTTTCTTCTCGCTTGCGGGCGGCGTGGTCGGCCCGCTATGCGCATTCTGGGCCATTTTGCACCTGTGCTACCAGAAAGGCGCGGCGGGAACGCTCGGCCCGCCCAATGTCCTCACCATCTTCGGCGGCGAGGCGTGGGGCCGGTTCGATTCGTGGACCAAAACCCCGCAACCGCCGCAAACCGGCATGGGCTGGGCGGTTGTGATCGGGGCGGTCTTCGTGTTTGCCTTGTACGCCGTGCGCGCGTATCTCACCACGTTCCCTTTCCATCCGGTCGGCTACGCCGTCGCGTCGTCGTGGGGCATGGGCGTGGTCTGGTTCCCGCTTCTTATGGCGTGGATATTAAAACTCGCCCTGCTCCGGCTGGGCGGTCTGCCCTTGTACCGGCGCAGTCTCCCCTTCTTCTACGGCCTGATAATCGGCGACTGCGTCGCGGGCAGTTTGTGGAGCATCCTCGGCTGTTTAACCGACATACCGACATACGGCTTCTGGCCGTAAGGCGCGGGGAAATTCTAACCGCAAAGGCGCGAAGAACACAAAGTTCAGAGGGGAAGAAAACAAAAAGTAATTTGGTGATTTCTCTTCTTTCTTTGTGTTCTTTGTGTCTTTACGGTTAAAATCATCTTATGAGAATGCCTAAAGTAGACGACAGCGTTATCCAGGACCACCTGCCCCATTTGCCCGGTTGGACATACGAGGAAGGCGCGCTCCTTAAAACGTACGAGTTCGAGGACTTCGCCCGCGCGATGCAGTTCGTGAACCTGTTGGCGCAACTCGCCGAGGCCGCCGACCACCACCCGGATATGGACATCCGCTACAACAAGGTCAAGGTCAGCCTGACCACGCACGACAGCGGCGGCGTCACCGAGAACGACTTGGCCTTAGCGCAGGAGGCCGAGGCGATAGACAATTAGCGGCGCGCCTCCAGGCGGGCTTTTGCGTATGTTAAAGATAATTATCACACACAAACAACGCACTTGTATGCTCACCATAAAAAACAATGACAGAAATATTCGGTTTCTTCTTGAGGATATGTGCTATTATGTGATGATGAAACGGTGTCGTAGTAATGCCTTCAGAGCGTACTATAAATAACATATTTGCGTTTCTTGACACAGGTGACAGATAACCGGTCGTGGTTTAATCTTTTCGCTTTGCGTCCTTGTATTTTCACACATGTTTTGATTAGGAGTTTGCCTTGCGTTTCTTCCCTCGTTCACCTTTTACTTGCTTCTTTGCCGTCCTATCGCTTTTCGTTATCGTTTGCCGTCCTGGTTTTTGCGGCAATTAGACTGTAAGCGCCCCAAATTTCTGGGTTCAATCAGAGAATAAAAATACGCCTCCGGGTGGGGGTACAGCGTCGGCTTCAATCGAAAAAACGATGACGGTGACATACACGTGGAATCATTCTGATCCTGCTCACCCCGAAGCCGACCCTCCACCAGCAACAATGACGACCCAAGAACGGTCTTCTGCTGATTGGGTCGTCAACGCTCAAAGATCTTCGACCGGCGATGGCATTATTGAGTAGAATCGGTCAGGTTCGGCAGATAATGGATTGGGTAGTCCAGAGATTCCTGGTTCTACACTGGGATTTCATACACAAGGTGGTTTTAGCAAAAGTGTTCGCACCAAAGTACAAAACAGAAGATACACAAGCGATATTATTCGTAGAAGTCAAGTTTATAGATTTCACTGCGAGCAATGTGTGGAACCAAACGAGTTTGAGCATCTATCCGGTCCGCACATAATAGAGTTCGCAGTTGAGCCAAACCAAGAGAGAGAAAGGTAGCCTCTATCGGCTACGTGTCTCAGCGCATGGTCATAATGCATACTTCGGCCTTTAATCTAAGCCCAAACTGGATTCATCGTTAGGACTATGCAGGATGAAAGGTGAGAGTATTGTATAAAACATGGCTAATATGCCTTTGCGCCTCCGTAGGGTTTTTCGCAACCCCTCTCAGCGCCCAAGCGCAGTCTTTGGACTTTAAAGTGAGCCTCAAGAAGACGGACATTGTTGCAGGCGAACCTCTAATAGTCCTCGTGGATGAGAACGGGGCGCATGGCACATCGGCAAGCACCCGCATTGAAGGACAGCAGGAGTGGATTAAGGTAGACATTATAGATGCGTCAGGGCGATACGCTCCCTCCTCGACGTATAAAATGATGACGACCAAAAACTCAATGAACGACTACGGCGCTGAGGATGCGGAGCCGAACAAGGGCTTACATCTGGAACACGTTGTTCGTAAAAGTCGAAATGCGCTTTTGCCCGGTGCGTATACGGTCCGCGTTCATATTTACTTGCCTTATCATGCGAAAGGCGCCAGCAAAGTCTCTGTAGCGGATCAAAGTAGCGAGTTTGCACTTCACGTTAGCCCGTACAACGAAGCGGTTCTACGGCAACAGGCGGAAGCGTACTACAAAACGGTTGTGACGCCGACGCGTAAATCAACGAGTTGGAGCGAGATAAAAGAAGCGCAACGTGCAGTGGACGCCCTGTTCGCGCTTCCCGATGCCGAGGCGCGCCCCGTCTGGTTTCGCCTTATGAAAAACAAGCCGGAAAATGTTCTGGTAGCGGCAAAGATATGGCCTAACGTAATGCGGGTAGCGAGCAATCCTGGCTTCCAGAACGAACTTAAGGCTTTACTCACGAACACTGAGGTTGATGAAAGCCAACGCGCGTTGTTAAACCAATACATCGAATCGTTAAAAACGTACAACAAAGCGCTATCAGGAAACTACCCAAACTTTGATTCCGTTGGCGTGAGAGAAACAATCGACGAGTAGAGCCATCGTGGTTTTAGTAGCCTCATAAGCAGGAAAGGTATACGAAGAGATTGCAAAGAAAGCCGTGTTCTATTGGACACGGCTTTCTTTTGGACTGCTTTAAGCCAGGTCATCATCATCGTATCTCTATGCCCGTGCGCCCCGCGGTTTTGGCAAAGTTGATAAGTGGTTCGCCTGCTCCGTACTGCGCGACAAGGCGGCGTTGCGCGGGTTGTATTCGCCCTGCGTAATCTGCTACAATGGGCGCGGCCTGTTCGGGCCAAAATCGGGTATACAACAAGCGCGCGTCCGCGACAGGACGCCCCATTAAAACGTGAAATTATGAAATTACAGGAATATCAAGCCAAAGAACTGCTCGCCCGCTACGGCGTCCCGACCCCGAAAGGGCAGGTCGCGACCACGCCGGAAGGGGTCGTAGAGGCCATAAACGCGCTGGGCGGCAAGGGTGTGGTCAAAGCGCAGGTGCTGGCGGGCGGCAGAGGGAAGGCGGGCGGCGTCAAAGTCGCGAAATCCGCCGACGAAGCCGAAACCTTCGCCGCGTCCATTTTGGGCAAGTCACTCTACTTCGAGCAGGCCAAAGGCGAACTTCGCATAGATTCGGTTCTGGTTGAGGAACTGCTTCCGATTGCAAAAGAGTACTACATCGGAATCACGACAGACCGGGCCACCCAGCGCAACGTTTTTATCGTGTCGTCGCAGGGCGGTATGGATATCGAGGTGGTCGCCCATGACAGCCCGGACGCGATTGGACGCTTGCCCGTGGACCCGTTCCTGGGCGTGCGCGATTTCGACATTCGGCAGGTCGCGACAACCGGCGGTATCCCCGCAAGCGAGATCGCGCAACTCGCGCCGTTTTTGAAGAAACTCTATCAGGCGTATGTCGAAAGCGACGGCACGCTCGCCGAGATCAACCCGCTGGTGGTCACGACCGAGGGCGCGTTTATCGCAGGCGACGCCAAGATCGAGATTGACGACAACGCCCTGTACAAGCACCCGGAACTCGCCGCGTTCGGCGAAGACTCGGATGAAACCAACGAGTTCGAGAAAGAAGCGCGTCGCCGGGGTATCAACAACTATGTGTACCTGGACGGCAACGTGGGCATTATCGGCAACGGCGCGGGCCTTGTGATGACCACGATGGACGAGGTGAAGCGCGCGGGCGGCGAGGCCGCTGACTTTTTGGACATCGGCGGCGGCGCGAAGGCGGAACTGGTCCGAAACTCGCTGGAGTTAGTGCTGTCCGATCCGAAGGTCAAAGGCGTTCTGTTCAATATCTTCGGCGGTATCACGCGCGGCGATGAGGTCGCTAAGGGTATCATCGAAGGCACATCCACGCTCGACATCAAGGTTCCCATCGTGGTGCGCCTCGCGGGAACCAATGCCGAGGAGGGCTTGGCCCTCCTCAAAGATACCGACCTGATCCCCGCCGCGACTATGCAGGAAGCG
This sequence comes from uncultured Armatimonadaceae bacterium, assembly GCA_964252165.1. Classification (GTDB taxonomy): domain Bacteria; phylum Armatimonadota; class Armatimonadia; order Armatimonadales; family Armatimonadaceae; genus CAXUMS01. Next base: position 9,186 of record CAXUMS010000079.1, read on the forward strand.
GCGCAGAAAATCGTCTCCCTCGTCGGGAATGACTGATGAGGACAGACCTGATGCGGTGGCGCAACACGCCATACGTACCGCGCTAAACTTTGTTAAGAACGAAACGGCAAATGATGCGGCTATAACGGATTACCGCGCTGTTTCGGAAGAAGACGCGGCGCGAATACAAAAGGCGACCGGTTTGGATGTGACGGGCTACGTTTACGCTTTAAGCGCGTATGCGGTTCGTCACATCATCAAAAAGCATGGGGATGAACGCGAGCGCTTACGAGGACAGGAGCCAGTTTTATACGATGACTTTTTGTTGTTGAATGACATTGTAAGCATCCCCGACGGCATTGAAAACGCAACAACAACAAAGCAAGGGCGCGATACAATGCGTCTAACAGGAACCGTTGGGGGCGTCAATTTCACCCTACTCTTGGAAGTGCAAAAAGGACGCAAGCGATTGATGCTGGTGACTATGCACAAAAAAGCGGGGCGATCTGTTGGATCGCCCCGCCTATAACCGGAGTTTGACGCCAGATGCATCAGTTCTCGCGCGCACAAGAACCGCCCCCCGCTAAAACGTCTGAAACGTTTCAAACTGGCCTAATTATACCACACTATACGTGTAGACCACGCTCTTCTAAGAAATCCAACTACTAACTAAAGGAACTGTAAAAACATGGCGGCATTTGAATACAAAATTATTCCCTCGACCACCTCGGACGAGGAAGACGAGACCCTTCTCAACGACTTCGGCGCGGACGGCTGGGAATTAGTCGGCATCCGCACCTACGCTGCTGACACGTCGTATGAAGAGGGCGAGGACGACGAGGACGCGGACGAGATCGAAGCCGTCGAGGAAGAATATCTCGAAGAGGTCGTCGTTTACTACCTGAAGCGGCAGAAAGGGTAGACGCGCCGGAGGCGCGGCAAGAAAGTTGATAGCAAGTAAGTTGATAGTCAGAACTTGACGGGGGCGTAAAGCCTTCCCCTCTGACTGTCAACTTTCTCGCTATCAACTTTCTTACTATTAAAAAAATGAGCATTCTTCTTGACGAAACCACAAAGGTTGTCGTGTCCGGCATCACGGGGCGCGAAGGGGCGTTCCATGCCGGGCAGATGATGGACTACGGGACGCAGGTTGTCGCGGGCGTGACGCCGGGCAAGGGCGGGCAAACCACCGAACGCGGCGTGCCGGTATTCGACACGGTCGCCGAGGCGGTGAAAGCGACCGGCGCGAACGCGCACTTCGTTTCGGTTCCGCCTCGCTTCGCAGCCGATGCGGTAATCGAGGGCGCGGCGGCGGGCGTAGATTTGATTGTTTGTATCACGGAGGGCATTCCGGTAAACGACATGGTAGCGGCGGTTCGCTATGTAAAGTCCACCGGTAAAACGCGGCTTATCGGCCCGAACTGTCCTGGCCTGTTGTCCACGGGCAAAGGCAAGATCGGGATTATCCCCGCGTCCATCTTCTCGCCCGGTCCGGTGGGTTTGGTGTCTCGCTCCGGCACGCTGACATACGAGATCGTGGACAGCCTCACCCGCGCGGGCTTGGGGCAAACCACGGGCGTTGGTATCGGCGGCGACCCCATCTTGGGCATGACGTTTATTGATGTTCTGCCGCTTTTCGAGGCGGACCCGGACACCAAAGCGGTCGTGATGGTGGGCGAGATCGGCGGATCGGATGAGGAAATCGCCGCCGAGTACATCAAAACGATGACCAAGCCTGTGGTCGGGTTTATCGGCGGGCGGACCGCCCCGCCCGGCAAGCGAATGGGCCACGCGGGCGCGATTGTGTCCGGCGTGTCCGGCTCGGCGCAAAGCAAAGTGGACGCCCTGATAGCGGCGGGCGCGCCGGTCGCCGACACAACGGCGGATATTCCCGCCCTGGTGAAGCAAGCCCTTGCGAAAGCGGCAAACGCGTAGCGGGAATCGTTGCCTGCGTAAACAAAAAAGCCCGGCGCATTTCGCGTCGGGCTTTTTTGTTAATCCGTGTCCGGCTCCGGTTCAAGCGACAAACCCAGACGAACGGGCGGATCGGGAAACGCGACGCCGTCGTAGACATCGGCAAGAGGCAGGTTAACCGCAATCGCCTCCAAAGCGGCGACCGCATCAAGCCCCGTCGCCTCGGCGGTCAGCGTCCACAAGTCGTCGCGCCGCCGCGTGTAAACCTCGATAGCGGGTTGGTCCTGCGCGACAAACACGACCGCCTGAAGCGAGGGCAAGCGGCGGTAATGGGCGAACTTCTCCCCCCGGTCATACGCGCCGGTGGACGGCGATAAAACCTCGAAGATGACGGTTGGATTTAAAAGCGTTTCCCCCTCGTATTCGCGCTCGCCGCAGGTAATGGTCAAATCGGGGTACGTGTACAATCCCGCTTCGGCGACACGAACGCGCTGGTCGCTGTTCATCACGCGGCAGGACGAGCCTTTTAACAGCGCGCCGATAACTACAGTTAAATTGGTATTTATAGCGACATGGTTGCGACTCGCGCCCGCCATAGCGCGCGGACCGTTTCGATGCAACGCATACGCCAAGCCCGCCAGATACTCGTGTTTCTCCAACGACACTTCTTCGCGCCGAAGGTACTCTTCCGGCGTCATAAATACATCCACCTTTAACGCCGCCATAATCCCTTATGCTCCTCGCGGTTCCGCTTAGTCTTCTCTTACCTGTCGTTGTTCGGAAGCGCTCCTAAGCGCGGGGACATTTCGGGAAACGCGACGCCGTTGTAAACGTCGGCAAGAGATAGATTGATCCCAATGGCCTCCAAAACCACAACCGCGTCAAGGCTTGCCGCCTCAGCGATTGATGCCCATTCTTTATCACGCCTTGCGTACACTTGGATATGGGGCCGATCCTGGGCGACAAACACCATCGCTTGCAGGCTTTCGAGGCGCTGGTAATGGGCGAACTTCTCGCCGCGATCGTACGCTTCCGTGGAGGGCGACGCAACCTCGATCAGCAAGGTTGGATTGAGGAGCGTGCTACCCTCAAGGTCGGGTGGGCCACAAACCACGGATAAATCGGGGTAGGTAAACAAGCCGCTTTCACGGACGCGAACCCGCTGATCGCTGTTGACAACCGTGCAGGAAGTACCGGCAAGTCCACGAACAAAAAGGAACGTTAGGTTAGCCGAAATGACGTTGTGCGACCAACTACCGCCCGCCATTGCATAAACGCGCCCCGCCAGGTACTCGTGTTTTTCAAGCGATAGTTCTTCTCGCCGGAGGTACTCCTCCGGCGTCACAAACGTTTCTACTTTTAATGCCGCCATACGTGTCACCCTTCCTTCACACGATTCATTTGGCCCAAGCCGTCTTGCTTGTTACACCTTTTTGGCGCGGATATGGAGAACATCGCCGTCTTTGACCGGGTAATCTTTCATTTCCAGGTGCATCTGCGGTTTGGCGGCGTCCCACGAACCCGCCGCGAGAAGTTTGTCGAACTCCAATACCTCGGCGCGGATGAAAAACTTTTCCAAATCCGAGTGAATTTTGCCCGCCGCCTGCGCCGCCGTCGCGCCTTTCTCCACCGTCCATGCGCGCACTTCGTCCTCGCCCAGCGTGAAGAAACTCATCAGGCCGAGCGTGTCATACGTTAGTTGGATCAAGCGGTTACGGGCGGGTTCCTTGATACCGAGGGCGTCCAAAAACTCGCGCTCCTCGTCCGGGCCTAACTGCGCGACCTCGGCCTCGGCTTTGGCGCACAGCGCGATCAGCGGGAAGTTTTCCGCCTCGCACGCGGCTTTGGCTTCCAAATAAAGGGCGTTATTTTCATCGCCGATAGCGTCCTCGCCGATATTGGCGACCACCATGACGGGCTTTTCCGTCAGAAACGCGAACGAGCGCGTTGCGCGGATTTCATCGGGCGTCATTTCCAGCGTTCGGACCGGTTGCCCCGCATCCAGGTGCGCCTGCACTTTTTGCAAAATCACGCGCTCAATCTCTTCGGGCGCGCCGCCGCCCGCTCTGCGCGTTTTGAGTTGCTTGTCAATGCGTTCCAGCCGCGTTTCAATCAGCGACATATCGCCTAAAAGCAACTCTTCCGCGACCGCTTGAATATCTTTGCCGGGCCGCACGCCGCCGTCGGGCGCGGGCGGGTAGTCCGCCTCGAACGCGCGCACGACCAGAACCAGCGCGTCCACCTTGCGAAGACCATCGAAGAAGTCCGCGCCGAACTTACCCGTACTCGCCCCGCCGCCCGATTCGCCGGTTCCAAACGGGGCCGCGCCATCCACGAATTCCACGGTCGCAGGCGTTTGCTTTTTCGGGCTGAAGATTTTGACGCCGAAATCGTAGCGAGCGTCCGGGACGGGAACCGTCGCGACCACGGCCTCGCGCCGCCCGCCGCCCCCGCCCGCCGCCCCGGTAGATTCCTCGCCCCGCGTCAGCGCATTAAACAGCGTGGTTTTGCCGGTTCCCGGCAGTCCAATAATTCCCGTCCGCAAAATAGGTTCGCTCCTCGAAAGTGGATGGACGCGCGATGAGAACGCAAAGTCCGGTTTCCATTATATCGTTTCACCAGCGGCGAGCGGCTCGGGGGACGAGAGCATAGCGGGCGCGCGGTCCGACCAGCCCATGCCGAGCGGGATGAGGCGCAGGCCCGCCCGCTCGAAGTTGCGATGCGGAGCGGAAAACAGCGCGCCGCCGCCCAGAACCAGATCGCACCCCAAACCGGGCGCGTCCGCGATACGCCGGGCGAGCAAAGCCGTGTGCAAACCGCTCCCGCGAAACGCGGGACGGTTCCCGCCGTACCGCAGAATCCGATACCGTCCCGAACGAGAAACGACGCCATCGCGGCGGGAACGCCGTCCGCGAACGCAATATAGCGGCGCGCATCCCAAAGCGTGTCCTCCGCCCACTGGAACGCGAGGTAATCGGCCTGCGCTTCGGTTCGCGCGCCAAACGCCTGCCGGAACGCATCAAGACACAGATCCTTCTCGTCCGGCGCGGTTTCGCAGATGACAACGCCGAGCGGAACGGCGGCGATGTCGGTTTCGCCCGCAGGGTTAGCCGCCGTGACCGTTGCGACCGGAACGGTTCCGCCGCCCCCCGACCACAATCCCGCATTCGTCAGCGCGTCAAAGGTGTCCGGCGTCATCGGCCCGTAGAACGCGAATGTGCAACGCAAATCGTCCTCCCGGAAGAACCGCAAAAGGTCTTGGAGCGACGGCAAGCAGGAGGCGGTAAACCCCGAAAAGCGGTTTTTCCCGCGCAACAACGGCGACCGCGACTTGCACGCCCAAACCGGACCGTCTGCGCCGCCATCAAACGCGCGCACTTCGACCTGATACAGGTTGCCGGGAAGTTGTTCCAGCGCCGTCATCCGCGCGACATTGAAATCGGTGTGAAACCGCGCGAAGTAGGCGGTAACCTCCGGCGTTACAACAAAAAACGAGACCGGCATTTTATTCCCTTTGTGGCGCGGCGCGGCGAAACAACGCTTGCAAGAAATCTCAAGCGTACGCCGTACGGATAAAACAAATTATTCCCTTCGATTGTATCGAAATAGTGGAGATACCGGGCAAGCGCGCCGATACATAGAAGGGAACGCTTACCTGCTACCGGTCATCCTTGCCGCCCCGCGCCAATATAGGGGAAGCCGAGCGTCACACGGCGTTTCGGCGCCGAAATTGCGGACGAGACCGTAGAGTTTCGCCGCACATGTCACATTTTGTTTTGAAACGTTTAGAACGCATTTTTAGATTATGACCGTTCGTAAGCAGATCATGCTCTTGATGAGCGCCCTTGTCGTCGCCTTTATCGCGCTTGGTTTGGGCGCGCGCGCGTGGCAGGAGCGGCAAACGCTTCGCCTCGCGCAAAATGCATTGCAGGAGCGAAAAACGTTTGTCCAGCGAATCGCCGCTCTGCAAGGTCGCGATCTTGAAAGTTATGTCCGCGATACGAGTTTCTGGGATGATCTCGTAACCGCAGTCGCCCAGCATGACGAAGGTTGGGGCGACGCGAACTTCAAAGACTCGCTTATTTCGTTTCACATGACCGGTGTTTGGGCGTATGACAAAAACCGCGTTCCGGCGTTTTCGTCGCGCACGCCCCAAACCGCTACCGCGCCCTGCCCTGTGCCGCCGGACGCACTAAAAACCTTGCTTCGGGGCGATTCGCCTTTTTGTCATTTCTTTGTGAAAACCGAGGCGGGCGTCATGGAAGTTCGCGGCGCAACTATCCATCCATCGGACGATCCCGGCCATAAAAGCGCGCCTCTTGGGTACCTGTTCGCCGTGCGTCCGTGGGATACGTTCGCTGTCCGCGAGCTAAGCAAATTGACGGATAGCCGCCGCATCTCGCTTGCGTCGGGACCCCCTGCGCGCAAGGAAATTGACGGCGTCGCCACATCGGACGGCGCGCTACAGTTTGCGATTCCGCTCGCCGATTGGCAAGGCAAGCCGCTCGCGGGTTTGCAGTTCACCGCGAACAGCGATGCGGTGCAGGCCGCCCGCGCCTCCGTCAACGGAAGCGCCGTACTATTCGCCGGGTTCGCGACGGCGTTGTTGACGCTGTTGTTCCTGTGTCTTCTGCGCTGGGTCAGTTCGCCGCTCGCCGCGCTTTCGGCGTGCCTGCGCCGCGAGGAACCCGAAGCGGTCAGCGCCCTCACCGGCGCGCGAACCGAATTTGGCGAGATCGCGCGCCTGATGCAAAACTTCTTCGCCCAGCAACGCGCGCTTTCCGACGCGCACGATCAGATGGAGGCGCGGGTCAATGAGCGAACTATCGCGCTTGTCGGGGTTAATATCGCGCTAAAAGGCGAACTTGCCGAACGTCAGCGGGTCGAGGCGGAGCGCGAACAAGCCCTGACCGCGTGGAAAGAATCGCAACAACGGTTCGAGTCTCTGGTTCGCAATGCAAGCGATATGGTGACGATAATAGGGACGTGCGGCGATCTGCAATATGTTAGCCCGGCAAGTCAGCGCATGCTCTGCGCCCCGCCCGACACGCTGTACGGTTTACCGTTCTTCAGTCTGGTGCATGGGGAAGACCGCGCAACGTTTGAGGCGTTGTTCCGGGAGTGCGCGGCGACGCCCGGTATCAGTTTGACGTGCGAGGTGCGTTTGCATTGTTCCCCGTCCGAGCGCGCGGATCAAAACGACAACGCGCCAAATGAAGCGGGTCACTGCGCGTGCGAGGCTATTTTGCATAACCTTGCGTTTGAACCGGGCGTCAATGGCATCGTCGCGACATTCCACGACATTACCGAGCGCAAGGCGTTCGAGCGTGAACTCGCGCATCAGGCGTTCCACGATGTGTTAACGGGCTTGCCCAACCGCGCTTTGTTTATGGAGCGTTTGGGCCATGCATTGGAGCGCGCCCGCAGGCGCAAAGACGATCCATCAAGCGGCGTCGCGGTTTTGTTTCTGGATTTGGACAACTTCAAGTACGTTAATGACAGTCTGGGACATGAGGCGGGCGACCGGCTTTTGGTGGGCGTCACGCAACGTTTGCAGGCGTCGGTTCGGCCCGGCGACACGGTCGCGCGTCAGGGCGGCGATGAGTTCACGCTTCTGCTCGAAGACATCGGCGGCGTGGACGATGCGCGCGCCATCGCAAGCGAGGTCGCCCGCGCCTTGCTTTTGCCGTTGTCCGTGGATGGCCGTGATGTTTTTACCACGGGAAGCGTTGGAATTGCCGTAAGCCGGGACGGTTCGGATTTGCCGGAAAACCTGCTTCGCGATGCGGACACGGCCATGTACCAGGCGAAGAACCACGGCAAAGCGCGCTGGGAGGTTTTCGACCGAACCATGAACGCGCGCGTGATCGAGCGTTTAGAGATGGAAACCATGCTCCGGCGCGCATTGGAAAACAAGGAGTTTCAGGTTCATTACCAGCCTATCGTGAACCTTGCGACCGGGCGCATCGTCGAGGTCGAGGCGCTCGCCCGCTGGGTGCATCCCGAGCGCGGCCTGATAGCGCCCGAGCAGTTCATCCCACTCGCCGAAGAGAACGGACTGATTGTGCCGCTGGGCCGCTGGGTTTTGGGTCAAGCGTGCGCGCAGGTGCGTGACTGGCAAAAACAGTTTCCTTTGCTGGACCGAACCTTTACCGTGGGCGTGAACTTATCCGCCCGCCAGTTCCAGGAAGCGGATCTGGTTGAGCAGATAACGAACGCCCTGCATGCGTCCGACTTATCTCCCGACTGCCTCAAGGTGGAAATCACGGAAACAATGATGATGAACGCCGATGCGACTGTGGATATGTTGCGGTTATTGCGCTCGCTGGGAATTCGCGTGGCCGTGGACGACTTTGGAACCGGCTACTCGTCCATGTCGTATCTGAGCAGTTTGCCCATTGACACGCTCAAGATTGACAAATCGTTTGTCGCACGGCTGGGTCAAAACGCCGAACAAGAGGCGATTGTGCGCGCGGTGATTTCGCTCGGCAAGGCGCTTCATCTATCCGTCACCGGCGAGGGAATCGAAACAGAAGAACACCGCGCCCGCCTGTGCGCGCTCGGTTGCGATCTGGGGCAAGGTTATCTCTTCTCGCGCCCGCTCGCCCCGCCCGCAATCGCGCATCTTCTCGCCGCGCAGGAGCGCTTCCCCGCCGTCGCCGCCCCGCTAATCGCCGTTCCGCCGCGCCCCGCGCTACTCGCCGCCTGACGCCGCGAAACCGCGTACTCCGCGCCGCGCCAATTGACAGGCACGGCGCACGCGCGTTAGACTTGAAGCGTTATGCCGCGTATATTTAACTTTTCCGCAGGTCCCGCCGTTCTTCCCCAACCGGTTTTGGAGGAGGCGAGCCGCGCCGTCCTCGAAATCGGCTCGTCCGGCATGTCCCTTTTGGAGGTCAGTCACCGGGGCCGTGACTACGATGCGATCCACGCCGAAACGCTCTCCAACGTGGTTCACACGCTCGGCTTGTCCCCGGACGAGTACGCTGTGATCCTCACGAGCGGCGGCGCGTCGCTTCAGTTCACCACGCTCCCGATGAACTTCCTCGGGTCGGACCAAACCGCCGATTACGTGGATACGGGCGAGTGGTCGGCCAAAGCGATTGCGGAAGCGCGTCGGTACGGAAAGGTTCATATGGCCGGTTCGTCGGCAAACTCAGACTACAACGCCATTCCGCCCGTGTTGGAATTTTCTCCACCCGGCGCGGCCCGCTACACCCATATCACCACCAACAATACTATCGAAGGAACCCAGTACCACAGCGTCCCCGATACCAACGGCGCGCCGCTCGCCGCCGATATGTCGTCGGATATTTTCGCCGTCGCGCGCCCGTACTCCCGGTTCGCCTTCCTGTACGCCGGGGCGCAAAAAAACGCCGGGCCTGCGGGCGTGACGATGGTAGTCGTGCGCCGCGATTTTCTGGCGACCGCGAAAAAAGACGTTCCGCCGATGCTATCCCACGCGGTTCAGGCCGAGAAGGAATCGCTGTACAACACCCCGCCCGTGTTCCCCATTTATGTACTGAATCTGGTGTTGAAGTGGATCAAAGCCGAAGGCGGGGTTGCGGCCCTCGAAGCCCGCAACCGCGAAAAAGCCGCGCTGATCTACGACGCGCTGGACGCCGCCCCCGAATTTTACAAACCCACGGTGGCAAGCAAAGCCGACCGGTCCCTGATGAATATCACATGGCGGCTCGCTGACAAGTCGCTCAACGACGCCCTGCTCGCCCGCGCCAAAGAAAACCACATGGATGGCCTCAAAGGGCATCGCAACGTCGGCGGTTTCCGCGCCTCCGTCTACAACGCGTTCCCGCGCGAAGGTTGCAAAGCCCTCGCCGAACTGCTGACCGACTTCGCTCGGCGCAATGGTTGAGGAGAACACTAACAGCAAATCCCTTCAGACCGATAGGTTGTTTTTCGAGTGGCTCAAGCCCGCTCGCTACCGGGCGAGCCGCTCGCCGTGATCCCGCTGAAGCGGGAAGAAGCAAACCGCTCGTGTTGTTGGGTTGAATTACTTGTTGCAAGTTTGCGGCGACTTGTCGCCACCAAACGGTTCACCTACTCTACCTTCCCGCTTCAGCGGGATCACGGCGCGCCGCGCCCGGTAGCGAGAGGGCTTTAGCCTCTCGAAAAACAACCTACCGGTCGAAGGGATATGCAGTTGCCTTTTCGAGATTTTTTATGCAGAACAACAGCGACAACAGCGGTGACTTAAACGGAATTCCCGGCATCGGTCCGGCGCGGCGGGCGGCGTTCGAGGCGGCAGGCGTTTTGACGCGCGCGGCTCTGGCGCGCATGGATGTGGCGCAGGTCGTGAGCGTGAGCGGTATGGGACGCGCGCAGGCCGAGGCGGCTTTACGGTTTGTGCTTGACGCATCGGGCGATGAAAGCGTTGACGTGGAAGCCGCCGCGCCGGTCGTAAGCGGCGATGAGGCGTTTCCGCCTCGGGCGACGATGAAGGCGGGTGATGCCGCCCCCGCGCTTCCCGTCCCCCCGGACGAGGACGAGGACGCCCTGACCGCCGAGGCGCAAGCGTCGGAGGTGGAGCGGGCGATGTTCGCGGTTCGCACCGCCCTATCGGACGTGACCCGCGTCGCTGACGACGCCCGACTGAACCGGCAACTGACGCGCTTCGACGTTTTACTAAATGCGATGCCCGTGCGAACCGAACGACTGCGGCCCAAAGCCGCGCGCGAGGTCGCCCAAAAACTGACGCGCCTCGCGGCACGGTTGGAGCGAAACGCCGTTCGGCTCGCCACCGAAACCAAGCGGGAACGGGAAAAACGAACCGCCCGGTTGCGCGACCGCTTAAAGGCGGAGCGGGGCGCGCTTATTGCGCTGTTAGAGCCGAGCAAGAAGCGAGCGCGCCGCGTCATCGCCGCTATCGCGCGCACGTCCAAAAAAAAGTGACGCCGTCCCTGCCCCCCAACAGCCCTGACGCGGTTCCGTTTCGCCTCGCGGTTTTCTCAGATGTTCACGGCAATCTGCCCGCGCTTCGGGCGACGCTTAAGGCAATGGACGCCGACGCGCCGAACGCTATATGGTACGGCGGCGATTTTGTCGGCTACGGACCGTGGCCGGATGAGTGCGTAAAAGAAATAGCCTCGCGCGGTTTTCCGGCGGTTACGGGGAACTACGACGAGAAAACCCTGAAGTTTCCGCGCAAGGAATCGAAGTGGCGCGAAACGAAGAACCCGCTCAAGTTCGCCGCGTTCCGACACGCCTACCAAAATTTAAGCGACGCAAGCCGCGCGTATCTCGCCGCTTTACCCACCACCCACCGTGACACCCTAAACGGCGCACGCGTATTGATGGTTCACAGCGCGCCGGATTCCGAGGAGTTTGGCATCTCACCCCTCACCCCGCAAAGCCGTTTGGACGCGATTGCGCGCGACGCCTGCGCCGATGTCATCGTTTCCGGTCACACGCACTGGCCCTGCATTCTTCATTCATCCGACCGCGCGGTCTTGTTCGTGAACGCCGGATCGGCGGGTCGGCCCGGCGACGGCGATCCGCGCGCCGCGTACGTGGTTATCACGCTTGCAAGCGGCGAACCGCCGCGCGCCGAAATCCGCCGTGTCCCCTATCCCATTGACGAGGTGACGCAAGCCCTGCCCCAAACTGGCCTGCCCGAATGGGAAGAGTTCGCCGCCCTGTACCGCGAAGGGCGCGCGACGTTTTAGCCCGACGCGGGTACAACCGGTATTGTCAGGCTGACGACTCGTAATATTATGACCGAACCAACTACCCCTTCCCCTTCCCCCGCCCCCTCCACGCCGCGCCGGTGGCGCCTCGATAATCGTCGCGCCGTTGTCACCGGCGGAACCAAAGGCATAGGCGTCGCTATCGCCGAGGAGTTGCTCGCGCTTGGCGCGCGGGTTGCGGTTGTCGCCCGAAACGAAGAAGAGGTCAATGCGCGCGTCGCGGAGTGGACCACGCGCGGCCTCGATGCCCACGGACTCGCCGCCGATGTCGCCACTCCCGACGGGCGCGCGGCAACGGTCACGTTCGCCCGCGAAACGCTGGGCGGCATTGATATTCTGATCAACAATGTCGGCACGAATGTCCGCAAAGCGACCGTAGACTTCACCGACGACGAGATCGCGCGGGTGATGAACACCAACTTGCTCTCCGCGTTCGGCCTGTGCCGGGCTACCTACCCCCTTTTGCGCGAATCCGTGCAAGGCCCCGCCGGGGACGCCGTTATTGTCAATATCGGGTCGGTCGCGGGCATGACCGCTATCCTGTCCGGCGCGGTGTATGCGATGACCAAAGCCGCAATGGATCAACTCACCCGCTACCTGGCCGTGGAATGGGGCGGCGATGGCGTCCGCGTCAACTCGGTAAACCCGTGGTACACGGAAACCCCGCTCGCGAGCGCGGTTCTCGCCGACACCGACTTCCGCGCGCAGGTCCTCGGTCGTACGCCACTCGCGCGTATCGCGGACCCGGAAGACATCGCGGGCCTTGTCGCTTTCCTCTGTCTCCCCGCCGCGCGCCACATCACCGGTCAAACCATCGCCGTGGACGGTGGCTTTATGGCCTTCGGTTTCCGCCGCGACACGCCGGGCGGCCCCGTGCCCGGCGGTCGCTTTTAATCTTGTCGTTTGGTGGGTGCGTTCCGCGTTGTGGTTGCCCTGCGCGGGCGGCGGTCCTCACGCCGGACGGC
>CAXUMS010000080.1:0-21329 GCA_964252165.1 uncultured Armatimonadaceae bacterium
GGGCAAACCGGCGAGGTCAACTTTTGGCGCAGATGGACACGGATTTAAAAGAGATTGACGCCTTGCGTGAACAAATAAGAATGTACGCCGCCCGCACACAGGTCACAGCGGCGGCGACGCAAGATAAACTTGCGCGCCTTGATGTTCTGCTTGCGGACCTTGAACGTACCCGTTAAGGCCGCCCTTACTAGAGAAACTTGGCAAACTCATCAGCGATACGCTTTCGCTGGCGCGTGATGTTGCAGAATTGAGGCGCGATGTTGATAATCTGCGTGGCGATTTGGACCGCCTTGCGGAAAAGGTAAATCATCTCGCTCTTGATCTTCAGCGAGATCGTGAGCGGGCGCGGTATGAGCGAGACTTGCAAGAACGGAAGTTTGAGAACTTGCTTTTGCGTTTGGAACTCGCGTTAGAAAAGAGCGGGCCGCAACTACCGCCACCCCCATAAAAAGACGAGCCGAAGCAGTTACCGTAAACAATTTTTAGAAGCGTAAGCGAAATAAACGTGGCAGAAACCGACAAGAAAAACGAGGCGGCGGAATTAAGTTCCGCCCAAACCAACCCGTCCGAGCAGGCGAACGCGCCCAAAAATTCGACGGATCAGCAAGCGGCTCAGCAGATAATCGCCGAGGGGAGCGCGACCGTCAACGTCGGCGCGAACGCAAGCGACCCGGCGAGCGGCGCGACCACGCCCGGAACCGGGGCGGGCGCGCCGGGCGGTGTGGCGGCGGTGCAAGAGGCGGCGAAGCCGGACGAAAGCAAGCCCGCGGTCTCGTCTACGCAGGCCGGGGGCGGGGCGCAAACCGTCGCCGACGCCCCGCGCGCCCCGCGTGACCCGGCCCCGACCGAAAAACGCGATGCGGAAACCGTCGCGGCGGGCGTTGAGGCGGCGAAGGCCTCAGGCGTTGAGTTGATCAACGTCGTCGTGAACGGCGTGACCGTTCAGGTGCCGAAGGGAACGCTGGCGATTGAGGCGTGCTTCCAGGCGGGCGCGGACGTTCCGTACTTCTGCTACCACCCGCGCCTGACGTCGGTGGGGGCGTGCCGGATGTGTCTGGCGTCGGTGGAACTTGAAATGTTCGGGCAACGTCGCGCGAGTTTGATGACGACCTGCACGGTTCCGTGCGCGGACGGTATGGCGATCTTGACCGGTACGCCCGAGGTCAAAAAAGCGCAGAACGGAATGTTGGAGTTTTTGCTGGCCAATCACCCGCTCGATTGTCCGATCTGCGACCGGGGCGGCGAGTGTCCGCTTCAAAACATGACGGTCGCCTATGGCCCTCCGACCTCGCGCTTCATCGAGGAGAAGCGGCACTTCCCCAAAGCGTACCCGATTTCGGATTACGTGGTTCTGGACCGCGAGCGGTGCATCCAGTGCATGCGCTGTACGCGCTTCACCGAGGAAATCAGCGGCGACGGACAGTTAGCCATCCTGAACCGGGGCGCGGCCTCAGAGATCGGGACATTCTTTGGGCATGATTTCTCGTCGAACTTTTCCGGCAACACCATTGAGATCTGCCCGGTCGGGGCTTTGACCTCGCGAACGTATCGGTTCGCCGGGCGCCCGTGGGAAATTAAGTCGAGCGATTCCATCTGCGGCAACTGCGGCAACGGTTGTAATGTCGCCGTGCAATCGCGCATGGGCGATCTTGTCCGGGTTAACGCCCGCGCCAACGAAGCCATCAACGAGGAATGGACGTGTGACCGGGGCAAGTTCGGGCAGTACTACGTCAACGACGAAAAGCGGATCACAACCCCGCTTCTTCGTAAGCGCAATCAGCTTATCCCGGTGTCCTGGGATGAGGCCCTGAGCGCCATCGAGGACAATATCGTGCGCGTCAAGGCGGACTACGGCCCGGACGCTATCGCCGCTATTGGTTCGACCCGTTGCACGCTGGAAGAAAATTATCTTTTGGGCAAGATGATGCGCGCGGTGATCGGCACGAACAACATTGACCACCAGATGACCGAGTACCCGTTCCTGCCGATGGAAACGAGTATCGCCGAGATCGAGAACTTCAAAACTATCGTGACGGTGGGCATGAAACTGGACTGGGACCAGCCCATTGTTTACCTGCGCGTTTACAAAGCGATCAGCAAACGGGGTGCGGAATGGATCAAGGCCGACGCCCTGAACGCCGCCGCCGAGGAATCTCTACGACAAGGCGGCGACAACGCCGTTTTGCTCCTCCCGCACACGCTTTCCGCGTCGGATTACGAGCGAGCCGAGGCCATCTGCCGCGCGACCGGGGCGAAGCTGAACGTCCTGCTACCGGATTGCAACTCGTGGGGCGCGCCGCGCGCCGGGGCGTCGCCGGACCTTTTACCGGGTATGCTGTCGTCGGTCGAGGCGAGCGAAGCCGTCGCCCGACTGTGGAACGCTCCGCTTCCGACCGTGCGGGGCCGAGATACATTCGGTATCCTTAACGGCGCATTAACGGGCGCAGTTCGCTTGCTCTATATCATGGGAAGCGACCCCGCCGACAAGTTCCGTGACCCGGATCTTGCCCGCCGTGCGTTGGAGAAGGCCGAGTTCACGGTTGTCCACGAACTCTTTATGACCGAGACCGCAAGACGGGCGGATGTGGTTCTGCCCGCCGCGTCGTTTGCGGAACGAGACGGAACCTTCGTCAACATCGAAGGGCGCGAACAGAAAATTCGCCCCGCCGTTCCGCTTAGGGGCGATTGCCGCCCGGACTGGCGCATACTCGCTGACCTGATGGGCCGCCTGGGAACGGCGGTCCCGTACTTCTCCGCCCGCGACATCTACCGCGAATACGCCCGCGCCATCCCAAAATCGGCAGCATTAGCCGTCGTTTAAGAGTTTTAACCACAAAGACACAAAGAACACAAAGTTCGGAAACGATAAATTAACTTCGTTTCTTCTCTTCATTCCGTCTGGACTTTGTGTTCTTTGTGTCTTTGTGGTTAAAATCTCCGGGGTTGATTCCTAAAAACTATGCATTTTACCGATAGCGATATTTGGCGACAGTTGTTTGTTTTGCCGCTTACCAGCCCGCACATTGAAGGGTGGGCGTTGGTAATCCGCGCCATACTGCGGGTTTTGATGGGGGCGTTGGGGGTCCTGATCTTTGTTCCGGGCATTATCTGGGGCGAGCGGCGACTTCTCGGGCTTCTTCAGGGCAGGCTCGGCCCGAACCGCGTGGGCTTTCAGGGAACCCTGCAACCGATTGCGGACGTCCTGAAGCTCATCTTCAAAGAAGAAATCATCCCGACAAACGTGGACCGAACGCTGTACGCCATCGCACCGATTGTCGCGTTTGCCCCGGTCTTGATGTCCACGATGGTTTTGCCCTGGAGCGGCTCGCCGGACTGGGGGATCGCCGCGCCCGGCTTGAATGTCGGTATCCTCGCCCTCCTCGCTATCGGCTCGCTTGAAGTCTACGGCACGATTATGGCGGGCTGGTCGTCGAACAACAAATACTCGCTTTTGGGCGGTTTACGGGCGTCGTCGCAGGTCATCTCGTACGAACTCGGCATGGGCCTGTCCATTATTGCGGTCGCCCTGATGATCGGGACGCTGGACACGCAGGCCCTGGTGCAGGGGACCAGCCTGAACGCCGACCGCTTCTTCACCGATGGGCAAGGGCTTATCGGGGCGACGCCAATAGCCGGAACTCAGTACACGGTCTTCGAGCATTCGTGGAAGTCCGGTTTCTGGGACTGGAACGTGTTCCGACTGTTCCCGTTCGGCTTTATCGCGTTCGGCATTTATCTGATTTCGATGGTCGCGGAAACTAACCGGGCGCCGTTCGACCTGCCGGAAGCCGAAACCGAACTGGTCGCGGGCTTTCATACCGAATACTCGTCCATGAAGTTCGCCATGTTCTTCATGGGCGAGTACACGAACATGCTGATCGTGTCCGCTATCGCCGTCACGCTGTTCCTGGGCGGCTGGCTCGCGCCGTGGGGCGTTTTAAGCCAGATACCGGCGTCCGCGCACGAAACACTAAATCTGTCCGCCGGGATAATCAATCTCGTCAACAATGCGATTCTTGGCCCGTTCTGGCTCGGGATCAAGGTCTTCTTCCTGATTTGTTTCTTCATCCTGCTCCGCGCGTCGCTTCCGCGCTTGCGTTACGACATGCTGATGAAGTTCGGCTGGAAGGGGTTGCTTCCGACCGCGCTTGTTAATATCTCGCTGATCGCCCTTGACCTCGCGCTTCAGGACTCGTACGGCTTCTGGATCGGGCATCTCGCCACCCTTGTTGTCGCCGCTGTGATTGGTCTCGGCTTACTGATGGGCAAAAAAGCGCAGTACGCCGCCGTTCTCAAGAGCGGCAAAACCACCGCGCTAGTTCCGTCCGATCTTATCGCCACACGCGGCATTGGCGCGCCGATCTTGCGTCCCACCACGGTCACGCCCACCGCGTCCGCCCCCGCGCCCGAAGTCGTTTAACGGGCGGGAGTTCTGTTTTTCTCGCTTTACTGTTATCAACTATCTCGCTGTTCTTAGAATAAAAATCTTATGTCCGACTTTTGGACCGATGTAAAACAAATCGCCTCCGAGGTTGTCGCGCCGTTCAAGGGCATGGCGACTATTGGAGCCAAGCTGACCGAAACCAAAACCACGGTTTCGTACCCCGAGTACCGCCGCGTGATGGGGACGCGCGCTCGTTGGCGCCATGTCCTGAACCGGTACGACAATGGGATGGAAAAGTGTATCGGTTGCTCCCTCTGCGCCGGGGCCTGCCCCGCGAACGCAATTCTCGTGGTCGCCGATGAGAACACCGAGGAAGCGCGCTTTTCACCTGGCGAGCGCTACGCGGTGCGCTACGAGATAAACATGATCCGTTGCATCTACTGCGGCTTTTGCCAGGAAGCCTGCCCGACCGGGGCGGTCGAACTCAAAGACCAGTACGAACTTACCGAGGACAATCGCGCATCGCTCATTTACACAAAGCAAATGTTGCTCGTCCCGGACCCGAACCGCGAACGTGTGGATTGAGGTGTTGGGTGTTGGGTGTTACTGGCTATACCAAACCAATTGCATAAACGAAACGCGCCAACCAAGCGGTATTCTCAGAACACCCAACACCCAACACCCAACACCCAACACCTAACACCTAACACCTAACACCCAACACCCATCCGCCGCATTGACAACGCGGCGCGCGTCTGTTACTCTTTGTGGGGTTTGTTTCGGGCTTGCCTATAACGGTTTTGACTTTGCAGAGATGATTTAGCACGATATGCCGCAATTACTCGCCGCGCTTTTGTCGGCGCAAACCATTCTATTTTTGATCTTCGCACTGGGCGCACTCGCGACCGCGATTGTGATGGTTCTGAACCCGAACCCGATCCGGTCCGCGCTGTTTCTGGTGTTGAATTTGTTTTGCGTCGCCGTTTTGTACCTTCTTCTGAACGCGTACTTTTTGGCGGCGGTGCAGGTTATCGTGTATGCGGGCGCGATTCTGGTCTTGTTTTTGTTTGTGATCATGCTCCTGAACCTCGGGACCCCGGATCGCGCCGAGGACCGTCTGCGCTGGCAACAACCGGTCGCGGTCGGGGCGGGACTTTTGCTCGCCGCCGTGGTCGGCTACGCCATTGCTACGGCAACGCCGACACCGCAGTTGGATGCGAACGGCGCGGTGATACCAACGCGTGTACGTGTCCGCCCGCGTGTTATCTCCGCGCAAGGCGTTGAGATCACTCCGGGGGCGGCAACGGCGACGGCGAGTGCGGCGACGGATAGCAAGGGCGCTACAGGAAGTGACGCAACGGCCTCCGGTGACGAAGCGGTCCCGGCGAAACCTGCGCCACTGACGCCCAATCAATACGGTACGCCCGAGGGAATCGGGCAAACGCTGTACGACCCCGCGCAACCCTGGCTATTCCCGTTCGAGATAACGAGCATCCTGCTTCTCATCGCGGTTATCGGCTCGGTGGTTCTCGCCAAGCGCGGGGCGGGCGAGCCGGAACGAGGCGGCATCTAAAACCCATGAACGAACTAACAGCGCAACAAAGCGCGCAGGCGGCGACGCAGGGTGGCTTGAATAATCTGACCCCGGTGGCGGGCGTGGTTCCGCTTTCCTGGTACCTGATACTGTCCGCATTGCTGTTCACGGTCGGCGCGGTCGGCGTTCTCATCAAACGGAACCCGATTGTGATCTTCATGTGCGTGGAACTAATGCTAAATGCGGTTAATCTGACATTTATTGCGTTCGGCAGGTATCTGGGCGATGCGGGCGGGCAGATGTTCGCGATCTTCGTGATGGCGGTCGCCGCCGCCGAGGTCGCGGTGGGGCTTGGTATCTTGATCAGTATTTTCCGTTCGCGCGAGAATATCAACGTGGACGAGGTCAGTTTGATGCGCGGGTAGAACGGCGGTCGCCGTTTAATTTTGGGAAGTTTATCGAATGCTTATGGACCGCAGGTTTAGCCGCTAATGCCATTATTGTGGGCAATTCCGCTTTTGCCGCTTTTGGGCTTTCTTTTGATCGCCTTCTTGGGCGCGGGAATCACCAAATCGCCGCGTCCGGTAGCGGACACCGGCGACGCAACCACTGACGCCGCCGCTCGCAATGCAGGGCCGTCGGATGCGCCCGTTTATGATATGGAAACCGCAACCGCCGCTTCCGGTCACGACGACACCGGCGCGCCCGCGCATCACGGCCCGGGCGCGCATGACGAGGCGCATCTGGACAAAGGCGGAACGAAACTTATCGGCGGTCTCGCAACGGCTCTTGTCGGTTTGTCGTTTCTGTTATCCGTTGTCATTTTTTTACAGGTTGTCGGCGGGGGGGGCGGTGCCGAACATCGCTTGTTCTCGTCCGCGTGGGAATGGATGCGCGTTCCGGCTCTTGCGGGCGGGCAACCGCTTAGCGTGTCGTTTCAACTCGCCGTGGACCCGCTTACCGCCCTGATGCTTCTCATCATTACCGGCGTCGGAACCCTGATTCACCTGTACTCGACCGGCTACATGAGCCACGATAAAGGCTACGCGCGCTACTTCGCGTACCTCAACCTGTTCGTGTTTTTCATGTTGCTTTTGGTGATGGGCGCGAACTTCCTCGTAATGTTCATCGGGTGGGAAGGTGTCGGCCTTGCCTCGTACCTGCTCATCGGCTACTTCTACGAGCGGCGCGCGGCGGGCAATGCCGCCAAGAAAGCGTTTATCGTCAACCGCGTCGGCGATGCGGCTTTGCTGGTCGCCCTGTTCTTTATCTTCAAGTACTTTGGGACGTTCGATATGTTCGGCCCTAACGGCGTTTTGACGCAAAACGGCCTCGCCCATGCGTTCGCGAACGGGTACAACCGCGACATCGTTTTTGGCGCGTCCACCATCGCGGCGACAATGGTTCCGCTGTTGCTGTTTGTCGGGGCGGCGGGCAAGTCGGCGCAGATTCCCTTGTACGTGTGGCTCCCGGACGCGATGGAAGGCCCGACGCCGGTATCCGCCCTGATCCACGCGGCCACGATGGTGACGGGCGGCGTCTACCTCGTGTCGCGCGCCCATGTTTTATTCCTCTTGTCGCCGACCGTGATGACGATTGTCGCCGTAATCGGTCTGGTGACGGCGGTTCTCGCGGCCTCCATCGCCCTTGTCCAGAACGACATCAAGAAGGTATTGGCCTACTCGACCGTTTCGCAGTTGGGCTATATGTTCCTCGCCTGCGGCGTGGGCGCATTCGGAACCGCGATGTTCCACGTAATGACGCACGCATTCTTCAAGGCCCTCCTGTTCCTCTGCGCCGGATCGGTTATTCACGCAATGGGCGGCGAGCAGGACATGCGGAAAATGGGCGGGTTGGCGTCGCGCATCCCGAAGACGTACCGCACGATGTTTATCGGCGCGCTCGCCATCTCCGGCATCCCGCCTTTGGCCGGGTTCTTCTCGAAAGACGAGATTTTAGCCAACGCTTTCGCCGGGGCGGGACAAGGGGGGCTGGGCAACTGGTCGCTCTGGGTAACCGGTTGGATTGTGTCCGGCCTGACCGCCTTTTACATGTGGCGCATGATGGGCAAAACCTTCGCCGGAACCTTGCGTGCGGATAAAGATGTCGCAGACCACATCCACGAATCGCCCGCCTCAATGACCGCTCCGCTTTGGATCCTCGCCGGATTGTCTACCGTGGGCGGGTTCCTGGGCGGCTTCGCGCCGCTTCATATTGGCTCGGCGCTCGAAAACTTCCTGGGCGAAACCGTGGATTGGCGAAAGACCGCGGGGCGTCCACTCGAACTCGGTCAAACGCTGGAAGTCATTCTCGTGTTGCTGTCGGTCGTCCTTGCGGTTGTGATAAGCTTGTTCGCGTGGAACTCGTACAAGCGGGCGAAGGATGGTCAACGCATGACCGACGCGGAAAAACAGAACAACCTGGTCACACGCGCAATGGTTAACCTTTGGGGCGTGGACGCTGGCTACAATGAGTTCTTCGGCGTGGGCGGCAAACGTCTCGCTACTATGCTGTGGCGCGGCATGGATGCGCGCGTGATTGACGGTACGGTGAACGGCGTCGCGGGCGGCGTGGGCGGCCTTGCAAACCTTATCAAGGGCGCGCAAAGCGGCTACGTTCGCAACTACGCCCTGTCGCTCCTTATCGGCGCGGTCGTGGTTGTCGTTGGCTGTCTGGTTGCACTCAACACCGGGGCGTTAGTGGTTCCGCGCTAAGAAAACGGCGCCGCTCAACATTATGGTACCAATACTCAGTCTTTTGCTTGTTTTGCCGCTCGTGTTCGCGTGCGTGATCGGGTTTGCGCCTGCGAAGTCCGCGCGCACCATCGCGCTCGCCGGGGCGTTGCTGACATTCGCGGTTTCGCTTCTGCTCCTCGGCTACGATGGCGGCGCGCTTTTACCGCCGGACTCCCCGGTCACGCCCGCGCAGGCGACGGGTTTGTTTCGGTATGTCGAGAACGTTCCGTGGCTCCCCGCGCTCGGTATCCGCTACCATGTCGGCGTGGATGGACCCGCGATGTGGCTGGTTCTCACAACCACGCTGATGCACGTTTTGGCGGTCGGCATTTCGTGGAACGCCATTCGCGAGCGGTCCCGCGAGTTCTATGTTCTGCTCACTATTCTCGAAACGTGTATGATTGGGTCGTTTTGCGCCCTTGATCTGATTCTGTTCTTCGTGTTCTTCGAGGCGTGTTTCGTCCCGATTTACTTCCTAATCGGCATTTGGGGCGGCAAGAACCGCGTCTATGCGGCGACCAAAACGTTCCTGTACACGCTGTTCGGCTCGCTCATCATGCTGGTCGCGATCTTCGCGCTGTACCTATACACGCGCTCCCTGCCCGGTCAAACCGGTTCGTTCGACCTGCTGGTGATTAAGTCCGCCCTTGCGGACCATCCACTGGGCGAAACCGTGGCGCTGTTTCTGTTCGCCGCATTTATGCTCGCTTTCGCGATCAAGGCTCCCCTGTTTCCGCTTCATACTTGGCTCCCGGACGCGTACGGCGAATCGCCGGTTGGCGTGGTTATCGCCGGCCTTTTGCCGAAACTCGCAACGTACGGAATGTTGCGTTTCTGCCTGCCGCTGTTCCCAGAGGCGTCACGGGCCGCCGCGCCAGTTATTATCACGCTTGCGGTTATCAGCATCATCTATGGCGCGCTTGTCGCCGCCGTTCAGCGCGACCTCAAGCGGCTCATGGCGTATTCGTCCGTCAGTCACTTAGGGTTTGTCGTTCTCGGTTTGTTCTCGTTCACGCCGCAGGGCGCGCAAGGGGCGATGGTGATGATGGTCAGCCACACCGTAACGACCGGGGCGATGTTCCTGCTTTTCGGCATGTTGCAGGAGCGGAACGCGGGGCGAACCCGCGTCACCGATTTCGGCGGTTTGTGGGAGCAGATGCCCCTAATGAGCCGCATCTTTCTGATTGTCGCTTTTTCGTCCATCGCGCTTCCGCTCACCAACGGCTTTGTTGGGGAGTTTCTCATTCTCGTGGGCGCGTTCCAAACGTTCCCGGTTGCGGCCTCGTTCGCAACCACGGGCGTTATTTGGTCGGCGGTGTACACGCTCTGGATGGCCCAGCGCGTTTTGTACGGGCCGGTGGACAAGCCGGTCGTGCGCCGGATGGGGGATTTGTCGCGCGGCGAACTCGCCTTGGTTCTGCCGCTGGTCGCGCTTATCTTCGCGGTCGGGATCGCGCCTGGCTTCCTCCTGCGAAAGATGGACGCCTCGCTCGATTTGCTTTTAAGGAACGTGACGCTGGGCCAGGAGCCAATCCGCTATGTGGAGCCTGAAAAAATTGTTCTCCCGACCTCCGAACCGCAACTCGCCCCGTCTGTAAGATCGCCCGCTCTTTCACCCAGTCAACCGGGCGGGTCCGGCGCCGACCCCGCTCCGCCTGCTACTCCTGTCACACCGTAACTTTTGTATTTAGGATTTTAACAATATCGTGCCTTCAACATCGGAAGCCATAAAAGCCATCATCGCGCCGCTCCTTGTGATCGTGCTGGGAATGGTCGTTCTGCTCCTTGACGTCGGTAAGCCTACCGCACAGCGTAAGCGCCTGCTTCCGCTCGTCAGCATCGTAGGGTTGATTCTTGCGGGCGTGGCGGCGGCGGCGAACCTGGGCGTTCAAACCGTCGGCCCGGACACCGAACCGGGCGTTCTCGTTTTTGGGCGCGGCATGATTTCGGATAGTTTTGGCGCGTTGTTCTGCATTGTTTTATGCATTATCGCCGCCTTTTCTATCGGCATGGCGGGACGCTACCTTTCCGAGAACGATTTCAATCAAGGCGAGTTCTACGCCCTGATCTTGTTCTCGACATCGGGCGCGATGCTGATGGCTCTGTCCTTTGACCTGGTGAATGTGTTTATCGGTCTCGAAGTGCTATCAGTGTCGCTGTATATCCTGTCCGGCTACGCCCGCCGCGAACTGCGCTCAGAAGAGGCCGCCGTTAAATACTTCCTGCTCGGCGCGTTCGCATCCGGCTTCCTCCTCTACGGAACCGCGCTTATCTATGGCGCGGTCGGCTCGTCCATCGCGCAGGGCGGGCATGAGGTAACCGGTCGTTCGTGGACCAACTTTTACACCATTGGCGAAGTTTTGCGCGCCTCGGCGGCAAGCGGCGCGCCGCTTGCCGCGTCACCGCTGTTCGTCGCGGGAGTGGCGTTTGTGATCGTCGGGTTGGGCTTTAAGGCGTCCATCGTCCCGTTCCATGCGTACGCGCCGGATGTATACGAGGGCGCGCCCACGCCGGTTACCGCATTCATGTCGGCGGGGGCGAAAGCGGGCGCGTTCGCCGCGTTTATCCGGTTTTATCAAGTGTTGCTGAACGGAAACGCCGTGGTGCCGTTCGAGGCGATGCTCGCCATTCTCGCTACGCTTACGATGATCGTCGGCAATGTTCTCGCGGTTCGGCAAACCAACCTGAAACGGATGCTCGCGTATTCGTCCATCGCGCACGCCGGTTATATTCTGGTCGGCGTGCTGGCGTCGGGCGTGGAGCGCGGACGCGTTTTGTCGCAGGGCGCGGTGTTGTACTACCTGTTCGCCTACACATTTATGAACTTGGGTGCGTTCGCCGTCCTTCTCTGGCTGGGCCGGAACCGCGACGGTCGCGAATACATGGAGATCAGCGATCTTGCGGGATTGTCCCGGTCGCAACCGCTCGCCGCCGCCGCCCTGTCGCTGTTTATGCTGTCACTGGCAGGGGTTCCGCCTGCCGCCGGGTTCTTCGGCAAGTTGTACCTCTTCCTTGGCGCGGTGCAGGCCGGGTATGCATGGCTCGCGCTTCTCGGTCTTGTGGTCAGCGTTATAGGCGTGTACTACTACTTCAATATCGTTGTCGCGATGTATTTCAGGCCCGCCTCGGACCTGGTTGAGACCTCGTTCCCGCGCGCGGGCGGGGCGAAAACCGTCGCGCTTATCGCCGCCATCGCAACGTTGCTACTCGGCGTGATTGACACGCGCTTGTTTACGCCGCAAATCGGCAATGTCACCGGCTCGCTGACAAAACCCGCCACAGCGGCGGAACCGCCTTCCGTTGATCCTCAATAACGACGTTTACTAAAATGACAAAAACCGCGCCTTCCGGCACGGTTTTTGTTTCTTGTTGTCGTTATCATTTGCTCAAGCGCGTAAGCGTCGCCGCCATAATATCCGACGTTTGCGCGACTAGCGTGTAAAACATCGCCTCGCGAAAACGCCGCTGCGCCGGATGCGTCCGGGCGTTCGCGCCGCCCGACGAAGCCGCAACCGCCATATGCGTGGCCCGCACCGCAAGCGTGATCGCCCATGCCCGCGCATCAAGCGCGCCCGCTTTGTATTCGGAATTATCCTTTGGTCCGTCCGCCCACCGGCGCGCGTTTTCACGGCACTCCGCGATCTCGCGCTCCAGGCCGTCTGCGGCATCGGCGAAAGAGGAAGATTCAGTGCGACGCTCGCCTGCCTGTTGAAGCGTTTTTAATGCCCCCCGCGCGCAACCGAGCGGCGGCGAAACGGCCCCGGCGATACCGCGTTCATCTCCCTCCGCCATTTGCCGCCGTGATGAGAACCGGACAAAATTTTCGTCCGGCACGAACAAGTCAGTCAAAGTGACTTCGGTGGTCGCGGATGCGTTCATCGCGCACAGCGGCAGGGGCGGGGACGCGTGAAGATGTTCGTTCTCGTCGGCGGGCGCGTACAGATAAATGTGCTTCTGGTCGCCGTTCGCCTCCATCTCGGCGTCCGGGATAACCGCCCCGAAAATCACGCCGGACAGGTACGGCCAGCCGGTCACCCAGGGCGCGACGCCGTTCAACACATAGCCGCCCGGAACCTGCTTTGCGGTCATCATCGGGGTAGGGCGGCGCAGATGCCCGAAGCCGACGCCGACGTAATGCCGACCCGCCGCCATATCGCGCAGATACCGCTCGCGAAGGCTCGGATTCACACTTGATGCGAACGTTCCGCACGACCCCAGATGCTGCGTAATCGTAAACCACGTCGTGCCGCACGCCGCTGTGAGAAGTTCCGTAAACTCGCGCTGGAACGCGCCGGACACCCCTTGCCCGCCCCATTCGGTTGGCGTCGTAACGCCCGCAAGACCCGCATCCGCAAGCGCGTCGAGGTTCGGGCGAAGCGGCTCCAAACCTTGATCCACGGCTTCGGCGTGCGGCTCTAAAGTCGTGTCAGCAACGGTCTGGGCGCGGGCGAGGAGTTGGGCTTCGTTCGGGGTTAAATCGGCGCCCGCGAGGGGCGTTTGCAGTTCGGCGGCGTTTTCCATTTGCACGCAGTATACCCATCATGAAGCGCCGCGTGGGGCGCAAGTTGGTACAATAACGCCATGAGTGACAACACGATGGAAAAAGAAACGATCCGCGTTCAACTGAACTTCCCGTTGGAGCAGGTGACAAAGCCGATTATCTGGCATCTTGCCCACGATTACAATTTGATGTTCTCGATTCGGCGCGCCAGTATTGATATCAAGGTCGGCGGCTACACGGTTCTGGAGATTACGGGCCGACGAGCGGATATAAACGCCGGTTTGGAATGGGCGCGCGCCGAGGGTATCGAGGTATCATCTATCGGACTGGACGGGACCGACGAATGGGCGGTGCGCTGATCGCCTCCGAGGGTGACGCGTCCGCTCCGCTAAGCCCGGATGAGGCGGTCGGGTCAGTCGGACTGGTCGAAAAGAAAAAGTGGGCGTTCGGGTCAGAGGCGGACCCTTTCGTGCTGGAGAATCGCCAAACGCTCACTCGTGTCGAGGTCGCGTACGAAACCTATGGGGCGCTGAACGCCCGGCGCGACAACGTTATTCTGGTGTTGCACGGCCTGACCGGAACATCGCACGCGGCGGGCAAGTACGCCGCGACGAACCGTACAGTCGGCTACTGGGACGGGCTTATCGGGCCGGGCAAGGCGTTTGACACCGACCGGTTTTTTGTGGTCGCGCCGAACGCACTGGGCGGCTGTCGCGGCACGACTGGCCCGGCCTCGCTCGACCCCTCAACCGGCAAGCCGTACGGTCTAACCTTCCCCATCGTGACGATCCGCGACATGGTGCGTGTGCAGGAGCGGCTGTTACGGCATTTGGGGGTTATGAACCTTGCGCTTGTCGTGGGCGGCTCGATGGGCGGAATGCAGGCGTTGGAATGGGCTGTGTCCTACCCGGAACGCGTCCGCGCCGCATTGCCTATTGCGACCTGCGCCCGCTTGTCCGCGCGCGGGATCGCGTTCAACGAGATCGCGCGCCGGGCGATTTGCCTTGATCCCAACTGGAAACGGGGCGCGTACTACGACGACGGAAACAACGGCCCGGACGCGGGTCTTGCCCTGGCGCGCATGGTGGGAACCGTTACGTACCTGTCCGATGAGATTTTGAGTATGGAGTTCGGACGCAAGCCCGCGCTCCAAGAGTCCGCACTGGAGCGAGACCTTCACGCCCGATTCGATGTGGAGCGGTATCTGCACGAGGAAGGCGCAACGCTCGTGAAACGCTTCGACGCAAACAGTTACCTGTACCTGACCAAAGCCGTGGACCTCCATGACGTTTCGCGCGGCTACCCGAGCATGGACGCCGCCCTCGCGCGTATCACATCGCCCGTTTTGCTTATTGCCATCAGTTCCGATGACCTATTCCCGCCGCGCGAATCCGAGGAGATCGCGCAGGCGTTGGAGCGCTTGAACCGACCGGTGCGCTATCATCTGATGCATTCCGCCTACGGACACGATGCGTTTCTCGCCGAATGGCGCAAACTGCTTCCTGTCGTGCGTGACTTTATGCGGGAGTTCGTGCCGGTCGGCGGCGGGACCGAATGAACGGCCCAACCCTGAGCATCTCCGCCGCGCTTCGGATTCTTTTGTGGCAGCGTGCGCTTTCGTGGCGAAACGCCATCCGCTTCGCGCCGCGCCTTCACCGGCGCATCGGAGCCGCCTTCGCTCTGGGCGGCGCGGTTTTGTTTGTTCTTATTCTCGTTGCCGCCTCCGCGCTTTTCGCGGGCGTCCGGCAGGTCGCAGGCGCGGAAACGTTCGCGCGCCTCGCCGATCAGACCGTGTTTTTCCTGTTTTTGTTTTTGCTCGCGGGCGCGGTCCCGTTCGTCTCGGCGACATTGCTCGCGCCTGGCGACTTGCCGCTTCTCGCGTCCGCGCCGGTTCGCCCCGCCGCCATTGTCGCCGCGCGCCTTTTGGACGCCGTGGTGGCCGCATCAGGGCAGTTCGTGGTAATCGGCGTTCCCCTATTGCTCGCGCTTGCATGGGTGGTTCAGCCTGCGTGGTGGGGATGGCTCGCGCTCGCGCCGCTTCTCGTTCTGTTTCTCGCCCTGCCGCCGCTCGCGGTAGCCGCGCTTCTGTTGTTCCTCGCCCGCGTTGTGGGCCTGCGCCGCGTCCGGGCGGCTGTCGCTCTTGCCAGCGCCGCCCTTGCGGTCGCGATGTGCCTGCTGACCGTGGGCGCGTTCTCCCGGCAAGCCGGGCAGATCACAATGACGCCAAACGGCGGGGCGGGGAGCGGAACCGTCGCCGCCGCCGTGTCGGGCGTTCAAAACCAATCCCCATCACCGCCCCTGCTACCGTCCGCCTGGGTCCGCGACGCCCTGCTTGCACTTGGCGACCCATCGCCGGTCCGCGCCGCTACCCCGTTCGCGCTCTTGTGCGCCGTGACCGCGCTTGTTCTCGCGCTGTGTCTGGGACTGGGCGGCCCTGTTCTGGTCGGCGAGGCGCTTTTGGAGGGCGATGGCGACAACGGCAACAACAAACTTCGGTTTTTTGACCGCCTGCTCGCCGCTCTCCCGCTTACCGCTCCGGTTCAGGCCCTGCTCGCCAAAGACGCCCGGTACATCGTGCGCGATCTGGTATTGCTTTCACAGATCGGAATCCCGGTAATTTTGTACTTCGTGCCGTTCGTGATCGCGGGGCAGGCGCGGGCGTCGGGCGCGGGCGCGCAGGACCTCTTGTTCTTGTCGGTCGGTATTGTCGCCACTATCGCGTACATGGAAACCAGCATTCTCGGCCTGTCGTCGGTGGGCCTGGAAGGGCGCGCGTTCTGGCTCCTGCTTGTCTCGCCCGTTTCCTCGGCGACGCTAATTCGCGCGAAATGGCTGGGCGCGTGGGCGTCGTCGGTTTTGTTATGCGTCCCGCTTTTCGTGATTGCCTGCGCCGTGTTCGGCGCACCCGTCCCGGCGACACTTGCGGGCGCGGGCGTCCTCGCGCTGGTATGCGCCGCGCTTTGCGGCCTTGCCGTCGGCATTGCGGGCTTGTTTCCCCGCTTCATCTACGAGAACCCCGCCCATCGGGCAAGCCTGTCCGCGCTGGTCTGGGGCTTTGTCGGCGCAACAATTTACGTCATTGTCGCCACCGTCCTGCTCGGCGGCGCATTGTTCCTCGCGCAAGAATGGCCGGAGCGCGCCGCTATCCTCGTAAGCGCGGGCATCACCCTGTTCCTGCTGATCTCCCTGTTGTTCGGTCTCGCCCCGCTCGCGGGCGCAATTCGGCGGCTACGCGGCTACGCCTGGGAAGACTGATTTAACGCCCGTTCACAAGTTTCCGCTGGTTAGTTCGTTCCACACCTCAGACACACGCGCCCGCGTTTCATCTAAAGTAACACCAGTGCGAATGACAAAACCGGCGCGGCGGGCTTTCTCCTCGCCGGGCAACTGCGCCGCCAATCGGTCCGTAATCGCCGCGTCGGTGAGCGGCGCGCGTCCGGCCTTGCGTTCGCGCTCTTGAAGACGCTCGGCTTGAACCGACGGCGGGGCGAATGTGGCGACAACCACATCGAAAAGGTTTTGGAGGTTGGCCTCATAGAGCAGGGGCGTTTCATACACCAGAACGCCGTCGCGGTTTTGGCCTCGCGCTTGTTCGATAACGCTTTTCATTCGAGCGATAATGAGCGGGTGCGTGAGAGCCTCCAAACGCCGCCGCGCTTCCGCATCGCCGAACATAATCGCGGCAAGACGGGCGCGGTCGAGCGCGTCGCCTGCGCCGCGCGCATCGGGAAACAAATCGAGGACGCGCGGCAGGGCGGGGGAGTTGGGCGCGAGAACTGCACGCGCGTCGGCGTCGGCGGAGTAAACCTGCGCCCCCAACTCCGCGAACATGTCCGCTACCGCCGATTTACCGGTAGCGATCCCGCCGGTTAGTCCGACAATTGTCATATGTTTCCCATAAAAAAAGCCGCCCCATATGGGGCGGCCTTTTTCTTCGTTGCCTTGCCGCGATTATTCGGCGTTTTCGTCCTTGTCGGCGTTCATCAGGTCCGCGATAGTCGCGACCGGGGCCGGGGCGGATTCGATTCGGGTGACATCGCCCACATCCGCCGTTTCGTCCGTATCGGCGTCCGCGTCGTCCGCGGTGGCATCCGCATCGAAGTTGTCGAGGTCGGACAGATCGTCCTCTTCTTCTTCGTCACGGCGTCGTCCGCCCTTTTTCTTGCCGGTCGCCGCACCGCCGCCGCGTCCGCCGAGCATATCGCCGAACATATCGCCAAGCGTGATGCCGCCAAATCCGCCGCCAAATCCGCCGCCGCCCGCAGGAGCGACATACTGGCGGAAGTCGCCGCCGCCGCCCGCGTCTTCCTCGTCGCGCCGTCCGCCACGCCGGGGCCGTCGCTCGCGCGCTTCCTCGGTGGTTCCGGGAGCGGGGGCGGGGCTATCCGTCGGGCGCCGCATATCGTCGCCCGCCTCGCGCGGTTGCAGGGCGCGGAGCGAGAGCGTCAAACGTCGTTCGTCGGCCCGTACATCAATTACCTTGACCTGCACCATCTGACCGACCTCAAGAACGTCGCTGGGTTTCGCGATACGCCGATGGGCGAGTTCACTATTCGGGATAATGCCCTCGATGCCACCCTCAAGCAGCACAAACGCGCCGAACGGAACCAGCCGGGTGACTTCGCCTTCGACCGTGTCATTGACATGGTACTTCTCGGCGACTTGCTCCCACGGATCGGGCATAATCTGGCGCATACCGAGCGAAACGCGGCCCTGCTCCAGATTGAGTTTCAGGATCATCACGTTGACGGAATCGCCGACTTTGACCACATCGGACGGATGCTTAATGCGCGTCCAGCTCATTTCGGAAACGTGGAGCAAGCCGTCAATGCCGCCCAGGTCCACGAACGCCCCGTAGTCGGTGACGCGGCGAATAACGCCGGTTCGGGTTTGGCCTTCGACCAGACTGCCGATGGTCGCTTCCTTCTGCTGTTGTCGCTCTTCCTCGGTCGCCAAACGGTGCGAAAGAACGACCTTGCGATGCTCGCGGTCCACTTCCAGCACCTTGAGCGGAATGGTCATCCCCACGAACTTGTCGAGGTTTTTCAGCTTGCCGTTGCCGACATGGGAAGCGGGAACAAACCCGCGAATGCCCAGATCGACCACCAAACCGCCCTTGACGCGGTCGGAGACGATCGCCTGAAGCGTGCGTCCATCGCCCAACGCTTCCTGAACCTTGTCCCACGCTTTTTCAAAATCGGCGCGCTTTTTGGACAAGAATAAGGATCCGTCGCGGCCTTCTTCCAGAACGACGACTTCCACTTTATCGCCGACCTTGACCACATCCTCCATGTTTTGGATGGGTTCGCGCGACAATTCGTTGGGGCGGATGAGTCCTTCTGATTTTGCGCCGACATCCACCAGGACGCCGTCGGTGTCAATATGAACCACGGTTCCGGTGACGACCTGACCGGACTGGAACTCGCGCCCGGACGAACCGAAGCCGCCCCGGTCGTTATCACGGTCGTTGTAGCCGCCCCGGTCGCCGCCGCGATCCCCGCGTCCGCCGCGGTCTCCGCGCCCGCCGCCGCCGTTGTTGCGGTCACTGCGTCCGCCGCCGCGCCCACTCTCGCCCGGCACTTCGATCTGGTCAAGCGGGGGCATCTGGTCATCATCCGCAGGTTCCACTGCGGGGGCTTCCACTGCCGCTGTCGCCTCCGCCGCAGGGGAGGCGTCGCTCGTTACGGCATCTGCGCTGGACGCGCTTTCGCCATTTGTCGAAGGGGTGGCGGCGGAAACGGGTTCCGCCGCGCTTGCCGCGCTGTCGTTGGTCGTGGAGGCCGTGGCGTCAGGGACGATTGCAGCCTGGACCTCTTCGGTCGTTTCCGCCGCGCTCATCTTCGCCTCGGTCGTTTCGTCGGACATAAGTAACAAATGCTCCTTGTGGCGGCGCGTCTTTCCGCGCGTCGCCGAAGCCCCAATTGGCTTCCTAATTCTATAGATTCTATCGTTTGACCGGCCTGTAACGCTCAGTCGGAATAAACAGGGTGTCGGTTGGCATGGGTTCGTAGCCGCATCGCTAACGCCCTCGCCGCCTCAAAATTTTACGCTACGTTTGGCATGTTCCGCAATACACCGTACCGCGTCCGCCTAACTTTATGCGGATCAGCGTTTCCCCGCATCGCAAGCACGGCTTGCCGCCGCGCTCATACACTTGCGGCGAAAACCGCCCTACCGCTCCCGCGACATCCACGTAGTTGTCGGACATGGTTCCGCCGCCGTTCAATGCTTCGCTCAGCACCCCTTGAACCGCCGTCACCAACCGAGCGGCCTCCGCTTCGGTCAGCGTTCCCGCCGCCCGCTCCGGATGCAGGCCCGCCCTGTACAACGATTCGTCGGCGTAAATGTTCCCGACGCCCGCAACAATTCTTTGGTCCAGAAGAACCGACTTTATCGCCTGTTTGCGCTTCGCGACTTTAGCGAGCAAATCATCCGCGCCCCACGCCCCGCCAAGCGGCTCCAGTCCCATCTGCGCCAATCCCGGAATCGCCTCGGTTTCCGCTTGTGTCAGGGCGCGCATCTCGCCCCATGTCCACATATCGTAAAACCGCAACTCGCGCACGCCCTTGTCCAGCGCAAGGCTGATGCAATGGTACGGACCCACTGGCGTCCCGCCGTTTTCCAGTAACAACTGTCCCCGCATCTTAAGATGAATGCAAAGGAAAAGGGAGGAGGGGACGGGCGCGTCGGCGTTCACTACCGGACGGCGCAAGGAAAGAAGAAGATATTTACCGCGCCGCGCCACATCGCCAATAACGGCTCCGGTGACACGCTCACGGAATTGCGCTTCGGGTTGCCCCGCAAGAATTTTCGGGTTTGCGACCACAACCGCTGTTATGACCGCGGTTGTTGCGCCCGCTTCGAGACCCCGGCGCAACGTTTCCACCTCGGGCAGTTCGGGCATGATTTACGCCCTCGTCCCATAGGAAACGCCGTCGCCGCCACGCGGGGCTAATTCCGTACGCGTCGCGCCATCCTCATTGGTCAAACAAGCGCCTAAAGGCGCAACTTCTCCTAACAAAGCGTCCCTATTGTACCGGGTGCGTTTGGCGCCGTCAAGGGACGGTTGAAAAAGTTTTCAAATCCATTTTTATTTCCGAGCCGGTTCTAAACCGGAATACGAGCCGTTATTGTTGCGCCGCCGCCCGGCGCGCTCGTAATCATCAGGGAACCGCCCGCGCTTTCCGCCCGTTCCCGCATCGAGGATAATCCGATACCGCGCGTAACGTCCCCTTGCGCGCTGGTATCGAAACCGCAACCGTTATCGGTTACGGTAACCGCCAGCGCGCGAACGCCGTCGCGCGCGATGGACGCGTTCGCCCCGGTTGCGCCCTCGGCGTACTTGGCGGCGTTGGTTAAGGCTTCCTGCAAAATCCGCAGGACTGTTAAACGCCCGCCCGGCGAAAGGCGGTCCAACTCCTCCGCGCCCGTAATCGTCATGGCAAGGCCGGTGCGCCGCGACAAACGCGCGATCTCCTCGGCGATACGAACCGACGGCGGCGCGTCACTCGCATTATCTGTGTCACCGACGCCGGACGGCCACGGGCGCGTGAAAAAGGTCCAATCGCGCACGCTGTTCAGGGCGTGCCGGAGGGCCTGCGCTTCCTCCCGCAAAAGCGCGACCTGCTCGCTTTCCCCGCCTTGCTTTTCCGCGATACGGGCCGCAACCTCCAAACGTAGCACCGAGGCGGCAAGAGCATTGCCCACGCCGTCGTGGATCTCGCGCGACAGGTTCGTGCGCTCCCCGGCAAGTTGAAGTTCGCTGCGGAGCGCGCCCAGTTCCGCATTACGGCGCGCGGCGGTATCGCGCAGACGCCAGTTCACACTGCTCACCGCAACCAGAAACGCCAACCGTGTGCTGATTTCGAGCAGATAAGCCCCATCAATCCGAGCGGGCGGCAGGGGAACGGTTCCCAAAATCAAGGCGACCGCAACGCCCGCATGGATCAGCCGCAACTCCGGCGCGCGGGCAAGCACGGTTTCGGCGACCACGAGGAGAAAGAACACGATCCAAAGCGAGCCGGTCAGCCCGCCGGTCGCCCGAAGCCCGCCCGCGACCAGAAGCAGATCGGCGAGCGTGAACACCCAGCCCAAACCCAGATATAGGGGGGCGGGCAACCCTTCCGGGTGTCGGTCCCGAAGCCGCGCTACCCACGTCCGCAGGCTCAGATTCAC